>NZ_JBRREO010000003.1:0-417091 GCF_056760355.1 Stenotrophomonas sp. STEN013 | reverse complement strand
GGCGGTATCGCGCCAGCCCGCGTCCGGGGCGCCTGTCGGGCGCGGGGGCACCCCCGGGGGCTGGTGGGGGGGGCTGCTGGTGCCCGCAATGTGGGGGGCGGCGGGGGGGGTGGGGCCCCCGCGGCCCGCGGAGCCGAACACGCAGGTACCGGCGGGCAGCAGGCACTACGCGGCCACGGGTGTCCCCGATCGCATCGTCGCCTCGCCGGCGCAGGATGCCGCGCAGGGTTTCGCGGTGGCGTGGCGGACCTCGCCGCTGTCGGCCGCGCCACAGCTGGAGCTCGCGCTTGCCGGGGATTCACCGGACCTGGGGCAGGTGCGTGCGCTTGCGGCCCGCAGCGGCCTGTTGCAAAGCGAGAACGGCGTGTCGCAACACCACCGGGTCGACGTCCAGGGGCTGTTGCCGGACACGCTCTACGCCTACCGGGTGCAGGGACAGGACACGTGGAGCGCCTGGCATCACTTCCGTACCGCTGGCGCGGCGGGTCAGCCGCTGACGCTGCTGTACTTCGGCGATACCCAGAACAAGAACCTCAGCCATGTCAGCCGGGTTATCCGGCAGGGCTGGCAGACCGCTCCCGATGCACGCCTTGCCTTGTTCGCCGGCGATCTGGTCAGTGGGGGGGATGGCGAGGACGACAACGAGTGGGGCGAGTGGTTCGCCGCCGGTGGCTGGCTGTTGCCGGGCATGGCGGTGGCGCCCGCGGCGGGCAACCACGAATATTTCGAGGAGTTCGAGGACACCCCGCAGGAGCGTCGCGTACTCGGCAGACATTGGCCGCTGAGCTTTGCCTTGCCGGGCAACGGTGCGCCCGGTGCAGCCAGCACCACCTACTGGTTCGATTACCAGGGCATCCGCGTGGCGATACTCGACGGTACCTCGGCGCTGGATCTGGGGACGGCCAAGATGCAGGCCGATTGGCTGGAAGAAGTACTGGGCAGCAGCATGCAGCCATGGAACATCGTGGTGGTGCACCAGCCGCTGTATCCGTTGCGGGCGGAGCGGGACACCTCGGTGCTGGCCACGCAGATCCGCCCGGTCCTGCAGCGGCACAAGGTCGATCTGGTGCTGCAGGGACATGACCACACCTATGGCAGGCGTGGCGACGACAGTGGCGCTTTGCCGCAGTACATCTCCTCGGTGGCAGGGCCCAAGCAGTACCGGCTGTCGCCGCAGGCACGTGGCACGATGAAACCCACGGCAGAGGACACCCAGCTGTTCCAGGTGTTGCGGGTGGACGGCGCGCGTCTGCACTACCGTGCCTACACGGCCACCGGACGTCTGTACGACGCGTTCGAGATCCTGCGGGACACAGGCGGCGCCAAGCGTCTGGGTGAAATCACCGAAGGCCGCATCGCGCCGCGCGATTGCCCGCGCGCGGTGTCGCCCAAGGGCCGGAGCGATCGCTGCTGGGAGTGATCCGCCCCTCCGTGGCGGCGCAGATGGGCGGCTTGCACGCCGCCAGCGTTGCCACGGAGATCTGCCACGCACGGCCGGGACGGACCCCCTGGCCTGTGTCTATACTCTGCCCCTGCGTCGTGTCGGAGAGCCGGCGGAGGCAGCCTGGCGGCGGTGGTTCGAACGCCGCGGCCGCTGCCGGGACGCGCCATTGATGGTCGCCCTGTGCACGGGCGACCGCGTCATCATCGGCCCGGTGCCGACGCACCGGGCAAGTATCACGGAGGATAGATATGCGTGCAGACAAGGGGTGGATCACGGCCGGGGCGGCATTGCTGCTGGGCGCGCTGGCCTGGGGCGTGGACGCGGCACCGCCGCTGGAAGAGGAGATCGTCAATCCCAGCGAGGTGGTGTTCGAAGGCGGGCAGGCTTATGCCGATGCCGGCGATGGCAGCCTGGAACGTCTGCGCAGCCGCCAGCAGGACGGGGAAACTGTCTATTACCGGCTGGTCCGTTACGACAACGAATTCGGCTATGTCGCCGACGACGGTTCTCCGCCGGTGGCGCAGGCGTCCCGCGCGCCGGTGTCCGAGCCGGTCACGCCGTTCCGTTACTACGGCTCGGGCCATCTCTATCGGCCGGATTTCTACAACAGCCCGTACAACCGCGACGCCCGCCAGCGTTACTGGGGCCCGGGCTATTTCGGCAGCTGCAGCCGCTATGACGGCTGCAAGGAAGTGCAGTTCGTGCCGGTGGTGCCGTATCGCGTCATCGGTTATTGAGTGGCCCGGGCGGGGTGGAGCATCCACGGACACCTGACGGTCGATACATGGTGGTTCGCGGCCGTCTCTGGCGGGTCGCGAATCCCCGTCTTTCGCCACGGGAACACGAGGTGCTCGTCAGTACGCTGATGGCCGCACGCCGGCAAGTGAAAGCCGCATTGGTGGCGGGCGATCCTGCTGCACTTTCGGCAGCACGTAGTTCGGTCAACGCTGCAAAAATCGCGCTGGGGGAGCGGGGGCCTGTCTGGTGGGAGGATGGTGCCCAGGACTTCAACCGTCACCTGGTCAAGAACACGCCTTATCGGGACTGGTACGAGAAGCACATCGGACCGCAGGCCTAGCAGTGCATCGCACTCAAGGCCGCTTGGCTGCATGGTCTAGGCAGAACGGAGAACGGCGGCCACTGGCCGCCGTTCCTGTTGCACGCGAGGTGGTGGATCAGGCGGCGTCGGCCTGCGCGCGGCGCGGGCCTTCGAGCAGTGCACGGCCGACCATGTCGACCAGCAGGTCCAGCTCGGCCTCGTCCATGTCGAAGTGCGGGGTGAAGCGCAGCGAGTTCTCGCCGCCGTGGATCACGTTGACGCCGTGCATGCGCAGCCATTCCTCGGTGGAGTTGGCGCCGTAGCACTTGAACTGCGGGGCCAGCTCGCAGGAGAACAGCAGCCCGGTGCCCTGGACCTTGGTGATCAGGCCGCCGAGCCTGGCCTTGAGTGCTTCCAGCTTCTGCACCGCCTGCTCACCGCGCACACGGATGTTCTGCCGCACTTCCGGCGACAGGCGGGCCAGGGTGGCACAGGCCACGTCCAGCGCCCGCGGGTTGGTGGTCATGGTGTTGCCGTACACACCCTTGCGGTACAGACCGGCGGCATGCTCCGTCACCGCCAGCACCGACAACGGGAACTGCGCGCCGTTCAGGGCCTTGGAATAGGTTTCCATGTCCGGCGGGTCCAAGGTCTCGTAACCCGGATAGTCGACGAACGACAGGGTGCCGTGGGCGCGCAATGCGGCCTGGATGGAGTCGATCAGCAGCAGGCTGCCGTGTTCGCGGGTGAGTTCGCGGGCCAGCTTGTAGAAACTGGCCGGTACCGCGCGGCCCGGGTCGCCTTCGCCCATCACCGGCTCCAGGAACACCGCTTCGATGAACCACTGGTTGGCCTGGGCATCGGCGAAGACCTTGCGCAGCGCCGCCTCGTCATACGGGGCGATGGTGATGACACTGGTCTCGCCACGGTAGCTGGCCAGGTGCTGGTCATAGGCCTTGCGGCTGGAGTCCGAATACAGCGCCGGACGGTCGGTGCGGCCATGGAAGCTGCCCTTGATCACCACGCGCTTGATGGTGGCGCCGGCGTGGCGGGCACCCGGATCGGTCTGCAGCTTGGCGTTGATATCGGCGATACGGGCGGCCAGGCCTACCGCTTCGGAGCCGGAATTGAGGCACATGAAGTGCGAGAACGGACAGCCGCCGCGGCTGTGGCCGATCTCCTTGCGCATGGCCTGCACGAAACGGCGCTGGGACAGGCTCGGGGTCATGATGTTGGCCATCACCTGTGGCTTGGCTGCGGCCGCCATGATGTCGGCCGGGGTATGGCCGAAACCGAGCATGCCGTAGCCGCCGGCGTCGTACAGCACCGCCCCCTTGAGCGAGACCACCCACGGGCCGCAGGCGGCCAGCGCGATATACGGCACTACCGCGTCATCGGCATAGAAGTTGACGAAACCGGCCTGCATCGCCGCGATCTGGTCCTTTTCGTCCAGATCCAGCAGGTCGGCGGCGTCCTTCTTGATCCGGGCGTATTCGGTGGCGGCGGCATGGATGGCGCCGGTCAGGTCGGGATGGGCAGCGGCCAGGCGTTCGATGCTGGCATCGTCCAGGCCCGAGGTCAGGCGGGTGCCGGCGTGCGCGCGAAGCGGCGCAAGGGGGCCGAGTACGGTCATGCTCATCTCCACAAAGTTTTGTATATACCCATTATCTGGAGATTCTGGACATATGGCAGCTGTGATCTCGACGGTTTTTCGGGTAATTTCGTCGAATCGACGAAACTGGTGGGCAATGTGAATATATCCCCGGCCGATGAGCGGCTCTTGTCCGTGCTGCGCGAGGATGCGCGCGCCTCCACCGCGCAGATCGCCCGCCGGCTGGGCCTTTCACGCACTACCGTGCAAAGCCGTATCGACCGGCTCGAGCAGCAGGGGGTGATCGCCGGCTATACCGTACGCACCCATGAGGACTACGAGCAGGGCCAGGTCCGCGCCCACGTGCTGATTACCGTGTCGCCACGGAAGATGCCGGTAGTGGTCAAGGCGCTGCGCGAGCTGCCGGAAGTGCGCACCCTGCATTCAGTCAGCGGCAACCACGACCTGATCGCGATGGTGGTGGTCGGCGGGGTGGGCGAGATGGATGTGGTGACCGACGCCATCGGCGCCATCGACGGGGTGGAACGCACCAACAGCGCCATCATCCTGTCCACCAAGTTCGAGCGCTGATCGCGCCGACCGGGCATCGCCCGTTGGCAGGACTACAATAGCCGGCTCCCCGTACGATTTTCCGGCCTTGAAGAAGTCCGATTTCCACTATGACCTGCCCGAGGCGCTGATCGCCCAGGCTCCCCTGGCCGAGCGTTCGGCCAGCCGTCTGCTGCTGGTGCCGCCGGCGCCAGCCGCGTTCGATGACCGGCATGTGCGCGATCTGCCGCAGCTGTTGCAGCCCGGCGATCTGCTGGTGTTCAACGACACCCGGGTGATCCCGGCGCGCCTGTTCGGGCAGAAGGCCACCGGAGGCCGGGTCGAGATCCTGATCGAGCGGCTGCTTGGCGAGCAGCAGGCCCGCGCCCAGATCGGTGCCAGCAAGTCGCCCAAGCCGGGCAGCCGCCTCCAGCTCGATGCCGGCGGCGAGGCCGAGGTGCTCGGGCGCGATGGCGAGTTCTATGTGCTGCGCTTCGAGATTCCCGAGCCGCTGGAATCCTGGCTGGTGCATGCGGGGCGCCTGCCGCTTCCACCGTACATCCACCGCGAGCCCGGTGTGGATGACCGAGAGCGCTACCAGACCGTGTTCGCCCGGCAGGTGGGGGCCGTGGCCGCACCCACCGCCGGCCTGCACTTCGATGAGCCTTTGCTGGCGCAGCTGCGCGAGCGAGGGGTGCAGTTCGGCCAGGTCACCCTGCACGTGGGCGCCGGCACCTTCCAACCGGTGCGGGTGGATGACCTGAGCCACCATGTGATGCACCGGGAGTGGCTGAATGTCGGCGCCGAGCTGGTGGAGCAGGTGCGCCGCACCCGCGCCGCCGGCGGCCGGGTGATCGGGGTCGGCACCACGGTGGTGCGCGCGCTGGAAAGCGCGATGCGGGACGGTGAGCTGTATCCGTTCGCCGGCGAAACCCAGATCTTCATCACCCCGGGTTACCGCATCCGCAGCGTCGATGCGATGGTCACCAATTTCCACCTGCCGGAAAGCACGCTGCTGATGATGATCAGCGCCTTTGCCGGCAGGGAGCGGGTGTTCGAGGCCTACGCCCATGCCATCGCGCAGCAGTACCGCTTCTTCAGCTATGGCGATGCGATGCTGCTGTTTCCGGCTGCGTACGACGACGCCTGATCCGCCGGGCCCTGCGCCGCGGCGCCCAATCCGCGACAATGCCCGCACGACCGACAGATAGATTCCATGTCCAGATTGCAGTTCAAGCTCCAGACCTCCGATGGCCGTGCCCGCCGTGGCCAGCTGTCCTTCCCGCGTGGCACCGTTGAAACGCCGGCGTTCATGCCGGTGGGCACCTATGGCTCGGTCAAGGGCATCCTGCCCGAGCAGGTGCGGGCGCTTGGCGCCGAGATCATCCTCGGCAACACCTTCCATCTGTACCTGCGTCCGGGGCTGGAGGTGATCGCCGATCACGGCGGCCTGCACGGATTCTGCCAGTGGAGCGGGCCGATCCTGACCGACTCGGGCGGATTCCAGGTGTTTTCGCTGGCCCATCGCCGCAAGATCACCGAAGAGGGCGTGACCTTCGCCTCGCCGACCGATGGCGCCCGTGTGTTCCTGGGGCCGGAGGAGAGCATGAAGATCCAGAAGGTGCTCGATTCGGACGTGGTCATGATCTTCGACGAGTGCACGCCGTACCCGGCCACCGAAGAGGTGGCGCGCAAGTCGATGGAGCTGAGCCTGCGCTGGGCCCAGCGCAGCCGCAACGCGCACGACGCGCTGGGCAACGATGCGGCGCTGTTCGGCATCGTCCAGGGCGGGGTGCATACCGATCTGCGCAGCCGCTCGGCCGAGGGCCTGCAGCAGATCGGCTTCGACGGCTATGCCATCGGTGGCCTGGCGGTGGGCGAGCCCGAGCACGAGCGCAATGCGATGCTCGACCACATGCATCCGATCCTGCCGGCCGATCGTCCGCGCTACCTGATGGGGGTCGGCCGCCCGGAAGACCTGGTCGAAGGCGTGGCCCGTGGCGTGGACATGTTCGATTGCGTGATGCCCACCCGCAACGCCCGCAACGGCCACTATTTCACCTCGTTCGGCACGGTCCGCATCCGCAACGCCCGCTACGAGCGCGACATGGACGTGATCGAACCCGGCTGCGGCTGCCATGCCTGCACCAGCGGTTACACCCGTTCCTACCTGCGCCACCTGGACCGCTGCAACGAGATGCTGGCGCCGATGCTGGGCACGATCCACAACCTGTTCTATTACGAAAAACTCATGGCCGACATACGTGCGGCGATCGAGGCGGGAACCTTTATGGCGTTCCGCGAGTCTTTCTATGCAGCCCGAGGCCTCGCCGTCCCGGCGCTGTCGGGGGAGTAGCGGTAGCGCAAGCGGGCCCGGGACGGGGTTCCGGGCTCGTGGCATACTTCACGGCTGACCCAGTTTCGTGGTGGCGCCACCGGTTTCACCGCCGGGCCACGCCACCCAACACCAAGGACCAATACATGAATCTGATGGCTATCCTGCTCCCCGTCGCCCAGGCCGCTCCGGCCGCCCCGGGCATGGGCACGTTCCTGCTGCCGATCGCCCTGATCGCGGTGATGTACTTCCTGATGATCCGCCCGCAGATGAAACGCCAGAAAGAACACAAGGCGATGCTGGAAAAAATCAGCAAGGGTGATGAAGTGCTGACCTCTGGCGGCATTGCCGGCGTGGTCACCGACATCGGCGACAACTTCGTCACCATCGAAGTGGCCGACAACGTCCGCATCCGCGTGCAGAAGGCCGCTATCGGCAACGTCCTGCCCAAGGGCACGCTGAAGTCCGCGGCCTGAGGCTGATCCCTTTCCGTCACGTCGCGACGCCGGGAAGGCGTCGCGCAGGATCCTGCAATGCTTGAATTTCCACGCTGGAAGTACTTCCTGATTCTGATCGTTCTGGCTGTCAGCACGCTGTACGCGTTGCCGAACATCTACCAGAAGGATCCCTCCGTCCAGATCACCGCCAATCGGGGTGGACAGATCGACGACACCCTCAAGGGTCGTGTCACTGCCGCGCTGGAAGAGGCAGGCGTGCAGGCCAAATCGGTGGAGGAGGAGGGCGAGAACAACCTGATCGTCCGCCTGCCTTCATTGGAAGCACAATCGCGTGCCAACGAGGTTCTGCGTGAAACCGCCGGTGACAACTACACCGTCGCGTTGAACCTGGCCTCGACCGTGCCGGACTGGCTGGCCAACCTTGGCGGCAAGCCGATGGTGCTGGGTCTTGATCTGGTCGGCGGCGTGCACTTCGCGCTGCAGGTGGATCAGCAGGCGGCGGTGGACAAGCGTTTCGAGGCGTTCGCCGAAGACGTGCGCACCACGCTGCGTGACAGCCGCATCACCTACCGCTCGGTCGAGCGGCGCGGTGAAAACAGCATCCAGGTGGTGCTGGCCAACGCCGCCGATGCGGACAAGGCGCGTGCGGCACTGGCCAAGTCGCAGCCGACCTTCACCTACGCGGTCAGCGGTGATCGTATCGCCGTTAACGTGCCGCAGAGCGAAATGGCCCAGATCACCTCCGGCGCCATCGAGCAGAACCTGACCACGCTGCGCAACCGCGTCAACGAGCTGGGCGTGGCCGAACCGATCATCCAGCGCCAGGGCGAAGACCGCATCGTGGTCGAGCTGCCGGGTGTTCAGGACACCGCCGAGGCCAAGCGCATGATCGGCGCCACCGCGACGCTGGAATACCGCGCGGTTGTGGACGGCAATGCGCAGGACGCTGTCACCACCGGCCGGATTCCGCCGGAAGCCAAGCTCTATCGCGACCGTGGCGGCAACCCGGTGCTGTTGAACAAGCGCACCATCGTCACCGGCGACCAGATGGTCAAGGCCGACGTGGCGACCGACCAGAACGGCCTGCCGGCAGTGAGCGTGACGCTGAACAGTGTCGGTGGCCAACGCATGTTCGACTTCACCAGTGCCAACGTCGGCAAACCGATGGCCGTGGTGTACACCGAGCGGATTCCGCAAGTGACCCTGGTCAATGGCGAGGAGCAGCGCAGCTTCCGGGTCAAGGAAGAGGTGATCTCGGTGGCCAACGTCAATGGCGTGTTCGGCAAGAATTTCCAGACCACCGGTCTGGAGAAGGCCGAGGCCGACAACCTGGCCAAGCTGCTGCGCGCCGGCTCGCTGGCTGCGCCGATGGACTTCGTCGAGGAATACGTGATCGGCCCGAGCCTGGGTGCGGAGAACGTGGCCAGCGGCGTCAAGGCCGTGGTCTTCTCCTTCATGTTCACCCTGGTTTTCTTCTCTATCTACTACCGCATGTTCGGCTTGATCACCTCGGTAGCGCTGCTGTTCAACCTGCTGATCGTGGTCGCGGTGATGTCGATGTTCGGCGCCACCATGACGCTGCCCGGTTTTGCCGGTCTGGCGCTGTCGGTGGGTCTGTCGGTCGATGCGAACGTGCTGATCAACGAGCGAATCCGTGAGGAGTTGCGGCTGGGCATGCCGGCCAAGGCCGCCATCGCGGCCGGTTACGAGAAGGCCTCGGGCACCATCCTCGACGCCAACCTGACCGGACTGATCGTCGGTGTGGCCCTGTACGCGTTCGGTACCGGCCCGCTGAAGGGCTTCGCGCTGACCATGATCATCGGTATTTTCGCCTCGATGTTCACCGCCATCACGGTGTCGCGCGCATTGGCGGTGCTGATCTACGGACGCCGCAAGAAGCTGCAGTCCGTGGCTATCTGATCGGGAAGAGACCCTCAAATGAAACTGTTTCCACTTCATATCATCCCGAACGACACCAATATCGACTTCATGCGTCATCGCAAGCCCGTGCTTGCGTTGATGGTGGTGTTGCTGCTGGTTTCCTTTGCCGTCATCGGCTTCAAGGGATTCAACTACGCGCTGGAGTTCACCGGCGGTACCGTGGTGCGCACGCATTTCGAGAATTCGATCAACGTCGATCAGGTCCGCGAAAAGCTGGCCAACGCCGGAATCGAAAACGCCCAGGTGCAGAGCGTGGGCAGCGGCAACGATGTGATGATCCGTCTGCCCCCGGATGGTGAGCACAACAACGCCGCTGATGCCGCGCAGAAGGTGGCCCAGCGTGTCCAGGCGGCCATCACCACGGCCGGCAATCCGGCCACGGTCCAGCCAGGCGAGTTCGTGGGTCCGCAGGTGGGCAAGGACCTGGCGATGAACGGTATCTACGCGACGCTGTTCATGGTGATCGGCTTCCTGATCTACATCGCCGCGCGCTTTGAATGGAAGTTCGCGATGGTGGCCAGCATCACCGCGTTCTTCGATCTGATCCTGACGATCGCCTACATGTCGCTGATGGGCCGCGAGTTCGATCTCACGGTGCTGGCCGGCATGCTGTCGGTGATGGGTTTTGCCATCAACGACATCATCGTGGTGTTCGACCGCGTGCGTGAAAACTTCCGCAGCCTGCGTGTGGAGCCGCTGGAAGTGCTCAACCGCTCGATCAACCAGACCCTGTCGCGCACGATCATCACCGCGGTGATGTTCTTCCTGTCGGCACTGGCGCTGTATATCTACGGCGGCGAGTCGATGGAAGGCCTGGCCGAGACGCACATGGCCGGTGCGGTTATCGTGGTGGTGTCCTCGATCATCGTGGCGGTGCCGCTGTTGAGCATCGGTCCGTTCAAGGTCAGCAAGCAGGATCTGCTGCCCAAGGCCAAGGACGAGGAAGAGCTGGCACGTCGTCCCTGATTGGCCGCTACGGTTGTCTGGAAAAGCCGCGCGTCCGCGCGGCTTTTCTTTTTGCGTCGTGCCCGTGCTCAAGCCGCTTTTCCATGCGGTGGCGTCGGTTGTGTTCACTGCGGCCGCGCACTACGATCCTCCCGGTTCAGTGCCCGCCTGCTGAATCCGCTGCCTTTCGACCGTGTTGTGGAAGGGCCGGTTTCGCAGCCGAGGGCTGTTTTTCTGCTTATCCAATCGAGGTTTTCATGGTCATCAAACCGCGTGTGCGCGGCTTCATCTGCGTCACCACCCATCCGACTGGTTGCGATGCGGCGGTCAAGGAGCAGATCGAGTACATCAAGGCGCAGCCCAAGCTGGCCCATGGTCCGAAGAAGGTGCTGGTGATCGGTGCCTCGACCGGATACGGGCTGGCGGCGCGTATCAAGGCGGCCTTCGGCAGCGATGCGGCGACGCTGGGCGTGTTCTTCGAGCGTGCTGGCACGGAGAGCAAGCCAGGCACGGCGGGCTGGTACAACTCGGCCGCATTCGAGAAGTACGCGCACCAGGCTGGCCTGTATGCACGCAGCGTCAATGGCGATGCGTTCTCCGACGAGGTCAAGGCCAAGGTCATCGAGATCATCAAGGCCGATCTGGGCCAGGTGGATCAGGTGGTCTACAGCCTGGCATCGCCGCGCCGCAAGCACCCGAAGACCGGCGAGGTGATCAGCTCCACGCTCAAGCCGATCGGCGAGCCGATCACGCTGAAGGGGCTGGATACCGACAAGGAAGTGCTGACCGAAACCACGCTGCAGCCGGCCACCGCCGAGGAGATCGCCGGGACCGTGCAGGTGATGGGCGGCGAAGACTGGCAGATGTGGATCGATGCGCTGCTGGAAGCCGGTGTGCTGGCGCCGGGCGCCACCACCACCGCCTTCACCTATGTCGGCGAAGAGATCACCCAGGCCATCTATTGGAACGGTTCGATCGGCGCAGCCAAGAAGGATCTGGATGCCAAGGTAAAGGACATCCGCGGCAAGCTGCAGGGTATTGGCGGTGATGCGCGCGTGTCGGTGCTCAAGGCGGTGGTGACCCAGGCCAGCTCGGCGATCCCGACCATGCCGCTGTACCTGTCGCTGCTGTTCAAGGTGATGAAGGAAGAAGGGACCCATGAAGGCTGCATCGAGCAGCTCGATACCCTGTACGACATCCTCTACAACGGTCCGCAGGGCGGTGCCAACGCCGCAGATCACATCCGCCCGCAGCTGGTGGACGGCAAGGGCCGCACCGTGGAGCTGGTCGATGGCGAAGGCCGCCTGCGCGCCGACTACAAGGAAATGGCGCCGGAAGTGCAGGGCAAGGTGCTGGCGCTGTGGCCGCAGGTGACCAACGAGAACCTGTATGAGATCAGCGACCTGGCCGGCTACAAGGCCGATTTCCTGCGCCTGTTCGGGTTCGGCATCGACGGTGTGGATTACGACGCCGACGTGAATCCGGACGTGGCGATTCCGGGGCTGGTCGAAGTCTGATTGACAGGCAGGTGCCGAAAAAAAAGCCGCGCAGTGCGCGGCTTTTTTGTGGACTCCTTGCCGGACTCAGTTGAACTCGAAGTCCATCTGCGCGCCGGCGGGGCCGACGAAATCGCCCTGCACATAGTCCAGGCCGGCACTGAACAACAGACTCATCGTGGCCGCGTCGGAAATGAACTCGGCGATGGTGAGGATGTTGGCCGATTGCGCCTTGCTGGTGATTTCCTGGGTCTTGGGCAACTGTTCCTTGGCCTGTACCGGGTCTGCGGTGAAGTCCGCGTCCAGTTTGAGGAACGCCGGCTGGAAGTGGGCCAGCAGCTGGAACGAATCGAGCCCCGAGCCGAACTGCTCCAGGCCCACCTTGCAGCCCAATGCCGAGACATCGGCCAGGAACTGCTGGGCGTTGCGCAGGTGGGTGAACACCTTCGCTTCGGGAATCTGCAACCACAGCTGCTCGCCACTGACACCTTCGGCCTGGAGGGCGTCGCGGATCGTTGCGATCAGTTGCGGGTCGCTGAACGATTCGGGCGTGATGCGTACCATCAGATGGGTGCGATGACCGGCGCGCTTCCGCTCGCCCAGTGCCCGGATCGCCTGGCTGACCACCCACCGGTTGATCGGTGCCATCAGCTCGTGCTCCTGCGCGATCGGCAGGAAGGTGATCGGACTGACCAGTTCGCCGTTGTTCTCCAGCTGCAGCGAGGTGTCGTACAGCTGGATCGGCTCGCCAAGCAGATTCAGCACCGGCCGGTAACGCAGCTGGAAGCCGTCGCCGGCCAGCGCATCGCGCATGCGCTGTACCCAGCGCTGGATGCGTTCTTCCTCAACCCGGTCCATCGCGCCGGGGTCGAATACCTTTACGGTATTGCCGCCCAGCTCGATGGCGGCGCGGGTGCAGTCGGTGGCGCGGGCCAGAACCTGACCGACGCTGGCGATCTTCTCGCCGACCTGCACGCCGCCAACGCTGACCGACACCGTGGCCGAGCGCTCGCCGATGCTGAATACATGCGAGGCGAAAGCATCGCGCACCCGCTCGGCGACGCGGGTGGTGTTGGCATAGTCGCCCGGGGTCAGTAGCGCGAAGTTGTGCTCGCCAAAGCGGGCCAACTGGGCGTCCTGGCCCGCCACGTCCGCGAGATTCTGGCCGAGTGCGGCAATCAGCGCGTCGGCCGAATCCAGGCCGATGTCGGGCAGCAGCCGCGCGTAGTGATCCGGCTCGATCAGCAGAAAGCCGTACTGGCCATCGCTGCGGCTGACCTGCGCCACCGCGTTTTCCAGATGCACCATGAAGGTGGGGCGGTTGAGCAGCCCGGTGACCTGGTCGCGCTGGCGCAGCGCTTCCACTTCACGGGCCAGTTCGGGATCGAATTCCTCGCGGCGGCGGAATACCACCTGGAAGCAGCTCTCGCCCTCGTAGGTGGCCGGACTGAATTCCATGGTCGCCGGGAATGTTTCCCCGTCCTGGTTGCGGGCGTGGATCTCGTACTGTGGCGGTGGGGGATCGCCCTTGCTCAGCGACTTGAGCAGCTGCTTGAAGTCCTCCACGTGCTGCGGCGCGACCATGTCCAGCAGCGAAATGCCCTCGACATCGTCGAAGGTCTCGTAACCGAACATATCCAGATAGGCGTCATTGGCACGGATGTGCATGCCTTCATGGATGTAGGCGATCGGATCGCGCGAGGAGGAGATCAGTGCATCGCAGCGGCGCTCGGTCTCGCGCATCTGCGCTTCGATCCGGCGCAGTCCGCGGCGGGCCTGAAGGTCGGTCCATTCGTTGCCGATCACCGAGAGCAGGTGCTCCGGGCGCTGGCGCAGGGCAATGGCACGGATGCCGTTGGCGACCGCCTCGACCAGCACGTTCTCCTCGATCCGGTCGGCCAGCAGGATCATCGGAATGTCCTTGCCGCTGGCCGCGATCTGCTGGGTCAGCAGCAGCTGCGGGATGTTGTGCGAGGGGGCGGCCAGCACCAGGTCGATCGGCTGGCTGCCCAATGCCTGCGAAAGCTCTTCCGGATTCTGTGGCCTGGAAGGGCGCACGGCGATGCCGCTGTTGCGCAAAGTGCTGACGATCGCTTCGGCATTCTCGGCGCTGTCATCGACGATCAACAGGCGCAAGGTGATGTCTTTGCTGTTCTGCATTCAGTACTCCCCTCAGACCGGTTTTAATACACGATGGGTGGCATGGCGTCTATGCGCAGAACGCTTGCCTGTGACGCAATTCCGCCGGGCTTGCATTCACACCGCATTGCCGGCCGCCGCGCCCGACGCCCAGGCCCACTGGAAGTTGTAGCCGCCCAGCCAGCCGGTCACATCCAGCACCTCACCAATGAAGTGCAGGCCCGGAACCAGTTGCGACTCCATCGTGGACGAGGAAACCTTCCGGGTATCCACGCCACCGAGCGTGACTTCCGCGGTGCGGTAGCCTTCGGTGCCACTGGCCACCAGCGGGAAATCGGCGAGCAGGGCGGCGGTGGTCTTGATCTCGCGCTCGTCCAGCTGCCGTACCGGTTTGTCGGCAAGCCAGTGCTCGCACAGGCGCAGTGCCAGCCGGCGCGGGATCACCTCCGACAGCACGGTGCGCAGTTCAGCGGCGCCGCGCTCGCGCTTCATCTCGCGCAGCCACTGTTCGGCATCGCGGTCCGGCAGCAGATCCAGGCGCAGGTCATCGCCCGGTTGCCAGAACGAGGAGATCTGCAGGATCGCCGGACCACTCACGCCGCGATGGGTCAGCAGCATGAAGTTGCGGAAGCGCTGCCCGTTGCAGCGCGCCTCGATCGGCAGCCCCACGCCGCTGAGCTCGGCAAAGCGCTCCTGGTGCCTGCCGCTGAGCGTGAGCGGCACCAGGCCGGCGCGCGTGGGCAGCACTTCGTGGCCGAAACGCCGCGCGACTTCGTAGCCGAAGCCGCTGGCGCCCATGCTGGGAATCGACAGGCCACCGGTGGCGATCACCAGCGAGGCGCAGTGGAACAGTCCCTGGGCGGTCTGCACGCGAAAGCCGTCGCTGCCGCGTTCAATGTCCTGCACGCCGCAGTCGGTACGGATCTGCACGCCGGCCGCGTCGCATTCGTCCAGCAGCATCCTGACGATCTGCTTGGAGGAAATGTCGCAGAACAGCTGGCCCAGCTCCTTCTCGTGGTAGGCGATGCGGTGTCGCTCGACCATTTCGATGAAATCGGCCGGGGTGTAGCGGGCCAGTGCGGATTTGCAGAAATGCGGATTGGCCGACAGGAAGTTGCCTGCGGTGGTGCCGGTATTGGTGAAGTTGCAGCGTCCGCCCCCGGACATCAGGATCTTCTTGCCAACCTTGTTGGCATGGTCGATCACCTGCACAAGTCGGCCGCGTTGACCCGCGGTGAGGGCGCACATCAAGCCCGCAGCACCCGCGCCGATCACCAGGACGTCGCAGCGGATTGTGTTCATCGCCACGCCGATCTCACTCTGCCGGGCGCTTGCGCCAGACCGGGATCACATCCAGCTGTGTCTGGTCGTTGAGCAGCTGTACTTCACCATCCTGGATCAGCACGTTCCAGCGCATGGCCCGCTGGATCTGCTGTCCCCACTGCTCGACGAAAACGGCCGGCAAATCCAGTACGGAAAGGTTGTCGAAACGCACCAGGTGCTTGCCCTGCTTCTGCCACCAGATGTCGGAGGCATGGCCGCCGTAGTTGACCACCTGCACGCGACCGCTGCGGTTGCAGGCCTTGCGGATGCGCGATTCGTCCGGATGGCCCAGGTCGATCCACTGTTCGATGGCGCCGGTGTAATCGAGCTGCCACAGGTCCGGCTCGTCCTCGGTGCTCAGGCCCTTGCCGAATTCCAGCCGGTCCTGGGCGTTCAGGGCGAAGGCGAGCAGGCGCACCATCAGGCGCTCGTCGGTTTCGGACGGATGCTGGGCCAGGGTCAGGTTGTGGGTCGCGTAGTAGCCGCGATCCATGTCGCTGATCTGCAGCTCGGCCTTGCGGATGGTGGCGGTGAGGGCCATGGGAATACCGGGAAAGAAGACCGGCCATGATAATGCCTCGCCCCCTTCCCGACCTGTACGCCTGTGCCTGATCCCGATCTGCCCAGCCGCCTGCAACTGGCGCCCGGTTCCTGGACCTGCCTGCTGGACGGGCTGTGTGCGCGTTTCCCGCAGGTTTCCCGCGCGCAGTGGCTGGACCGCTTTGCACGGGGCAGGGTGCTGAGCGCCGGTGGCGTGCCGTTGATGCCGCAGCAGCCGTGGCGGGCGGGGCTGGAAATCCAGTATTTCCGCGAAGTGTCCGAAGAGCCCAGGATTCCGTTCGTCGAGCAGGTGCTGTATCAGGACGAGGATCTGCTGGTCGCTGACAAGCCGCATTTCCTGCCGGTCATGCCAGCCGGTCAGTATGTCCGTGAAACGTTGCTGACCCGGCTGGTCGCGGCAACCGGCAACCGTGATCTTGTGCCACTGCACCGGATCGATCGGGCAACGGCCGGGTTGGTGCTGTTTTCCTGCAACCGGCGCAGCCGCGCGGCCTATCAGCGGCTGTTCCGTGATCGCCGCATCGACAAAGGCTACGAGGCGCGGGCGCTGGCACTGCCTCAGGCGCGGTTTCCATTGGAGCGCGCCAGCCGTATCGAGCGTGGTGAGCCGTTCTTTCGCATGGCCGAGTGCGCGGGCGAGCCGAATTCGCTGAGCCGGATCTCGGTGATTGAGCGCACCGGAGCCGTCTGGCGCTATGCCCTTGAGCCGGTCACCGGTCGCAAGCACCAGCTGCGCGTGCATATGGCCGCGCTGGGGGCACCGATTCTGGGAGATGACATCTACCCGCAGCTGGTCGAGCGGGCCGTTGATGACTACCGCGCGCCGTTGCAGCTGCTGGCGCGGTGTCTGGCGTTTGTGGATCCACTCAGTGGCAGGCGTCGCGAATTTTGCAGTGAGCGCACGCTGGGCTGATCGGCGGTGGCCGGGCGTCCGGTCGCCTGGATCATTGGTGGGCTCCGAATGGCGGCGTTGGACGTATTGGGTGACTTCACCGGACGCTCCGAGCTCGTGATCTCACGCAGTCTGGCTATAATTTTTCGCGTTGCAGACGCAGGGAAGTGCGTTTTTTGCGGGTAAGTTTATGAATTCATTCGGTATATTTTGGGGCCTGAATCCATCGGATTACCTGAATACGGTTTTTGTCGCTTTTTGGCGAAAAGCCGCGTATCGTTTGCCCCACTGTGCTTGCAAGGGTCACCGTGAATCGTGGCCTGATGCAGTTGATCTACAACGATCCGCTCATCGATCCGCTTTACCAAACGCCTGCAACTCAGTCTCGGCCCCGATACCCGGTGGCTGCGATTATTTCAACTTATGTTTCAGGAGTTAGTATATGTCTGATCGTCAGACCGGCACCGTCAAGTGGTTCAACGACGCCAAGGGCTTCGGCTTCATCACCCCGGAAAGCGGCCCGGACCTGTTCGTGCATTTCCGCGCCATCCAGGGCAACGGCTTCAAGTCGCTGCAGGAAGGCCAGAAGGTGACTTTCGTCGCCGTGCAGGGCCAGAAGGGTATGCAGGCTGACCAGGTGCAGGCCGTCTAATTCAGACGCCAGCCACCGCAAGGTAGCCAAAAACGCCGGAAGCGCAAGCTTCCGGCGTTTTCTTTTGTCTGCGTGTTGGCCGTGACACCCACGCTGCGCCTGGCTCGTTAGCATGCGGCTTTGAATCTGTGGAATGGCTGATGATCACGGTCCATCATCTGGAGAATTCGCGTTCGCTGCGCGTGCTGTGGATGCTTGAAGAGCTGGGGCTGCCGTACGAGCTGCTGCGCTATGCGCGCGATCCGCAGACATGGCTTGCGCCGCAGGCGTTGTGGGATGTCCATCCGCTGGGCAAGTCGCCGGTGCTGCAGGACGATGCGCTGATCCTGGCCGAGTCCGGCGCGATTCTGGAATATCTGGCTGATCGTTACGACGCGGACCGGCAGCTGTCACCGGCCCCTTTCCCCGCGCAGGCGCCGGAGCGGCTGCGTTATCGCTACTGGTTGCATTACGCCGAGGGTTCGGCGATGCCGCCGTTGCTGATGAGCCTGGTGTTCGCCCGCCTGCGCAAAGCACCGATGCCGTTTTTCGCCCGACCGGTTGCGCGTGCCATCGCCGCCCGGGTGATGAAGACGTATGTTGGCCCGCAGCTCAAGTTGCATCTGGATTGGATGGAGCGGGAGCTGGGGCAATCCAGCTGGTTTGCCGGCGAGCGGTTCACCGCCGCCGATATCCAGATGAGCTTTCCGATCCAGGCTGCGGCCTCGCGTAGTGGAGGATTGCAGGCCTATCCGCGATTGCAGGATTTTCTGGCCCGCATCGCACAGCGTCCGGCCTACCGGCGGGCGGCGGAGCGTGGCGGCAGGCTGGATCTGGCCGCTGGCCGCCGCTGAGGTTGCAGCCAGCGGGTGGCGCCCCCATCTGCAGACGATGAGCACCCACTCCCTGCACTTTGACAACCGCTTCCTGCGCGAGCTTCCCGGCGACAGTGAGGCCGGATCGCGCCGCCGCGAAGTACAGGGAGCGGCCTGGTCGCGGGTCATGCCGACCCCGGTCGCCGCGCCGCAGTTGCTGGCGTGTTCGGCCGAGGTGGTGGGATTGCTTGGCTTTGATACGGCCGAGGTCGGCAGCCAGGCGTTCGCCGAGGTGTTTGCCGGCAACGCACTGTATGAGGGCATGCAGCCTTGGGCGGCGAACTATGGCGGGCACCAGTTCGGCAACTGGGCCGGCCAGCTGGGCGACGGGCGGGCGATTTCGCTGGGCGAGCTGGTGGCCGATGGACGGCGCTGGGAGCTGCAGCTCAAGGGCGCCGGACCGACGCCGTATTCGCGCGGCGCCGATGGTCGTGCGGTGCTGCGCTCCTCGGTCCGCGAGTTCCTGTGTTCGGAGGCCATGCATCATCTGGGGGTGCCGACCACCCGGGCGTTGAGCCTGGTGGCGACCGGTGAGCCGGTGGTGCGCGACATGTTCTACGACGGTCATCCGCGCCCTGAGCCGGGGGCGGTGGTCTGCCGGGTGGCGCCGTCGTTCGTCCGTTTCGGGACGTTCGAGCTGCCGGCCTCGCGTGGCGATACGGTGTTGCTGCGGCGATTGGCCGATTTCTGCATTGCCCGTGATTTTCCCGAGCTGGGCGGCACCGGTCAGCCGCGTTACGCGGATTGGTTCATGCAGGTGTGCACGCGCACCGCGGTGATGGTCGCGCACTGGCTGCGGGTCGGCTTCGTGCACGGGGTGATGAACACCGACAACATGTCCATCCTTGGTCTGACTCTGGACTACGGCCCTTACGGCTGGGTGGAGGACTACGACCCTGACTGGACGCCCAATACCACCGATGCGCAGGGCCGCCGCTACCGTTTCGGCACGCAGATGCAGGTGGCGTACTGGAATCTGGCGCGGCTGGCGCAGGCGCTGGCGCCACTGTTTGACGAGGTGGCGCCGTTGCAGGCGGGGCTGGATGCCTTCGGTGAACGTTATGCGGCCGAAGAACGGGCGCATCTGGTCGCCAAGCTGGGGCTGGGGGAGTTCCGCGATGGCGACGAGCGGCTGATGGCGCAGTTCCGCCAGTTGCTGCATGCCGGGCAGATGGACATGACGCTGGCGTTCCGGGCGCTGGCGGAGGTGGATCCGGCCGCTCCAGCGCTGGCGCCGCTGGAGGAGGCGTTCTATTCGTCCCAGGCGCGCGCGCAGGTGCTGCCCGCATTGGAGGACTGGCTGCACCGGCATGGCCAGCGGGTGCTGGCCGGCGGCCCGCCGATGGCCGAGCGTCGCCGCCTGATGCAGGCGGCCAATCCGCGCTATGTGCTGCGCAACTGGCTGGCGCAGGAGGCCATCGATCTTGCCGAACAGGGCGATCTGTCCGGTATCACGGAGCTGCTGGAAGTGATGCGGCATCCTTATGACGAGCAGCCCGGTCGCGAGGCCTATGCCCGCCGGCGCCCGGAATGGGCGCGCGAACGCGCCGGTTGCTCGATGCTCTCCTGCAGTTCCTGAACCCCTTTTCCCTGGATTGTTATGACCTCTGCCTATCCCGAATGGAGTCGCGCGATCCGCGACGTCGCCGATTTCCCCAAGCCGGGCATCCTGTTCAAGGACATCCTCCCGTTGCTGGGTGATGGTGCCTGCTTGCGTGCGGCCGTCCAGGCCATGGCCGAGCCGTGGCGTGACGCCGGTCTGCATGCGGTGCTGGGTGTGGAGGCGCGCGGTTTCATTCTCGGCACCGCGCTGGCCCTGGAGCTGGGGGTGGGCTTTGTGCCGGTGCGCAAGCCCGGCAAGTTGCCGGGTGCGACGTTGAAGCAGGAATACGCGCTGGAATACGGCACCGATCGCATCGAGGTCAGCGTCGGCGCCACGCCGCCGGGCGCGCGGGTGCTGCTGGTGGACGACGTGCTGGCTACCGGGGGCACCTTGCTTGCCGCCTTGCAGCTGGCGGCCCTGCTCGAGGCCCAGGTTGTCGGTGGCGCGGTGCTGGTGGAGCTGGACGGCCTGGGCGGCCGTCAGCGCTGGCCTGACGGTTTGCCGCTGACCGCTACGCTGGTCTACTGAACACCTTGTCCCTGTCTGCGGAGTTCCCAATGCCGACCTTGCGTGAGCTGCTGTCTTGCTTTGACGTAGAAGAAGGGCTGCTGCTCCCCGACAGTTGGCGCCAGGGACGTACCGCCTACGGCGGCATTGTCAGCGCATTGGGTGTGGCGGCGGCGATGCAACGCCACGCCGGCGCGTTGCCGCCGTTGCGCTCGATGCAGGTGACCTTCATCGGTCCGGCCGCTGGCCTGCTGCGCTTCATGCCGACGGTGCTGCGTGAGGGCAGGTCGGTGGTGAATGTCGGGGTGGATGTGTACGCGGACGAGGCCCTGGCGGCACGCTTGTCGCTGGTGTTCGGCCGCGCCCGCGAAAGCGCGATTGCGCATGATTTCGGTGGCGAGCTGCCGGCCCGGGGGCCGGGTGCGTACCGCGATTTCGATATGGCGGCGATGCCGTTCGCGCCAGCGTTTACCCGGAACTTCCAGATGCGTCCTGCCGGAGGCGCCATGCCGGTATCGGGCGCGGAAATTCCGGAGTTGCTGACCTGGGTCCGCCATCGCGATGCCACCGGGGTCGACCCTGCCTTGGCGCTGATTGCGATGGGCGATGCGATGCCGCCGGCCGCGTTCACCGGCTTCACCGTCGCCGCGCCGATCAGCTCGATCACCTGGAATGCCGAACTGCTGGATCCGGCGCCACAGGGCGAATGGTTCCTGCTGCGCTCCTTCAGCCAGCATGCGCGCGAGGGTTACTCGTCGCAGGACATGCAGGTCTGGGATGAGCAGGGGCGGGTGGTGATGCGCGGCCGGCAGAGTGTGGCGGTGTTTGCCTGATGCGCGCCACGCGGGTGTCGGGTGGACTGGCGTTGCTGCTGGCGCTGCTTGGCTGGAGTGCGTGGTTCGCCGTCTGCAACAGGTATGAATTTGCTCCGCCGTTGGACCCGCTGGCGTTTGCCTGTGGCTGGCTGCTCAGCGCGATACTGGCAGGGCGTGTGCTGCGCCGCGTCGCCTGGCCGTTGTTTGCGCAGGCCGGTTGCATCGGTATGTACCTGCTGCTGATCCACCGCGGCATGGGCGAGGGGACGGCGCGTGTGCTGTTTCTGGCGGCCAGCGTGGCGGTCGTTGCGGCGGCGTTTCGGACGACGTCCCGCGTGTCCGATGCCTGAAGCAGGTTCGGCACCTGTGCTGGACGTCGCCAGCGGTCAGTGCGCTCGATACAAATGCCGGCAACGTCGGGCCGATGCCTTGACGGCCAATACCCCTGCCGGGTGCGGCGGCGCCAAGGGTGGGCGAATCTTCTGCAAACCGTACACACCACATGCCACGGAAATTCCGTGGCATGTGTATCACCCGGCAATGCTGGAAGAGCGGGTGTCGGGCCGGGAAGAGACGTGAGCGCCCGGACGCCCCGGTGCCTGTTTACATCTTGCGTACGCGGAAACGCTTGCCTTTGATCTTGCCGGCTTCCAGCCGCGCTACCGCGTTGTTGGCCTGCTCGCGGGTGATGGCGACGTAGGACCGCGTGGCGAAAATGTCGATCTTGCCGATCGCCCTGGCTGACAGCCCGGCCTCCCCGGTCAGCGCCCCCAGGATGTCACCGGCGCGCAGCTTGTCGGTCTTGCCGCCGTCGATGCGCAGCGTGGTCATCGCCGCCTGCGGCAGCTGTGCTGGGCGGGCGGTGGCCAGGGGTGTCTTCTGCCAGTTCAGCGCATTGCCCTGCGCCGTTTCCAGCGCGTCGGCGCGGCTGCGCTCGCGGCCGGTGACCAGGCTCAGCGCAAGCCCGCTGCGACCGGCGCGACCGGTACGGCCGACGCGGTGCTGGTAGGTGTCGATATCGGTCGGCAGCTCGTAGTTGACCACGGCTGCCAGGTCTTCCACGTCCAGTCCGCGGGCGGCCACATCGCTGGCGACGAGTACGTTGCAGCTGCGGTTGGAGAACTGCAGCAGCACTTCGTCGCGGTCACGCTGTTCCATGTCGCCATGCAGCGCGAGCGCGGAGAAGCCGAACTGGCGCAGCGAGTTGGCCACCTCGTCCACGTCCTTGCGGGTGTTGCAGAACACCACCGCCGATTCGGGCGTGTACTTGAGCAGCAGGCCGGCCAGCGCCTTCTGCTTGCTGGACAGCTCGGTTTCGAAGAACAGCTGGTGGATGGACGGCGCCTCGGTCTGGCCGTCGATGGTGACCTCGACCGGCTCGTTGAGCAGCGCCCGGGCCAGCTCGCGGATCGATTCGGGGAACGTGGCCGAGAACAGCAGGCTCTGGCGTTCCTTGTGGGTGCGCCCGGCGATCTCGCGGATCGGCTCCTCGAAGCCCATGTCCAGCATGCGATCGGCCTCATCCAGCACGAAGCAGCGCACCTGGCCCAGGTTCAGCGCGCGCTTGCGGGCCAGCTCCTGGATGCGTCCGGGCGTACCGACCACCACATGCGGGTGATGGACTTCCAGCGAGGCCAGCTGCGGTGCCAGCGGCATGCCGCCGGTCAGCACCAGCAGCTTGAGGTTGGGAATGCCGGTGGCCAGCTTGCGCAGCTGCTTGCCGACCTGGTCGGCCAGTTCGCGGGTCGGGCACAGCACCAGCGCCTGCACCCGCAGGGTGGCCGGATCGAGCCGGTGCAGCAGGCCCAGACCAAAGGCGGCGGTCTTGCCGCTGCCGGTCGGGGCCTGGGCGATCACATCGCGGCCTTCCAGGATCGGCGGCAGGCTCTGCGCCTGTACCGGGGTCATCGTGGTGTAGCCCAGCGCGTCGATGCCGGGTGCGAGTGCCGGGGACAGCGGCAGGGAGGAGAAGTCGGTCATGCCGCATTTTCGCAGATGCCGCATGACCGTGCCTGCCGCCGTGCGTTCAGAGCAGGGCACCGATACCCAGGTTGATCGCCATGCCGCCGGCCAGCAGCCAGACAAACAGCAGCGCGGCCAGCAGCATCGGCTTGGCGCCGGCCTGGCGCAGGGCCGAAACGTGGGTGGTCAGGCCCAGCGCGGCCATCGCCATCGCCAGCAGCGCGGTGTCCAGTTCGACCAGCAGGCCGACCAGCGGTGCGGGCAGCAGCTGCAGCGAGTTGAAGGCGACCATGCCGACGAAGCCGAAGGCGAACCAGGGGATGGCGATCTTCGAACGCTGCCCCTTGGCGGCGCCCTTGCCACGGGCCAGCAGCGCCGACAGGCCGACCAGGAACGGCGCCAGCATCATCACCCGCACCATCTTGGCGATAACCGCGGCATCGCCAGCCTCGGGGCTGATCGCGCGGCCGGCCGCCACCACCTGCGCCACTTCATGCACGGTCGAGCCGGTGAAGATGCCGAAACCGGTTTCATCCAGCGGCATCCAGCCCGCGCCCAGGCCCCACTGGTAGATCGCCGGGTACAGGAACATCGCCACGGTGCCGAACACCACCACCGTGGCCACCGCCACGGCGACCTGCTCGGCGCGGCCTTTGACCACCGGCTCGGCCGCCATCACCGCCGCTGCACCGCAGATTGAGCTGCCGGCGCCGATCAGCAGCGCCTGGTTTCGGTCCATGCCCAGCACTCGGGTACCCAGCCACCAGGCCAGGGCGAAGGTCGAGCACAGCACCAGCGCATCGATCAGCACGCCGGCGGTACCGACCTGGCCGATGTCCTGCAAGGTCAGGCGCAGGCCGTAGAGGATGATGCCGGCGCGCAGCAGGGTGGACTTGGAAAAGCCCACGCCGGTGGCGGTGCGCGGCGCGATGCGCCCGTAGATCGAGTTGCCCAGCACGATGCCGATCACGATGGCCAGGGTCAGGGCGCTGATGCCGTGGCTCTGTATCCACGGCAATGTGCCCAGCCAGATCGACAACGCGGCCACGGCCGCTGTCAGTACCAGGCCGGGGATACGTGAAGAGGCGGGAGTGTTCATAACGGTCGGTTATCAGGAGATGGCTCATCTTGATCCGATGAAACCAATCCGTAAAACGGATTATATTTGTAATATCGACCTGTTTTTCGGGTAATTAATGCATCTCTCACTGCGCCAGCTGCAGATCTTCACCGCCATCGCCGAGAACGGCACCACCACGGCCGCCGGTGAGAGCATCGGTCTGTCGCAATCCGCCGTGAGCGCCGCCTTGAGTGAGCTGGAGAGCCTGCTGGGGCTGGCATTGTTCGACCGGATCGGCCGCCGGCTGGTGCTCAACGGCCATGGCCGGGCGCTGCTGCCGCAGGCGCATGCCGTGCTCGCCTCGGTGGCCGATATCGAACGGCGCTTCCGCGCCGGGCGTGAAGCCGGAGCGCCGGTACGCTGGCGGCTGGGGGCCAGCACCACGATCGGCAACTACCTCATGCCGGGGCTGATCGCCGATCTGCAGGATGCCAATGAGCAGGCCCATGTCGATCTGAGCATCGGCAACACCCGCGAGGTGGCCGCGGCCGTGCAGCAGCTGCAGGTGGACATCGGCCTGATCGAGGGGCCCTGCCATGAGCCGGGGCTGGAGCTGGTGCGCTGGCGTGAGGATGAGCTGGTGATTGTCTACGGCCCGCGGCACCCGCAGGCCGCGGAATGGGCGCAGGGGGCCGGGGAGGTCGCGCTGCGCCAGGCCACCTGGCTGATGCGCGAACCCGGCTCCGGCACCCGGGAGGCCGCCGAGCAGGCCTTGCTGCC
Organism: Stenotrophomonas sp. STEN013; assembly: GCF_056760355.1. NCBI lineage: Bacteria > Pseudomonadati > Pseudomonadota > Gammaproteobacteria > Lysobacterales > Lysobacteraceae > Stenotrophomonas > Stenotrophomonas sp. STEN013. The sequence continues at coordinate 392,145 of NZ_JBRREO010000003.1, read as the reverse complement.
CTATCTGCATGGGTTTGCCGACGTGCTGCAGCTGGGCGGGACCGAGGCCATCAAGCAGGGCGCGGTCGCAGGACTGGGGCTGGCCTGCCTGTCGCGGCACACTGTGGCCGACCTGGTCGCGCTGGGCAAGCTGCAGGTGCTGGCTACGCCATTGCCGCCGCTGACCCGCCAGCTGTGGGCGGTACGCCACCCCGGCAAGCGTGTGCCGGACAGCCTGCGCAGGTTGCTGGCCCTGCCGGATGACGTGTTCAGCGACAGCTGACCGCCTGCAACCCCGGCACTGGCCTTACAATACGCGCATGCCTTTGATTACTTTGCAGAACGTCGACTACAGCGTCGGCGGCCCGTTGTTGCTGGAAAAAGTCGAATTGTCGATCGAGCCGGGTGAGCGCATCGCCCTGATCGGCCGCAACGGCGCCGGCAAATCCACATTGATGAAATTGATTGCCGGCGAGATCAAGCCCGACGACGGCGAGGTGCGCGTGCAACAGGGCGTACGCATCACGCGACTGGAGCAGGAAGTGCCGCACGGCGCGGCCGGCAGCGTGTTCGACGTGGTCGCCGATGGCCTGGGTGAGCTGGGACACTGGCTGGCCGAGTTCCACCGCCTGAGCCATGCCGAGGTGTTCGACGGCGACGCCATGGGCGATGTGCAGGCCAAGATCGATGCCGCCGACGGCTGGGGGCTGGACCAGCGCGTGGCCGAAACCCTGACCAAGCTGGATCTGGATGGCGACGCCGAATTCGCGCGGCTGTCCGGAGGCATGAAGCGCCGGGTGCTGCTGGCGCGTGCGCTGGTGTCTTCCCCGGACCTGCTTTTGCTGGACGAGCCGACCAACCACCTGGACATTGAAGCCATCGACTGGCTGGAAATGTTCCTCAAGGGCTGGAGCGGCAGCGTGCTGTTCGTCACCCATGACCGTCGCTTCCTGCGCGCGTTGGCCACCCGCATCGTCGAGATCGACCGCGGCCAGGTCACCAGCTGGCCCGGCGACTGGGCCAACTACGAGCGTCGTCGCGAGGAGCGGCTCAACGCGCAGGCGGCCGAGAACGCCCGCTTCGACAAGCTGCTGGCACAGGAGGAAGTGTGGATCCGCCAGGGCATCAAGGCCCGTCGTACCCGTGATGAAGGCCGCGTGCGGCGGCTGAAGGCGATGCGCAACGAGCGCAGCGTGCGGCGCGAGCTGGGCGGCAACGTTCGCATGGAGGCCGCACAGGCCGAGAACTCCGGCAAGAAGGTGATGGAGGCCAAGGATGTGTCCTTCGCCTTCGGCAGCCGCACCATGGTGCGTGATTTCTCCACGGTGATCCTGCGTGGCGACCGGATCGGCCTGATCGGCCCCAACGGCAGCGGCAAGACCACGCTGCTGAAGCTGCTGCTGGGCGAACTGCAGCCGCAGCAGGGCGAGATCCGCCCGGGTACCAACCTGCAGATCGCCTATTTCGACCAGTACCGCGCCACCTTGCGCGAGGACTGGAGCGCGATCGAGAACGTGGCCGAAGGCACTGATTTCGTCGAGTTCAACGGCAAGCGCAAGCACGTTCATGCCTATCTGCAGGATTTCCTGTTCACCCCGGAACGCGCGCGTGCGCCGATCACCCGCCTGTCCGGGGGCGAGCGCAACCGGCTGCTGCTGGCCAAGCTGTTCGCGCAGCCGTCCAACCTGCTGGTGATGGACGAACCGACCAACGATCTGGACGTGGAAACCCTGGAGCTGCTGGAAGAGCTGCTGGGCGACTACACCGGCACGCTGCTGCTGGTCAGCCATGACCGTGATTTCATCGACAACGTGGTGACTTCCACGATGGTGATGGAAGGCGATGGCGTGATCGGCGAATACGTTGGCGGTTACAGCGACTGGGTGCGCCAGCGTCCGGCACCGCCGCCCAGTGCGATGGCGGTGGCCAAGGCCTCGGCGACCGCGGCACCGGCGGTGGTCGCCGCGCCCGTCGCCGCCGAAACGCCGGCCCCGGCCAAGCGCAAGCTCAGCTTCAAGGATGCGCGCGAGCTGGAGCAGCTGCCGGCCAGGATCGAGCAGCTGGAAATGGACGTGGAAGGCCTGACCGGTGCGATGAACGATCCGGCGTTCTATACCCGTTCCAGTGCCGAGGTGACCGCCCATACCCAGCAGCTGTCCAAGGTGCAGGCCGAGCTGGACGCGGCCTACGCGCGCTGGCAGGAACTGGACAGCTGAGCCGCTTGCCGGGGTTCGCCCCGGCCGCGCATGCTGGCGCCTTCCCTTACAGGCGGGCGCGGCCATGCGCTATGCGGCAACCGGTATTGCACTGATGGTGTCGGGCCTGATCGGCTCGGCGCAGGCGGCGGTCAAAGACAGCACGCTGACGGGTTTCACGGTCGAGAACCAGGTGCTGATCCAGGCATCGCCGGCGCAGGTATGGGAGGCGATGACCGCGCAGATCGACCACTGGTGGCCCAAGGACCACAGCTGGTGGGGTGCGGCCTCCACCCTGACGATCGACCCGCGCGCCGGCGGCTGCTTCTGCGAAATCGCCGGTGGCCGGCAGGCGCAGCATCTGCAGGTGGTGTTCGTCGACCCGGGCAAGACCCTGCGCATGAGTGGCGGTCTGGGGCCGATGCAGGCCATGGGCCTGCATGGTGTGGCCGAATGGACGCTGCAGGCCGAGGGCGCGGCGACCCGCGTAAGCTGGCGCTACCGTGCCGGCGGCTATACCCCGGATGACCTGGCGAAATTCGCGCCTGTCGTGGATACGGTGCAGGCGCAGCAGCTGGCCGGTCTGGCCAACTGGCTGCAGCAACCGCACTGAGCCGGCTCAGTTGGTGGTGGGTTCCGTGGATGCTGCGCCGCCATCGGCCAGTTCCAGAAACGCCCAGAACGGAATGTTGTCCTCGGCCCAGCTGGCCGAGGCTTCGGAGAGCACGTCCAGCAGCGTGTCGAAATCCCCGCTGCCGGCCTGACGCAGGTCCTCGGCATCGTTGAAGAGCAGCGCGTAGCCGTTGCCCGGCAGCCAGGACAGGTCGCGCAACGCATCTGACAGCGCATCCCAGTTGCGGCTCCAGCCGGTCGGGAAGTCCAGTTGCGTGCCGATGCGCATCAGCAGCGTGCGCTTGTCGGTACAGGCTTGCAGATCGATCCGGCATACGCGCAGCCCGGCATCACGCGCGGCGGCAGCCAATCCGCCCAGATCGCCGTCGCCCACGCCAAACACGCCGGCCTGGCTGGCATCGTCCAGCCCCATGTCGAAACCGCTGTCACTCATGGCGCACTCCGGGGGGCGGGGACTTCAAAACTGCGGAAACTGTCGTAGTGGTCATCGGTGTAATACCAGGCCTCGGGCGGGTCGCCGCCGGTGACGATCCGCCTGGCGCCGCGGTGCTGCAGGCCGGGCGTGTCCACGGTGTATTCGCGGTAATAGCCGCGCTGCCGCTGCGGCAGGCGCTGTTCGCGGTTGCCGAACACGCCGCCGTCCTGCCGGTGTGGATACGGACCGCCGCGCTGGATCAGCGCGATGGTGGCGTGCGCCTCGGATGGCAGGAAGGCGGGCAGGACGTCGCGCGCGCGAGGTGCTTGCGGTTCCCCACTGTCTCCGCCGGTAGCTGTGGCGGGATTGCTCAGTGAAGGGGCGAACTGCGGCGGCGCCGGACGCTGCACTTCGTGCATGCCCCACAGGCCGGCGACCAGCAGGGACAGGGCGATGAACAGAAGAACGGGCTTACGCATCGGCGGGGCGGATCAGGTTGCTGCGAAGGGCTTCGATTATCACGTGTGGCGCTGGCTTTTTTTGAACGGAAGCTGCGGCGGCATGCTTTCACCCGGGAATAACAACGGCAGCGTCGGTGCTCCCTATCGGTCGGAATGCTGCAACAGGACAAAGCTTCCTTTACACCGGTCTTGGTAAGTTGCCGCTACCTGCCTACCATTGACCTCGCATCTGCATCGCCCGGCATCGCCGGGCACAGACCCCAGGCACATACCCAAGGAGATTCCTGATGGCCTTTACCCTGCCCAAGCTGCCTTACGCCTACGACGCGCTGGAACCGTACATGGATGCGGCCACCGTGGAGATTCACCACTCCAAGCACCACCAGACCTACGTCAACAACCTCAACGCGCTGCTGGAAGGCACCGAGTACGCGGACCTGCCGATCGACGAGCTGCTGCGCAAGGTCAAGACCCTGCCGGAAAACCTGCAGCAGGGCGTGCGCAACCAGGGCGGCGGCCACGGCAACCACGCGCTGTTCTGGGACGTGATCGCCCCGAACGCCGGCGGCACCCCGGGGGGCGAGCTGGCCAAGGCGATCGACGAGCAGCTGGGCGGCTTTGCCAAGTTCAAGGAAGATTTCACCAAGGCCGCGCTGACCCAGTTCGGCTCGGGCTGGGCGTGGCTGAGTGTCACCGCGGACAAGAAGCTGGTCATCGAGAAGACCGGCAACCAGGAAAGCCCGCTGATGGAAGGCCGTACCCCGGTGCTGACCATCGACGTGTGGGAACACGCCTACTACCTGAAGTTCCAGAACCGCCGCGCCGAGTTCATTGAAACCTTCTACAGCCTGATCAACTGGCAGGAAGTGGAGCGTCGTTACGCCGCTGCGATGGCCTGAGGGCGATCGGCGCCGTCGTGATCGACGGCGCGCGGAGCAGAACGGCCGGGCAGTGATGCCCGGCCGTTTCCGTTTCAGGGAGGGTCCTGTGTAGCGGCGTCGTCAGGCTCGATCAGCCGGACGGTGACCATCAGCCCCAGCGGCCGCGGGTTGGCGGGGCCATCCTCCCCGGAAGTCAGCCGCACCATCTGCTGGGCCACATCCGCGAACCGTCGCACCTGGTAGAGCACATCCATGCCGTGGCCGGATGGCGCACCGGGGATCGCCTCGCTGCGGCGTGCGGCCGGATTCTTGCGTGCGGGCTGGAACCCGGGCAATTGCTCGACCAGCTCACCGGTGGAGGCCGAGAAGTCGCCGACCACCAGCGATGGATACCCGTCACCGGTAGCCGCGATCCAGGTGCGCAGGTCCGCAGCCTGGTGCTCGCGCGCGCTGGCGTCATCGTTTTCGGGCCGGATCCGTACCAGATAGACGTTCACCGTGTTCGATCCGCGCTGCAGGCGTTGCATGCCGGCGGCGCTGAACTGGTTGGCCCCATGCAGCAGGGTGATGCCATCTTCGACCACGCTGTCGCGACTGAGCAGCACATTGCCCTGGCGCAGCGGCTGGCTTGGCGGATCGGCGGTGATGAAGTCGCAGTTGTATTGCAGGCGGCTGGCCAGCCAGCAGGCGGGATTGGGGGCGTCAGGCGACTGCCGCACCTGCTGCACGGCGATCACATCCGGGTGCAGTTCCTGAAGCAGCGCGACAATCCGCTCGCGCTGTTCCGTCCACTGCACCGCCTCGGAAGGCAGGCGCAGAGTGGCCACTTTCAGCGCTGGCGCGGTCGGTTCGGCCGCGCCAGCGAAAGACAGGACAAGCAATCCGAGATAGCCCCAGCGCACCATTGCACAGATTCATTCGAGCGTATTTCATCCTAACGTGCACCGGCGTGGACGGGCTGTGCAGGCCTCAGAACGCGCTGACGTCGCTGCGCATCACCGGATAGAGCTGGTAACGCTCATCCCAGGCGCTGTGGCGGCGGTAGAAGAAGTCCAGTCGCGCGGCGGGATCGGCGGCGAACGCCGGCTCGTCGCGCAGACGGCGCTCGAACTCGCTGCGCAGTTCCGGATCGGCGTCGAGCATCTGCCGGGCGACCTGTTCGGCGACATAGTCCTCCATGTATTCCTTGCGCTCGAACTGGTTGTTGAACCAGCCCCATTGCAGCAGCGAGTCCGGCGCCTGCGGTTCGAGCAGCGTCATCGCCAGGCGCGCCCTGGGCTGGGCGATCGGCACGAACAGCGAGCCGGCCGGCACGGTGCGCTTTTCCTCCTGCCACTGTCCGCTGACCTGCAGCCGCTGGTGACCTTCCACCGGTTGTGCGGCCGGGGTCGATTTTCCGGCGCGGAAGGTCTGCAGCGGATGTTCCTTGCTGGAGGTGACCGTGCGGAAATCGATGCCGTGCTGGCGCAGCTTGGCGCCTACGGCCTCGGCATGGGCGGCCGGCACGATATAGCCGCCGCGTGGTGCGACCACCTGGACCGACGGGGTGATCGTGTCGCGCATCGGTACGCGCCAGACCTGCGGGGTGGTCTCGTCATAGCGCGTCATCAGCGCGCCGGACACCTCCGAGGGCGTGCGGGTATAGGCATAGCCGAGGAAATCGACGGGATGGGCCTCGGGGGCGGTGGCCCAGGCCAATGGCACCGCCGTACCGGCCAGCGCGCTGCTGCGGCGGTCGGCGGCCAGGGCCTCGGCACGCCAGCCGGCGCCATGACGGGCGCTCTGCTCGAGCACCGAGACGATGGTGTTGCGGGTCAGCCCGACGCGGACCGGGTAGGTCTTCCACGAATGGGTCTCCACCAGCACGCCGATGCGGTTGCGCAGCTGGAAATAGCCATGGGAAAAGCGCGGCGTCGGCACGCCGTCCTCGAAGCCCGAGGCCGGATCGTCGTTGACCACGAACGAGGGGTAGTACGGCAGCGGCAGCGCGCCCTGCGCGGCCAGATCGGCGATCACCCCGTCGCGCAACGCACGGCCGGTGGACCGCAACGGCGGATCGCCGGCGTGGACCGGCTCGACCTGGATGGAGATGTCGTGCTGGAACTGGGCGCCATTGGTGGCATGCAGGTCCACGTAGATGAGCGGGTCCCAGCGGTTGACCAGGGCCAGCATCGCCCGCATTTCCGGGGCGTCGGCTTTGACATAGTCGCGGTTGAGATTCAGATTCTGCGCGGTGGTGCGCCAGCCCATTTCCTCCGGGCCGCGCTGGTTGGGCCGGTTCCAGGCACCGAAGCGCTCATGGCCATCGACATTGAATACCGGCACGAACAGCAGCACCGACCTGTCCAGCGCGTGGTGGCCGGCCTCACCGTCGAGCAACTGGCGCAGGGCGAGGAAGCCGGCGTCCTTGCCATCGATTTCGCCGGCATGGATGCCGCCCTGGATCAGCACCACCGGCAGCTCGCGCGCGCTGGCGGTTTGCGGATCCAGCGCGCCGGCGGTCGAGGCGATCAGCACCTTCATCGGCCGTCCTTCGGGCGAGGTGCCGAAGTCCTCGCAGCGTACCTGCTGCGGATAGCGTTCTGCGAAGGCGGCGCACAGCGCCAGGACTTCGTCATAGCGGCCGGTGCGCTGGAAGCCGGACTGCTCGGCCAGCGTGCTCAACGGTGTCGCAGGGGCCGCCATTGCCGGCGAGGACAACAACAGGCAGGACAGCAGCAGGCGGGAGACAGTGGGCATGATGGAGCTTCAGGGCCGATGGAAGGGGCATGAAAGCATGCCGGGCGCGTAGGGGGTACCTGCCATCCGGCAGATGCCTTTGCGCCACCTCCGCTATGGACGCGCGGGTAACCGGTTGGGTTACGCTTGCAACCTTATGTATCGCAGGATCGCCCCTAGATGACGACCAGTACCGAGGCAGCAATGCCTGATTCCACGGCACGGATGCCCCGCCAGATCGGCTACATCATTGGCAACGAGGCGTGCGAGCGCTTCAGCTTTTACGGGATGCGCAACATCCTGGTGCAGTTCCTGATCACCTCGCTGCTGTTGCAGGAGGTCACCTCCGAGGCGCGCGCAGGCGAGGCCAAGGACATCATGCACAGCTTCATGATCGGCGTGTATTTCTTCCCGCTGCTCGGTGGCTGGTTGGCCGACAAGTTCTTCGGCAAGTACCACACCATCCTGTGGTTCAGCCTGATCTACTGTGCCGGCCACGCCTGTCTGGCGCTGTTCGAGGACAGCCGGCAGGGCTTCTTCGTGGGGCTGGGCCTCATCGCGCTCGGCGCCGGTGGCATCAAGCCGCTGGTGGCCTCGTTCATGGGCGACCAGTTCAACCAGAGCAACAAGCATCTTGCCAAGATCGTCTTTGATGCCTTCTACTGGATCATCAATTTCGGCTCGCTGTTCGCCTCGCTGCTGATTCCGCTGGCGCTGAAGAACCTCGGCCCGCAGTGGGCGTTCGGTATCCCGGGCATCCTGATGTTCGTGGCGACCTTCGTGTTCTGGCTGGGCCGCAAGAAATACGTGCTGGTGCCGCTGCCGCCGAAGGATCCGCATTCCTTCGGCAATGTGGTGCGCACTGCGCTGCTGGCGAAGGTGCCGGGCCATGGGCGCCCGGGGCTGGTCGTGGCGGTGCTGGGCGTGGTGCTGGCGGCGTCGTCGTTCGCGCTGGTGCCGAGTCTGGGCATCGTGATCTGCCTGTGTCTGGCGCTGGTGGCGGTGCTGGCCGGTATCGGCGGCGGCACCATGCTGCAGCTGGAGCGCGCCCGCGGCGTGCATCCGGAAATGGCGGTGGAGGGCGTGCGTTCGGTGCTCAAGGTGCTGGTGATCTTCGCCCTGACCACGCCGTTCTTCTCGCTGTTCGACCAGAAGGCCTCGACCTGGGTGCTGCAGGGCCAGCAGATGAGCATGCCCAGCTGGTTCACCGCCTCGCAGATGCAGGCGCTGAACCCGCTGCTGGTGATGATCCTGATCCCGTTCAACAACCTGGTGCTGTATCCGGCGCTGCGCCGCTTCGGCATCGAGCCGACCGCGCTGCGGCGGATGACCGCCGGTATCGCTTTCAGCGGCCTGGCGTGGATCGTGATCGGCGGTATCCAGGTGATGATGGACGGCGGCAGCGCGATGTCGATCTTCTGGCAGATCCTGCCCTATGCGCTGCTGACCTTCGGTGAGGTACTGGTTTCGGCCACCGGCCTGGAATTCGCCTACAGCCAGGCGCCGGCCTCGATGAAGGGGGTGGTGATGAGCTTCTGGAACCTGACCACCACCATCGGCAACCTGTGGGTGTTGCTGTCCAACGCGGCGGTGCGCAATGCGGCGGTGACCGACCGCATCGCCACCACCGGGTTGAGCGAGACGGCGTTCCTGATGTTCTTCTTCGCTGGTTTCGCCTTCATCGCGGCGCTGGCCTTCGGCCTGTACGCGCGGCGTTACAGGATGGTCGACAACTACCGGGCGGCATGAGCATGCAAGGACCGATAACCCTGCTTCTGATCGCCATCACCGGCCTGGTGTCGTGGATCGCGTTTTCCAACCGCAAGCTGGCCGACCGGCTGATCCTGTGGCCGCCGGCCATCGACAGGCACAAACAGTACGACCGGCTGGTGACCTACGGCTTCATCCATGCCGATTTCGCCCATCTGATCTTCAACATGGTCACGCTGTTCTTCTTCGGCCGGATGATCGAAGGGCTGATGCTGCGGATCACCGGGCAATGGTGGGTGTATCTGGTGTTCTATCTGCTGGCGCTGGTGGTTTCGATCCTGCCCAGCTACCTGAAGAACCAGAAGAATCCGAACTACCTGAGCCTGGGGGCGTCCGGCGCGGTGTCGGCGGTGCTGTTCGCCTTCATCCTGGTCTCGCCGTGGTCGCTGATCTTCGTGTTCTTCATCCCCGCGCCGGCGATCCTCTATGCCGTGTTCTACGTCGGCTACAGCCTCTGGATGGACAGGAAGGGCGGTGACCGCATCAACCACAGCGCGCATCTGTCCGGCGCCGCGTTCGGGGTGCTGTTCATGCTGTGCATGGAGCCGCGGCTGCTGCAGGTGTTCCTGCAGGAGCTGATGAACCCGCGCTTCGGCTGAGTAGCTGAAAACGTCGCCGCGCCGGATGGCCGGGGGCGCAGGGAAACGGAAAGGCCGCCCTGGGGCGGCCTTTTCTGTTTGCCTTCTCGCCGGTGGAGTCGTCCTGGTCTGGGCGATTCCGGCGGCAGGAGCGCCTTGGGCGATCAGGCGTTATAGGTGGTGAGCAGGCGCGAATACACTTCGGTATCGATCCTGTCGAACTGCCATCCTTCGGTTTCGCCGGCGACGGCCAGTTGGAACAGGCCTTCCAGCAGGGTGGCGTCGTGGTCGTTGGCCGGGATGGAGCGGTCGAGGTCGTACATGGCGGGCATCTCCGGTTGGGTATGTCGTTGCCTGGACAGCTGCAAACGCCATGCCAACTGTTGGAGGGCCGAAATGGCCCCCGGTGCCTCGCGTTTTGCGAAGATTGGGGCAGAAAGTGACGCGGTGCGCCCGCACCGCCCCGGCCTTTCACGTCACACCGGTGTTTTTACCGGGCAGAATGGGCCAGCCCTCAAGAGCCTCGCCCATGTCCGATCTCTCCCCGTGCCCGCAGGACGTTGTCCTGGATGCCGCCAACCACCGCTTCGAACTGCTCGTGGACGGCCACGTGGCGGTGCTGGAGTACCGGCTGGAGGAGGGCGGCATGGTCATCACCCATACCGGTGTGCCGGAGGCGATCGGTGGCCGCGGCATCGCCGGGGCGCTGACCCGGGCGGCGTTGGATTACGCCCGTGCGCAGGGGTGGAAGGTGATCCCCGCCTGCACCTATGCAGCGGCTTTCATGCGGCGTCATGGAGAATATGCCGACCTGCGCGGATAATCCGCACAGCACGGAGCCCGGCCCCACGTCGCGGCATTTTTGAGGACAGAGAAACGATGAACAGGTTTGGACAGGGAACGTATGCCGCAGCGTTGATGCTGCTGTTACTTGCCGGATGCAAGAACGATGAGCCGGCCACCGCCACGCCCGACACGGCCGGCGCCGAGGTTGCCGATGCAGCTTCCCCGCAGGCGCCTGCCCCGGTGGAGATGCGCGATGTCATCGAGAACACCCCCAGCCATGTCATCGGAATCAGCTACCCGCCGGCCGCGGCCAAGTACCCGGGGCTGGCGGCAGCGCTGGTGGAGTATGCCGAGCATGCCCGTGCCGAGCTGCTGAAGGCGGTGGGCGCGCTGGGCAACGACAAGCCGACGGCGCCGTACGAACTGTCGCTGGCCTTCGACATGCTGGTCGATACACCGGCGGTGGTGGCCGTGTCGGCCGAGGGCAGCAGCTATACCGGTGGCGCCCATGGCCAGCCGCTGGTCGCGCGCTTCGTGTGGCTGCCGGAAAAGCAGCAGGCCCTTGCCGCCGAGCAGCTGATCACCGGCGCCAAAGGGTGGCAGGCGATCAGCGAGTACAGTCGGGAAAAGCTGCTGGAGCAGGCCATGGCCCGCGTGCCGGGCGAGGATCTGGACCCGGACGAGCAACAGCGGCAGATCCGTGTCCTTTCCAAGATGATCGATGACGGCACCGGCGCTGAGGCGGTCAATTTCAGCCAGTTCCAGCCGGTGCTCGATGGCGCCGGCAAGATCGGCGCCCTGCGTTTCGTGTTTCCCCCGTATCAGGTAGGACCGTATTCGGACGGTACCCAGAGCGTGGATGTGCCGGCGGCGGTGTTGCTGCCACACGTGGCGGCCGAGTACCGGGGGCTTTTCGCACAGCCGTAAAACCGTGGAGTGCCAGCGATGGATGCAGGGCTGCAACGACGTGTCGAGGCATTGCTGCAGGAGGCGGACGTTATTCCCGGCGGGGATCGGCCGCAGGACATCGATATCCTTGACCCGCGCTTCCACGCGCGGGTGCTGGCCGATGGCTCGCTGGGGCTGGGCGAGAGCTACATGGACGGCTGGTGGGAAGCCCATTCGCTCGATGGCTTCCTGACCCATCTGCTGGACGCGCGTCTGGACGAGCGCGTCCACGGCAGCGGGGAGGTCTGGGACGCACTCAAAGCCAAGCTGTTCAACCTGCAGGTCGGGCAGGGCAGTTACGAAGTGGGCAAGCGCCACTATGACCTGGGCAATGACCTGTACCGGGCCATGCTCGGCAAGCGCCTGGTCTACAGCTGCGGCTACTGGCGCAATGTCGCCAGTCTGGACCAGGCGCAGGAAGCCAAGCTGGACCTGATCTGCCGCAAGCTCGGGCTGCGCCCGGGGATGCGCGTGCTGGATATCGGGTGTGGCTGGGGCGAGGCGCTCAAGTACGCGGCCGAGCGTTATGGCGTGGAGGGGGTGGGCATCACCATCTCGCAGGAGCAGGCCACCTTCGCGCGCGAGCTTTGCGCCGGGCTGCCGGTGGAGATCCGCCTGCAGGACTATCGCGCGCTGGACGAGCGCTTCGACGCGATCCTGTCGGTGGGCATGTTCGAGCACGTCGGCGTCAAGAACTACCGAGGCTATTTCGAAACGGTCCGGCGCTGCCTCGGCGATCAGGGGCTGTTCCTGCTGCACAGCATCGGTACCAACGTCAGTCGCGAGCGCACCGACCGCTGGATCGGCAAATACATCTTCCCCAATTCGATGCTGCCCTCGGCCGCACAGATCAGCACGGCCATGGAGGGGCTGTTCGTGCTGGAGGACTGGCACAATTTCGGTATCGATTACGACCGCACCCTGCAGGCGTGGCGCGACAACGTGGAAGCGGCATGGGTGCAGCTCGATCCCCGTTATGACGAGCGGTTCCGGCGCATGTGGCGCTTCTATCTGGCCGCCTCGATGGCGACCTTCCGCACCCGCCACTCACAGTTGTGGCAGCTGGTGCTGTCGCCGCGCGGTGTGCCCGGCGGCTATGTCGCGCCACGCTGACTGCCGCAGGTGGTCAGCAAATGAAAACGCCCGGCATGGCCGGGCGTTTTCATTGCAACAATCGCTGCCGCTTAGTTGGTCGCGGTGCCCGAGCTCAGGCCACGCTTTTCCAGCAGGGGTTCGATCTGCGGCTCATGGCCGGCGAAGTTGCGGAACAGTTCCATCGCATCCACGCTGCCGCCCTTGGACAGCAGGGTCTGGCGGAAACGGTCACCGTTGGCGCGGGTCAGGCCGCCATTCTCGCGGAACCACTTCTGGGTGTTGGCATCCAGCACTTCGGACCAGATGTAGGCGTAGTAGCCGGCCGAATAGCCGCCCATGATGTGGCTGAAGTAGGTGGTGCGGTAGCGCGGCGAGACCGGTGCGTAGTAGATGCCGTCCTTCTCCAGTGCGGCGCGTTCGAAAGCGAGCACATCCTTCGGTGCCGGCACGTCACCCACGCCGATCTGGTGCCAGCTCTGGTCCAGCATCGCCGCGCCCAGGTACTCGGTGGTGGCGAAGCCCTGGTTGAACTTGGCCGCGGCGATCACCTTGTCCAGCAACGCCTGCGGCATGGCTGCGCCGGTTTCATGGTGCTTGGCGTAGTTGGCCAGGATGGTCGGCTCGTCGGACCACATCTCGTTGACCTGCGAGGGGAACTCGACAAAGTCACGCGGCACCGCGGTGCCGGCGAAGTACGGGTACTTCACATTGGAGAACATGCCATGCAGGGCATGGCCGAACTCGTGGAAAGTGGTGGTCACTTCGTCCCAGGTCAGCAGGGTCGGCTTGCCCGCCGGCGGCTTGGGGATGTTGAGGTGGTTGGCCACCACCGGCAGGTCACCGCTCAGGCCCGACTGCGAGACGTAGGCGTTCATCCAGGCGCCGCCCCGCTTGGACTGGCGCGCATACGGGTCGAAGATGAAGATCGCCAGCTGGCTGCCGTCTTCGTTGAACACGTCATACACGGTCACATCCGGGTGGTAGACCGGCAGGTCGGTGCGCTGTTTGAAGCTCAGTCCGAACTCCTTGCCGGCGGCGAAGAACACGCCGTCCTCCAGCACCTTGGTCATTTCGAAGTACGGCTTGAGCTGCGATTCGTCGAAGTTGTACTTGGCCTGGCGCACCTTCTCGCTGTAGAACGCCCAGTCCCACGGCTGCAGTTCGAAGGTCGGCTTGCCGGCGGCCTTCTGCTCGGCGTCGATCATCGCCTGCAGGTCGGCGGCTTCGCGCTTGGCGTTGGCCACGGCGGCCGGGGCCAGCTGGCCCAGCATCGCGTTGACCGCTTCCGGGGTCTTGGCGGTCTGGTTGCCCAGCGAGTACGCGGCAAAGTTCGGGAAGCCCATCAGCGCGGCCTTCTCGGCGCGCAGGGTCATGATGCGCGAGACCAGCGCGGTGTTGTCGTACTCGCCGCCGCGGCTGCCGCGCGAGATCGAGGTTTCATAGATCTTCTGGCGCAGTTCGCGGTTGGTCAGGTTGGTCAGCGACGGCTGGCCGGTGGTGTTGAGCAGGGCGATGACGTACTTGCCCTCCAGCTTGCGGGCCTTGGCGGCTTCGGCGGCGGCGGCGATCTGCTCGGCCGACAGGCCGTCGAGCTGCTTGACGTCGTCAACCACGATGAACGAGGCGTTGACCTCGGCCAGCACGTTCTGGCTGAACTTGGTGCCCAGGTTGGCCAGCTCGGCATTCATGGCCTTGAGCTTTGCCTTGTCGGCCTCGGACAGCTTGGCGCCGGCGCGGACGAAGTTGTCATGGTATTTCTCGACCAGACGCACGCCTTCGGCATCCAGGTCCAGTTTGGCGCGGTTGTTGTAGAGGGTCTCGATACGCGAGAACAGCTTGCCATTGAGGTTGATGGCATCGCTGTGCGCGGCGAACCTGGCCGAGTAGTCGGCCTGCAGCTTCTTGCGGGTGTCGTTGGTGTCGGCACCGATCAGCGAGAAGAAGACGGTAGTGGCGCGGTCGAGGATGGCGCCGCTGTTCTCCAGCGCGATCAGGGTGTTTTCAAAGGTCGGAGCGGCCTTGTTGTTGGCGATCGCATCCACTTCCTTGAGCTGCGCGGCCATGCCGGCGTCGAAGGCGGGGGCGAAATCGCTGTCCTTGATCTTGTCGAACTGCGGGTAGTGCAGCGGCAGCGGGCTCTCGGCGAAGAACGGATTGGCCTGTTCGGCCGACTGGCTGGTCGCGGCGGCAGCGCTGACGCTGTAGGCCGGCAGGGCCAGTCCCAGGGTCGCGGCAAGGGCGAGGGCAAGGCGGGTGGTCAAGGTGATGCTCCGGGAAAATACGAAACCCCGAGGGTAACCCGAGGGGGAGATCGGGGGGAGGTGTCAAAGGGCATGGGGCTGGAAAAGGCCAGATTCGGCGCAGTTCGCCGCTGTCGGGCGTAGGCTTGTCCTCCAGACGCAGGAGTTGTCATGCCCAGTGCTTTTGATTTCCAGACCACCACGCTGGCCGGTGAACCGTTGGATCTGTCCCGCTTCCGCGGCAAGGTTCTGCTGGTGGTGAATGTGGCCTCGCAATGCGGCTTCACCCCGCAATACGCCGGGCTGGAGCAGCTCTGGCGCCAGTACCGCGAGCACGGATTGGTCGTGCTCGGGTTTCCCTGCGACCAGTTCGGCCATCAGGAGCCGGGCGATGCGGCGCAGATCCAGCGCTTCTGCAGCCTCGATTACGGTGTCAGCTTTCCCCTGTCGGCGAAGGTAAAGGTCAATGGTGCCCAGGCGCATCCGCTGTGGCGCTGGCTGCAGCGGGAAAAACGCGGTGCGCTGGGGATTGCCGCGATCAAGTGGAACTTCAGCAAATTCCTGATCGGTCGGGACGGACAGGTGTGGGCGCGCTATGCGCCCACGGTCCGTCCGGAATCGATCGAAGCCGATATCCGGTCGGCATTGGCCGGCTGAGGGTGCCGCCACAGCGACGGCTGCTCTTGAGCTCGTCCAGTCCCCTCTGCATGGCTTTGCCGGTCTTGCGCTTGCTCCCCACCGGACCAGGAAAGCATAGGACGGGCAACGCGCCAGGGATGGCGGGGCAACGCAAAAAAGGGGGATAGGCCCCTCGACCGCGAGGCCGTGTCGCCCCTTCGGAGCGCTGGAAAACCCCCTTGCCCCGCAAGCAGGCCGCGTCGGCAGACGCTCGGCAGCGACAAGCTGCTTGGCCGGGGAGCGTGTGAATGCCTTGCCCGCGTTTCCGCAGCGGGCATCTGCCAGGATCGCTTTGCGGTGTGCCGCGATGGCGGCATCCCGCGACTCACGCATCGCCGCCACGACCTTTTCCGGAATGCTTCCCCAAGACAGGCTCCTGCCGGGCATTCTCGATTTGCAGCGCCACCCACTGCTGTCCGATGAAGCGGATATGGGAACTGCTCGATCCCATGACCACCCATCCCTGAAAAAAAGGCCGGATCGTGATGACCCGGCCTATTCACCATAAGAGGTGCTGGCGTATCCGTTACGCCATGACGGCGCGCTATTTCTCGACGAACGCGCGCTCGAACACGTAGTGGCCCAGCTGGCCGATGCGCGGCGACACCTGGAAGCCACGGACATCGAGCACGCTGCGCAGGTCGGCCAGCATCTGCGGGCTGCCGCAGATCATGAAGCGGTCGTTGGCCGGGTCCATCGGCGGCAGGCCCAGCGTCTCCTGCATTTGGCCGCTTTCCATCAGCGCGGTCAGGCGGCCATGGTTGCGGAACGGTTCGCGGGTCACGGCGGGGTAGTACAGCAGCTTGTCACGGACGATATCGCCCAGGATCTCGTCTTCGAAGATGCCTTTCTCGAAGTACTCGCGGTAGGCCAGATCCTGCTCGAAGCGCACGCCGTGTGTGAGGATCACCTTGTCGAAACGCTCGTAGGTTTCCGGGTCCTTGATGATGCTCAGCCACGGCGCCAGGCCGGTGCCGGTGCCCAGCAGGTACAGGTGCTTGCCCGGGTGCAGATCGCTGATCAGCAGGGTGCCGGTGGGCTTCTTGCCGACCAGCACCTTGTCGCCGGGCTTGAGGTGCTGCAGGCGCGAGGTCAGCGGGCCGTCCTGGACCTTGATGCTGAAGAAATGCAGCTGTTCTTCCCAGTTCGCACTGGCGATGGAATAGGCGCGCATCAGCGGGCGGCCGCCTTCGTTTTCCAGGCCGATCATCACGAACTGGCCGTTCTCGAAGCGGAAACCGGCATCGCGGGTGGTGGAGAAGCTGAAATAGGCGTCCGTCCAGTGACGGACTTCAAGCACCGTTTCGGTGCCAAAAGCGGAAGACATACCGTTTCTTTATCTTGGATCGGAGTTAGCCGGCCCATTCTAGCAAAATGAGAGCGCCTCTCATTAACCGTGATTGTGCGGGCCTCAGCGGTAGCCGGCGGCCTGCAGCTCGAACAGTTCGGCGTAGCGGCCGCCTTCGGCCATCAGCTGCGCGTGGGTGCCGCTGGCCTCGATCCGGCCATCGGCCAGTACCAGGATGCGGTCGGCCATGCGCACGCTGGAAAAGCGGTGGGAGATCAGCACCGCGGTGCGGTTGTCGGACAGTTCCTTGAAACGCTGGAACACCTCGAACTCGGCCCGCGCATCCAGTGCCGCGGTCGGCTCGTCGAGGATCATCACCTGTGCATCGCGCATGTAGGCGCGGGCGATGGCGATCTTCTGCCACTGGCCGCCGGACAGGTCCACGCCGGTCTTGAAACGGCGTCCGATCAGTTGCGCGTAGCCTGCGGGCAGACTTTCGATGACTTCGTCGGCCAGTGCCCGGTGCGCGGCATCGCGGATCCGCGACTGGTCATCCATCGCCTCGACCAGGCCGACGCCGATGTTCTCGCCGGCACTGAGGTGGTAGCGCACGAAGTCCTGGAAGATCACCCCCATGTTGGCGCGCAGGTCATCCAGGTCGTAATCGCGCAGGTCGCGGCCGTCGAGCAGGATGCGCCCCTCGTCCGGGTCGTACAGCCGCGCCAGCAGCTTGACCAGGGTGGTTTTGCCGGCGCCGTTCTCGCCCACCAGCGCGATCACTTCGCCGGCGCGCAGATGGAAATCCAGATGCCGCACCGCCCAGCGCTCGGCGTCGGGATAGCGGAAGCCCACGTTCTCGAACACGAAGCCCTCGCGGATCGGCCGCGGTACCGCTATCGCATCCGGACAGGAACGGATCTCCGGCTCGATGGCGAAGAACGAGAACAGGTCATCCAGATACATGGCCTGGCTGGCCACCTGCGAGAAACCGATCAGCAAGCCTTCCAGCAACTGCCGCAGACGCTGGAAGCTGCCGGCCAGAAAGGTGAGATCGCCAATGGAGAAATCACCGCGCACCGTGCGCCAGGCGATGTAGCCGTAGGCGGCGTAGTAGCCCAGCGTGCCCAGCGCCGCCAGCAGCGTGCCCCAGATCGCGCGTCTGCGTGCCAGCCGCCGGTTGGCCAGATAGAACTTGTTGGCCAGCGTGCGATAGCGCTCGATCAGGAAGCGGTGCAGGTTGAAGATCTTCACCTCCTTGGCCGTGTCCACGCTGGCACCGGTCTGGCGCAGGTACTCCAGCTGGCGGCGTTCCGGCGTCCACTGGAAGTTCAGCGAATAGCCCATCGCATTGAAGTGCGATTCGCCGATGAACGCCGGTATCAGCGCCACCGCCAGCAGTGCGATCAGCCACGGCGCGTAGACCGCCAGGCCGACCGCCAGGCTGGTCACGGTGATGGCGTCCTGCAGCTGGCCGAACAGCTGGCTCATCAGGTTCATCCGGCCCATGGTCTGGCGCCGTGCACGGTCGAGCTTGTCCTGCACGTCGGGGTCTTCGAAATCCTCCAGGTCGAGTTCGGCGGCATGCTCCATCAGGCGGATGCTGCTGGCGTTGGTGAACAGTTCCGAGAGCAGGCCGTCGGCATAGCCCACCAGCCGGCCGAGCAGGTCCGAGCCGATCGCCAGCGCCAGTTCGATGCCCAGCAATACCAGCAGGTGGCCCAGCAAACCGCTCGCCAGCGCCTGGTCCAGCGGCGGGAACGTGCCCGGCAGACCGGCCAGCCTTACCGCCTCATCGATGATCAGTTTGCCGACATAGAGCATCGATACCGGCACCAGCGAGCGCACCAGCCGCAGCCCCAGGCTGGCCAGGGTCAGGCGCGGGCTGGTCTGCCAGATCATCCGCAGGAACGGCGGCAGGTTGCGCATGGCGCGGAACCGCTCGCGCAGTTTCAACGGGGCGGCGGTAGGTGTCGGGGGCGGCATGGGCGGCGTAGGGCGGCGGGATGACTCCGGGGTAGCTCATTGTGCCGGGCGCGATCGGGTACGCGGAGCCCGGCGCGCGGCTCAGCGCTCCGGATCCATATCCTGTTCCTGCTCAAGCCCGGCGAGCCTGCCGATCTCCTGCCCGTCCGGGTTGTCGCGCACGGCTTGGCCGGGCGCGCCGAAGGAGTGCTCGCCGGAGTCCACATGCAAGGTGCTGCGGACCTCGCGCACGCCGTCAATCGCGCCGACCAGCTGTTCCACCTCGTGTCTGGTCTGGTGGTCTGGGACATCGCCGCGGAGGGCGACGCACCCGTCCTGGACCTGGACCAGCACCTGTGAGGCACGGCCATGCTGGCCGAGGCTGCGGACGACATCATCACCAATCAGGGTGTCGGAGCGGGGAGCGGACATGAGCGGCTTCCTGTTGCGAGGGGGCTCCACCATGGCCCCGCATCCGTGAGCGTGCCGTGTCGTGACCGCGTTACCGGCGTGGACCTTCCGGGGGCGGCGGATCGGAGGATTGCAGGGCTACCGGCAGATGCCAGCCAAAATGCATGGCCATCATCCGCAGGCCGAAGCACAGGCCGGCACCGGCCAGGGCGCACGGCACCGGGGCCAGCTGCAGCCAGTAGCCGAGGGCGACCACCGCCGCGCCGGCGAGCGCGGCCACCGCATACAGCTCGGCCTGCAACACCAGCGGCACCTGGGCCAGCAGCACGTCACGGGCGATGCCGCCACCGATGCCGGTGAGCATGCCCAGCGCGGCGGCCATTGGGGGATCGATGCCATATGACAACGCCTTCTGCGTGCCCGCCACGGCGAACAGGGCCAGTCCCATCGCATCGAACATCCGCACCGGGAATTGCAGGCGTTCGATCATCGGTGCCCAGAAGAAGGTGACGGTGCCGGCGGCCAGGGTGATGGCCGGGTAGCGCCAGTCGCTGATGGCCGCCACCGGGGTGGCGCCGATCAGCAGGTCGCGGGTGATGCCGCCGGCCAGTGCGGCGGCAAAGGACAGCACCAGCACGCCGAAGATATCCAGGCGGCGGCGTACGCCCATCGTCGCCCCGGACAGGGCGAAGACGAAGGTGCCGATGAGGTCGAGGATCAGGACGAGCGTGTTCATGCGGCTATTGTGGGCGCTGCCCGTGGCCGCGGCCATCAATCTGGTCCGCCGGCGGAAATACGGGTCCGTCCGCCGGCGTGCGGCAATGCCGGACGCCGGCCGGCCCCAAGCCGTTGCGGAGGGGGGCGATCCCGCCACATGCCTCTTGGCCGGCGGGACGCCCGCAGGGCACGGGCCGGCGGCAGGGCGTAAAATGTGCGGCTGGAACCCCCCGCCAGCCCCAAGCAAGCGAGCACGCCGTGACATCGATCAAGCAGGAAGATTTCATCCAGTCCGTCGCCGACGCACTGCAGTACATCTCGTACTACCACCCGGTCGACTACATCAAGAACCTCGCTGCCGCCTATGAGCGCGAGGAGTCGCCGGCGGCCAAAGAGGCCATCGCGCAGATCCTGATCAACTCGCGCATGTGCGCCGAGGGCCACCGTCCGATCTGCCAGGACACCGGCATCGTCACCGTGTTCCTGGAAATCGGTATGAACGTGCGCTGGGACGACGCCACCATGGGCGTGGAGGACATGGCCAACGAGGGCATCCGCCGCGCCTACGCCTACCCGGACAACAAGCTGCGCGCCTCGGTGCTGGCCGACCCGGCCGGCAAACGCACCAACACCCGTGACAACACCCCGGGTGTGGTCAACATCAAGGTCGTGCCAGGTGACAAGGTCGAGGTGATCGTCGCCGCCAAGGGCGGTGGTTCGGAGGCCAAGAGCAAGTTCGCCATGCTCAACCCGTCCGACTCGATCGTGGACTGGGTGCTCAAGACCGTGCCGACCATGGGCGCCGGCTGGTGCCCGCCGGGCATGCTCGGCATCGGTATCGGTGGTACCGCCGAGAAGGCGATGCTGCTGGCCAAGGAGGCGCTGATGGAGCCGATCGACATCACCGATCTGCAGGCCCGTGGGCCGTCCAACCGTGCCGAAGAGCTGCGCCTGGAACTGTACGAGAAGGTCAACGCGCTGGGCATTGGCGCGCAGGGCCTGGGCGGCCTGACCACGGTGCTGGACATCAAGGTCAAGGACTTCCCGACCCACGCGGCCAACCTGCCGGTGGCGATGATCCCCAACTGTGCCGCCACCCGCCACGCCCACTTCACCCTGGACGGCAGTGGCCCGGTGATGCTGGACCCGCCATCGCTGGAAGACTGGCCGCAGATCACCTACGACGCCTCCAAGGGCACCCGCGTGGACCTGGATAGCATCACCCCGGAAGAAGTGGCCAGCTGGAAGCCGGGCCAGACCCTGCTGCTCAACGGCAAGCTGCTGACCGGCCGTGACGCCGCGCACAAGCGCATGGTCGACATGCTCAACAAGGGCGAGGCGCTGCCGGTGGACCTGAAGGGCCGCTTCATCTACTACGTCGGCCCGGTCGATCCGGTGCGTGACGAAGTGGTGGGCCCGGCCGGCCCGACCACCGCCACCCGCATGGACAAGTTCACCCGCCAAATCCTGGAACAGACCGGCCTGCTGGGTATGGTCGGCAAGGCCGAGCGTGGCCCGGCGGCGATCGATGCCATCCGTGACAACAAGTCGGCCTACCTGATGGCGGTCGGTGGCTCGGCCTACCTGGTGTCCAAGGCGATCAAGGCCTCCAAGGTGGTCGGTTTTGCCGACCTGGGCATGGAAGCGATCTACGAGTTCACCGTGCAGGACATGCCGGTGACCGTGGCGGTGGACTCCACCGGCGAGTCGGTGCACAAGACCGGCCCGCGCGAATGGCAGGCCCGCATAGGCAAGATTCCGGTGGTGGTCGAGTAAACCGCCGGCGTTGCTGACGAGACCGAAACGGCCCGGGTTCTGCCCGGGCCGTTTTGTTTTCCGGCGAAGGCTCAAGGCGCAGAGGCACCGGCGCCGGGGGTATCGATAGAATGCGGTTCCGCCTGCCAGAGAGAACGCCATGTCTGTCGTGCTGTATGGATCGCAAAGCAGTGCCTCGCTGGTGGTGCACTGGCTGCTGATCGAGCTGGGCATCGACCACGAGTTGCGCCAGCTGGACTTCGAGCGTGGCGAGCAGAAGTCGCCGGCGTACCTGGCGATCAATCCGGCCGGGCGCGTGCCGGCGTTGCTGCTCGACGGGCAGGTGCTGACCGAGTCGGCGGCCATCGTGATGCATCTGGCCGATCTGCATCCGCAGGCCGGGCTGGCACCGGCACCGGGAACCCCGGCGCGCGGCGATTACTACCGCTGGATGTGCTTCTGCGTGTACACCCTGATGCCGGCGTATCGCAGCTGGTTCTACCCGCACGAACCCGCCGGCGAAAACCACAGCGAGGCGGTCCGGGAACGGGCGCGCGTGCAGCTGGAGGCGGCGTGGCAGCAGGTCGCCGACCAGCTCACCTTCGCCGGTCCGTACCTGCTCGGTGAGCGGCTCAGCGCCGTGGATTTAATGCTGACCATGCTGATGCGCTGGAGCCGCAACCTGCCGCGTCCGAGTGACCGCTGGCCGGCGCTGGCCGCGCATGCCGCGCGCATGAAAGCCCGGCCGGCGTTTGCCGAGGTCTACCGGCGCGAGGGCATCAGCGACTGGCGCTGAGCCGGGGCGCTTGGCGGCAGCTTTCAGTCCACGTGGTCCTGGTACCTGCGCCCGCCCTGGAACGGCATCAGGTGCTGGCTGACGATGCCCTTGGGCACGGTTTCCAGCTTCATCACGCCGTATTCCTCCGGCCACTGCGCCTGGTCGCGCGGCAGTTTGAAAGTGCCCATCAGCATGTCCACCAGCGGCAGATGGATGGCGTAGTTCACATCCACATAGTCCTGCTGCCGGGCGTGGTGCCAATGGTGGTAGCGCGGTAGTACCAGCAGGTATTCCAGCCAGCCGAAACGGATGCCGAGGTTGGCGTGCGCCAGCACTGCCTGCAGCCCGACCAGGATCACGTAGGCGTTCACCGCCGGCGTGGAAAAGCCCAGGATCAGCAGCGGCAGCAGCACCGCGCTGCGGGTCAGCACGATCTCGACGAAATGGATGCGCGAGCCGGCCAGCCAGTCCATGTGCCGGCTGGAATGGTGCACCGCGTGGAAACGCCACAGCCAGGGAATGTTGTGATAGGCCCGATGCAGCAGCGCCTGCGCCATGTCGGCCACGAACACGGCGATCAGGAACTGCGCCCACACCGGCAGTGACTGGATCAGGTTCTTCAGCGCCGGGAAGGCGGCCAGTGCGGCAACCGTGGAGGTCGAGGCGGTGACCAGGATCAGGATGAACTGCACCAGCACGTGGCTCATGAAGAAGTAGGCCACGTCGGTGCGCCAGCCCGGCCGCAGCGGCGACAGGGCGCGCTTGCCCAGATAACGTTCCAGCGGCACGAACACCAGCGCCGAGAAGAACAGCGACAGCACGAACCAGTCCAGGCCGAGCGAGTAGGGCGTCTGGCCGATGGCGTCGAACTGCACATTGGTGCCGCCCAGCAGCACGGCCAAGGTGGCACTGCCCACGCCGAGTGTGGCGATGCGCTTGTTGCGGTCGCGCAGGATCGCCATCGTGCCTAGGATGAACGCGGCCACCAGCCCGACCAGCAGCAGGTGGCGCGCGAACTGCTCGTTGTAGACCGCGCGGAACTCGCGGCTGGTCAGCAGTTCGGGAAAGTGGAAGCAGGCCACCGCCAGCAGACTCAACAGGCCCAGCAGGGCCGAGGTGTAGGCGAAGAACGAACGGTACTTGCGGGGCATGCGCTGACTTCCTGTCGGTGTGGCGGGATTTTGCCTGCGGGATCGGCGCAGGGAAAGTGGAGCGGTGGCCAGACGGTGTGCCGTGGCAGTTGGAGCGTTGGCCGCGCTTCACGCCGATAGCTCGGTCGCCGGGGTAGGTTCTCCTGCAGCCCGCGCGTTGGCCGCGGCCGGCAGGTCCGCAACGATCATTGGGGAGGCCATGTATGAGTGTGCTGGGTGTTCCGGCGAGTGCGCAGGATCATGTGGCCGGCAACCTTGCCGCTCCGGTCGTGCTGGTGGAATACGGCGATTACCAATGCACGGCGTGCGGCGAAGCGTTTTCGCTGGTCAAACGTCTGCAACAGCGTTTCGGCAGCTCGCTGTGCGTGGTTTTCAGGCACTTCCCGTTGCAGCTGTCGCATCCGCAGGCCTGGGCAGCGGCGGTAACGGCCGAATATGCAAGCACATACGGGCGCTTCTGGCAGGCGCATGACGCGCTCTACAGCGCCCAGCCGCAGCTGGGTGAGGAATTCTATCGGGAGCTGACCCGGGAGCTGGGAATGTCCGAAGAGGGGCTGGTGGCGGCGCAGGAGGATCCGGCCTACCGACAGCGTATCCAAGCCGATATAGACAGCGGCATGCGCAGTGGTGTCACCGGCACGCCGTCATTCTTCATCAACGATCGCGCGTTCTTGCCACGACAGCATCTTGAGGAGTTGTACGAGGCGATCCTCGCCGTGGGTGGTAAGACGTTGTAGAGGGGCGGGGGCGGGAGCGCCAAGGTCCGTCGCCCCGTGGGGCTCAGAGCAGGGCGTTCACGGTTTCCGGTGGGCGGCACAGTGCGGTGCCTTTGGCCGTGCGCACGATCGGGCGGTTGATCAGCGCCGGGTGCGCGACCATGGCGTTGATCAGCGCCGCCTCGTCGTCCAGCTGCGCGGCCAGCCCCAGCTCGCTGTAGGCGGCCTCCTTGCTGCGCAGCAGGTCGCGGGCGGGCATGCCCATTTCGGCCAGCAGGGTCCGCAGTTCGGTCGCAGACGGTGGCGTATCCAGGTAGTGGATGACCTCCACCTGCACACCGGCCTCCTGCAGCAGCGCGAGCGCACCACGTGAATTGGAACAGCGGTTGTTGTGCCAGATTGTCGCTTTCATTGCCTCAGAACCACTCCAGTAGCGAGACACCGACGCCGACATAGGTCGCGCGGTGGTTGTAGTCGATCATGCTTTCGCCGTAACCGTCGAACACCTGCACATGACCACGCAGCAGGTTGTTGATCGGAAAGCCGTAGTCCAGCTGCAGCGAGCCGTGCGCGCGGTCGCCGCTGCGCAGCGAGTGGCGACCGGTCAGGGCCACTTCATGGCCGTTGCGGTTGTAGATGACGCTGGCATCGCCACGGCCCATGTAATCGTCGATATCCGGGTTGTTGTCGTCCTTGCGCCCTTCCGGAATGCGGTACCACGGGCGCAGCATCACTGCCCAGTTCTCGCGGTCCAGACCGACGTTGAGGATCACCCGGTTCCAGCTGCGCGAGAGCGGGTCGCTGCGGCCGTTGGACTGGTGGTTGAAGCTGACTGCGCTCATGCGGCCGTTCCAGCCGAACAGCGAATAGCCGTTGCGGAAGGCCAGCATCACTTCCGGCTCGTAGTTGGTTTCACGGAACGGGCGCGAGATTTCGCTGTTGTAGGCCTGCCAGCGCGAGCTCTGGGTGTAGCCGACCCAGAGGTCGCCGTTGTCGCCGAACAGGTTCTCGGCCACCTTGGTCTTGAAGCTGAGCTGGAACTTCAGCTCGGTGCTTTCCAGCTCCTCGGCCTGGGTCACCGAATTGGCCGGGTTGGGCGAGCGCGGCATCACGTTGGGCTTGCTGGTCCAGAATGCCGGCAACAGGTACACCGGCTTGTAGGCACGCAGCTGGAAACGGCCCAACTTCGAATCCCTGGCCAGTTCCCAGCGGCTGTCCCACAGCGAACCGCGCCCGGCGTTGGCCGCGGCAGCGGCCAGGTCGTCATGTGCGAACAGCTCGTTGCGTCGCGGCAGCGGCTCGTCCAGGGCCTTGGCGGTGGCTTTGGCTTCCTTGCGTGCCTGCTGTGCGGCAACGGCGGCGGCATCGGCGGCGCGGGTATCGGCCGGCGAGCGTCCCAGTGCCTTGTCGTAGCAGGCCAGCCGGCTGGCATCGGAGTCCAGCGCGAAACAGGCCTGTGGCGATGCCGGATCGGTGATCGATTCCTGTCCCAGCGCGTAGGCGCTGGGTCCGCTCAGAGCGAGCAGGATGGCGAGATGAAGCGGAAGGCTGCGCATGGGCATGATCCGGTCGCGGAAAGTTGAAGCCTGCTTCGGATGCGGGCCATGGAAGGATGTCCGCTGCGGAGCAAGTGGTCAGGTCAGGCGGGATTGTCGGTGATTGTCTCGTGCAGGGGGAGTCATGAGACACCGGCGGCCCGCTCAGAAGAACCACGCCACGGCGAAAACGCCGAGCATGGCCACCGCCAGGCCAAGTTTCAGCGCGACCCCGAGCACGATGCCCAGCCACGTGCCGAGTCCGACCTTGGTGGCCTGGCCGAGCTTGCGCCCGTTGATGTATTCGCCGGCCAGCGCACCGGCGAACGGTCCAACGAACAGGCCGATCGGCATGAAAAACAGGCCGGCCACGGTACCTATCGCCGATCCGACCAGGGCCAGCTTGCTGGCTCCGACCCGCTGTGCGCCGATCACCGTGGACAGCACGTCGATCACCACCGAAATCGCGGTCAGGACGCCCAGCAACAGCAAGGGGAGCCAGCCGACCCGGTCAAACCCGTCGGTCCACGCCGCGACCAGCAGCCCGGCGAACACCAGGGGCACCCCGGGCAGCGCCGGGAGAATGACGCCTGCGATCCCGGTCACAACCAGCAGTCCGGCCAATACGTACAAGATGAATGAATAGTCCATAGGGGTCCGGCTGATGGGTCAAAAGGGGGTTGACAGAGTGACTTTTACCCGATTGCAATTTCATTTGTCCCGGGTTAAGTTGCAGCCGCTGAGCTTGGCAAGGTCACCGTGAATCGTGGCCTGATGGGTAGATCGAACGATTTGCTGCATCGTTGCACCTCGCTTCCTCCTTGCAGTCAGCCGCCTTGCGGGGCGTATCCATCAAACTCAGAGCTACAGGGAGTTAGTCGAGATGTCTGATCGCGAAACCGGTACCGTCAAGTGGTTCAACGACGCCAAAGGCTTTGGCTTCATCAGTCGTGAGAATGGTGAAGACGTTTTTGTGCACTTCCGCGCCATCCAGACCCAGGGCTTCAAGAGCCTGAAGGAAGGCCAGCAGGTCACCTTCACCGTGGTCCAGGGCCAGAAGGGCCTGCAGGCCGACGCCGTACAGCCGGTCTGATACGCCGCTGGCGGCAGTAAAAAGGCCCGCGCGAGCGGGCCTTTTTGCTTGTCCGTGGAGCATTGCCAATCAACGCAGTACGACGCGCCCGTTGACCACGCGCACATAGGTGTTCTCGCGGATGCCGCCCAGATCCTTCTGGTTGACCACGATCACGCGCCCGTCATCCATGCGGACCTGGATGTCATACGAATTGCCGGTGACATTCTGCTGGATCTTGTTGCCGGCCAGAGCGCCGGCTGCGGCGCCGGCTACGGCGGCGATGTTCTTGTTGCCGCGGCTGCCGCCCGTGTGATCGGAGATCTCATGGCCAGCCACCGCGCCGACGATGCCACCCAGCACCGCGCCGGTCGCCGCCGGTGCGGTGCGGCCCGATGCCACGGTGTCGATGCGGGTCACGATCCCGCAATCACGGCACTGGTTCTGGTTGTAGCCATTGTTGCTGTTGCCGTAGCTGCCGCCATTGTTGTAGCCGCCACCGTAGCCGGGCGACGTGGCGCAACCGGCCAGAGCCAGACTGGCGATGGCGCCTGCAGCGATCAATTGAATCTTCATGGTGTTGCTCCTTGCCAGATGGGGATTACGGGCATGTGGTTTTGCCCGGCACCCGGATCGTGTCGTTTGGCACGTGAATGGAGCGCCAACCACGGGTGAATTGGGTGCGGCTTACTTGAAGTCCTGATGGCAGGCCTTGCAGTCACTGCCCAGCTTCTGCAGCGTGACGGCGAGCGCCGCACAGTCGCTTGGCACGCTGGCCAGCGCATCATTGAGTGTGGCGCGGAACTGGCTGGCATGCTGCTGGAAGCGCGCATCGTCCTTCAGGCCGGGGAATGCCAGATCCAGGTCGTTGGACAGGGCGCGCAGCGTCTGCAGGCGCGGGGCCACGTCGCTGGGCGCACAGCGGTTCTGCTTCTGGCTTTCGCCGAGCAGCTGCGATTGCTTGGCCAGTACGGTCATCAGGCTGTCGGGAAAATGGTCCTGGCGCTCCTGGATCGCACGCATCGCCATGACCGTTGCCACCACCCCGAGCAGCAGGCCGAGAACCAGGATGAACAGATAGCGGGAGGCCTTGGACTGGGTGCGGACGGGATCTGACATGCGGGTGTCTCCGGACAAGGAATGCCGATGGTACGACGCACGGACTGCTGCCGACCACGGTTAAAATGGGCGCATGAAAGAGTCATTGCGTGAACGCTTTGCCGGTATCGACCGGCTGTATGGTGCCGGGACCATCGAGCACCTGTCCGGCTGCCGGGTCGCGGTGATCGGCATGGGCGGGGTCGGATCGTGGATTGTCGAGGCGCTGGCGCGTTCGGCGGTCGGGCATCTGACCCTGATCGATGCCGACGATATCTGTGTCTCCAACACCAACCGCCAGCTGCCGGCACTGGCTGGCCAATATGGACGCAACAAGTCCGTGGCGATGGCCGAACGCTGCCGGGCGATCAATCCCGAGATCGAGGTCGAGGCCGTCGAGGCGTTTTTGACCGTCGCCAATATGGCCGAGCTGCTGGATCGCCGGTTCGATCTGGTGATCGACGCCTGTGACAGTTTCCGGGTCAAGGTCGAGGCCATCGCCTGGTGCCGGCGGCGCAAGCTGCCGATGATCACCGTGGGGGCGGCTGGCGGACGTACCGATCCAACCCTGGTGCGGGTGCGGGATGTCTCGCGTACCGAGCACGATGCGATGATGGCGTTGATCCGCAAGAAGCTGCGTGCCGAGTTCAATTTTCCGAAGAATCCGCAGCGGTATTTCGGGGTTTCGGCGATCTACTCGCTGGAGAACGTCAAGTATCCGCAGGCCGATGGCAGCGTCTGCGGGCTGCGCCCCAACCTGGGCGCGGATGCGGCGCTGAAGCTGGACTGCGGTGCCGGGCTGGGTGCGGCCACCCACATCACCGGGGCATTCGCCTTTGCCGCCGTCGGCCGGGCCCTGGAAATCCTGCTCAAGCCCCGCGACAGGGCCGCTGCCACTTCAACGGCGGCGATGGCCGTGGTCGAGTAACCGAGTTGCCCGGTCAAGGGCCGGGCAGAGCGAACAGGCGACGGGCGTTGGCGGTGGTCTGCGCGGCGATCTCGCCGGCCGGCTGCTGGCGTAGCTGTGCCATCACCTCGAGAATGGCCGGCAGCCGCGCCGGCTCGTTGCGCTGGCCGCGGATGGCGGCGTCCGGCTGGTCCGGGGCATCGGTCTCCAGCAGCAGGTACTCCAGGGGCATCTGTGTGAGCAGGCCGCGCAGGCGGTTGGCGCGGTCGTAGGTCACCGGGCCACCGAGGCCGATCAAAAAGTCCATCTCCCACAGCTGCCGGGCCTGTTCGGGGCTGCCGGAAAAACTGTGGACCACGCCGCGCAGCCCGCCGATCCGCCGCATCGTGTGGATCACCTCCTCGAGGGCGCGGCGTGCATGCACGATCAGTGGCAGGTCGAACTCGCGCGCCAGTACCAGCTGTCCGTTGAAATAGGCGCGTTGCGCATCCGGGTCGAGACTGTCGACGAAGAAGTCCAACCCGCATTCGCCGATGGCACACGGACGCTCCCGGGTGATCCAGTCGCGCAGCTGGTCTAGGTGTTCGGGCCGGTGCTCGGCCACAAACATCGGGTGCAGGCCGTAGGCTGGATACAGCCCGCTCTCCAGGGTGCAGACCGTGCGCAGCTTGGGCCAGCGGGCGGCGGTAATGGCCGGGACGATCTGTACCGTCACGCCCGCGGCGCGGGCACGTTCGATCACCGCGGCACGGTCTCCATCGAACTCGGGCGCGTCCAGATGGCAGTGGCTGTCGATCAGCTGCACGGTTCAGCGCTTGCGTGCAATGACCGCAGGCTCGATGGCTGGATCCTTGCGCCGCTTCCAGTTGGCCAGCAGCAAGGTGCCCAGCGCGAACAGGATCTCATCGATGAACGGGATGGGATCGGGCAGCAGCATGCTGATCACGAACAGTGCCGCGGTGATCTTGAACAGGGTCGGGTAGCGCAACTTGCGTGCCCAGGACATCAACGGCAGCAGTATCGGGCTGGACATTTGGGTGGCCTGCGGGAAGAGGAGGGGGACGCTCGCAATATTGCGACGAAGCCTGAATTTTGTAAGGGGCAGATGCGGAAATACCTGCCTCTGTTCAGCATTATCATGCTGGAATCCCCCCAGTCAGCGCGGATGGACCGCAAGGAGCCGACGATGAAGAGCAACACCACAACGATTCTGGTCGCCGCCGGCGCGCTGCTGGTGGGCGGTATTGCCACGGCGGCCTTCATGAGTGGGCGCGACAAGGCGCCGCTTGCCGCCGGCACCGAGGGGACGACTCCGGTGCTGGACAATTCCGCCTTCACCGACGATGCGGCGGTCAGCGATGCGCTGGCTGCCGGTGGCAAGCTCGACTACGCCGATGTGCTGAAGGTCGCTCCGATGACACAGAAAGAGCGCGCCTATGCCACGGTGATCGGTACCGAGCCGGTGCGCGAAACCTCCACCACCACCGTGCCGCACGAGGTGTGCGAGGATGTGGTGGTGCAGGAGCGCCTGCCCGAGCGTGATGGCAATGTCGGTGGTACGGTCGCCGGCGCGGTGATCGGTGGCCTGCTGGGCAGCCAGGTCGGTGGCGGCAACGGCAAGAAGGCCGCGACAGCCGCCGGTGCGGTCGCCGGTGGTGTGATCGGCAACCAGGTCGACAAACGTCACGTCGGTGGTCGCGTCGTCAGCCGCACCGAGCGCCAGTGCCGCACCGAGAACACCACCTCCGAATCCTCGCGGGTAACCGGCTACAACGTCACCTACCGCAATGCCGACGGCAGCACCGGCACCATGCGGATGGACAGCAAGCCGGGCAACCGCATTGCGATGGGCAACACCGATCAGACCATCGGCTACGACGTGACCTACCGTTACGACGGCGCTGAAAAGACCGTCCGTATGGAAAGCCGCCCGGCCAGCGACCGCCTGCCGGTCATCGATGGCCAGGTGGTGACACAGACTGCCAAAGTGGATGCAGGTAGCACCCGCCAGTAATCGCAGTACTGTCGCGCATATCAAAAGGGCCGGCTTTGCCGGCCCTTTTCTGTTGCCGGCCCCCCGGAAATTGCTGCAGGCGCACTTTCCAACGGCCAGTGATTGCGGTGTGATGAGGGCGCATACGTTGTACCGGCCGCCACCTTCTGGAACCGTATCAATGGTGAAACCTGACGCTCCGTTGACTGTGCATGGCATGTCGACTTCGGGCAATTGTTACAAGGTGCGCCTGCTGCTTGAGCAGCTTGGCGCGCGCTATCGATGGATCGAGGTGGACAGCGCCGGTGGTCAGACCCGCACGCCGCAGTTCCTGGCGCTCAATCCCAATGGAAAAGTGCCGGTCGTGGAACTGGGCGACGGGCGCGTGCTCACCGAATCCAACGCCATCCTGTTCTGGCTGGCCGAAGGCACGCCCTTGCTGCCGGTTGATGGCTGGCAGCGTGCGCAGGCGCTGTCGTGGATGTTCTTCGAGCAGTACAGCCATGAGCCGTATATCGCCGTGGCCCGTTTCATCAGTGGCTGGGCACGGGACGACTCCCCACGCCGCGATGATCTGCCGCGCCTGCGCGAACACGGTCATGCCGCACTGGCGGTGATGGAGCGGCACTTGTCGCTCGCTACCTGGTTTACCGGGCCCGACTACGGCATCGCGGACATCGCCCTGTTCGCGTACACCGCCGTCGCCGAAGACGGGGGCATTGCGCTGTCCCCGTATCCGGCCATCCAGCAATGGCTGCAGCGGGTACGCGCGCAACCCGGCTTCGTGGCGATGCCCGCACCGGAGGCGCAGGTGCTTGCCCGTATCGCCACCCGCTGCTGAACCTTTTTTCCCCGCCCAACGCGACTGTCACGTGGAGTCTGTCTGCATGTTTGCCCGTGTACCGAATCCCCTTCCGGCCCGCATGAAGGGCCTGAACCGCGCCGAGATCTGCGATACCAATTTCATCGAATTCGTAACCGGGCTGGGCCAAGGGCCTGGCAAAGGGCCGCAGGACGGCGCGCCGGTGCTGCCGGGGAGCGCACTGGACGCCCGCGGCTTCCGCGAACTGTTCGAATCACAGCTGATCAGCCGTCATCTGGATCTGATGGCGCGGGTGTTGCGCGTCCAGAACAAGGTCTTCTACACGATCGGCTCCTCCGGGCACGAGGGCAATGCGATGGTCGCGCGTGCCGCGCGGCACACCGATCCGGCCTTCCTGCACTACCGTTCCGGCGGCTTCATGGCCGAGCGTTTCCGCAAATTGCCGGGCCTGGACCCTGTAATGGATTCGGCCCTGTCCTTCGCCGCCAGCAAGGATGATCCGGCCAGCGGCGGCCGCCACAAGGTGTGGGGCAGCAAGCCGTTGTGGGTGTTGCCGCAGACCTCGACCATCGCCTCGCACCTGCCCAAGGCGCTGGGCACGGCGATGGCGATCGAAGCCGGCAGGCGCGTGGGACATGCGCTGCCGATTCCCGACGACAGCATCACCATCTGTTCCTTCGGCGATGCATCGGCCAACCACGCCACCGCGCAGACCGCGTTCAATGCCGCCGCGTGGAGCAGTTTCCAGAAACTGCCGGCGCCGGTGCTGTTTGTCTGCGAGGACAACGGCATCGGCATCTCGGTCAAGACGCCGGAAGGCTGGATCGCCGAGAGCTTCCGCCATCGCCCGGGTCTGGACTATTTCCATGCCGATGGGCTGGATCTGGCCAGTGGCTATGCCGAGGTGCAGCGTGCGGTGGAGCATTGCCGCAAGACCCGGCGACCGACCTTCCTGCATCTGCGCACCACGCGGCTGATGGGCCACGCCGGTACCGATTTCGAGATCGAATGGCGCGCGCTGGAGGAGCTGTGCGCGGTGGAGGCGGGTGATCCGCTGCTGCGCTCGGCGCAGATCGCGGTCGAGTCGGGGCTGATGGACAAGGCCGAGGTGCTGGCGCTGTACGAACAGACCCGAAAGCGCTGCTTTGCCGCCGCCGAAGCGGCCGACCAGCGCCCGCGCCTGACCGGGCTGGCCGAGGTGATCGCTCCGCTGGCGCCTTACACGCCAGACAAAGTACAGGCGGAGGCCAGGCGGGGTGACTACCGCGAGCGGCGCCTGCAGGTGTTCGGCAGCGATGCGGCCTTGCCGGAGAACCAGCCGCCGAAGCATCTGGCCGTGCAGATCAACCAGGCCTTGCACGACCTGTTCGCCAAATATCCGGAAACGATGCTGTTCGGCGAGGACGTGGCGCAGAAAGGCGGCGTCTACACGGTGACCAAGGGCCTGCAGAAAGCATTTGGGCCGCGCCGGGTGTTCAACACCCTGCTGGACGAGACAATGATCCTTGGTATGGCGCAGGGGTTTGCCAACATGGGCATGCTGCCGCTGCCGGAAATCCAGTACCTGGCCTACCTGCACAATGCCATCGACCAGGTGCGCGGCGAGGCTTGTTCGCTGCAGTTCTTCTCCAACGACCAGTATCGCAACCCGATGCTGATCCGCATCGCCGGGCTGGGCTACCAGAAGGGCTTCGGCGGCCACTTCCACAATGACAACTCGATCACGGCCCTGCGCGACATCCCCGGTTTGGTGGTGGGCTGCCCTTCGCGCGGCGACGATGCCGTGGCGATGCTGCGCACCTTGGCGGCGCTGGCCAAGGTGGACGGCCGCGTGTGCGTGTTCCTCGAGCCGATCGCGCTGTACATGGGCAAGGACCTGTACGAAGCGGGCGACGGGCAGTGGCTGTTCCCATATCCGGCCCCGGAACAGGCGCTTACCCTCGGTGAAGGACGTGTTTACGGTGCGGGAAGCGAGGATCTGGTCATCTTCACCTATGGCAACGGTGTGCCCATGAGCCTGCGTGCGGCCAAGTCCATCGAGCAGGCGCAAGGCTGGAAGGTGCGGGTGGTGGACCTGCGCTGGCTGGTGCCGCTCAATGATGCCTGGATCGCCGCGCAGGCCAAGGGTGCCAAGCGGATTGTCGTGGTCGATGAGGGGCGGCATAGCGCCGGTGTCGGTGAAGGGGTGATCACCGCGCTGGTCGAGGCCGGTTACGGGGACATTCCGCTGCGGCGGGTGACCGGTGTGGACACCTATACACCACTGGCCGGCGCCGCGTTGCTGGTGTTGCCGGGGGAGAACGACGTGGTGGCCGCAGCGGCGCAGCTTGCGTGAGACACCGCGGGCACATGAACTCGGCTTCACGCGCGCCGGCGACAGGCAGTGGCGGTTTCAGGGGAGTGAAAACAGCCATCTTCCTTGGGTGGGCACGCTCCTTCATCCACCGCGAAGGCGTGCCCGGCTAGTGTCTATCCACTTTTCATGACGAGGTCGCCATGAGCCCTTACAAGATCGCGGTTTTCGTTGGCAGTCTGCGCAAGGAGTCCATCAACCGGCGTCTGGCCCATGCCTTGGAAAAGCTGGCTGGCGACCGCGCCAGCTTCGATTACATCCAGCTCGATGACATCCCGCTGTACAACCAGGATCACGACAGCCGGTTTCCGGCCCAGGGCACACGGCTGAAGAACCAGGTGCGCTCGGCCGATGCGGTACTGTTCATCACGCCCGAGTACAACCGCTCCATTCCCGGGGTGCTCAAAAACGCCATCGATACCGGTTCCAGGCCACAGGGGGACAATGCGTTCCAAGGCAAGCCGGCAGCGCTGATCGGCGCCTCCTTCGGCAGTGCCGGTACCGCCATGGCGCAGCAGCACCTGCGCAACGTGCTGGTGGCGGTGGGCTTGGCCGCAATGGCGCGGCCGGAGGCCTTCGTGCAGTTCAAGGAGGGGCTGATCGAGGCGGACGGCACCGTTGCCAGCGAAGGCACGCGCAAATTCCTGCAAGGCTTTCTGGATGCCTTCTTCGACTGGATCCAGACCCAGCAGCCCAGGTGACGGCCTGGCGCGGCCCCGGTAGCCCCATTCACGGTCGGTACGTGCCCGGGCGTCGGGTTTTGCGATAATCATGTCCCCGACATTGCAATGGTGCCGGGGACTTTTCTGTATGGCCACCCACGTCCGGTACGCCAGCGCCCCCGCGCGGGGTTGGTTTGTGGACAGGTTGTCCACAGAGTTGTCCGTATCCCGGTGGCCGATGCCCACCTAACATGGCCGCACGGCCTTACTGCAGGAAATACGCTTTTCATGTCCGCCCGCACTGGTTTCCGTTCCGACCGTAAAGACCGCGCTGATCGTGCCGATCGCAGCGAGCAGCGCATCGACGCCTTGCGTGTGCCCCCGCATTCGGTGGAAGCCGAGCAGGCTGTGCTCGGTGGCCTGATGCTGGCGCCGGAAGCCTACGATCGGGTCAACGAGGCGCTGACCGACAAGGATTTCTACCGGCGTGACCACCAGCTGATCTACCGGGCGATCTGCGAATTGTCCGAGCGCGATCGTCCGTTCGATGCGGTGACGCTGGGTGAGTGGTTCGAATCGCAGGGCAAGATGGAGCTGATTGGCGATGGCGCCTACCTGATCGAGCTGGCCAGCACCACGCCATCGGCCGCCAACATCAGCGCCTATGCCGAGATCGTGCGTGACAAGGCCGTGCTCCGGCAGTTGATCCAGGTCGGTACCGACATCGTCAACGACGGCTTCCAGCCGGAAGGGCGGGACAGTGCGGAACTGCTTTCGGCGGCGGAGAAGCAGGTGTTCGCCATTGCCGAGCAGGGCGCCCGCGGCCGTACCGACTTTGTGGCCATGCCCGGCGCACTGAAGGACGCGTTCGAAGAGCTGCGCAACCGTTTCGAGAACGGCGGCAACATCACCGGACTGCCGACCGGCTACAACGATTTCGACGCGATGACCGCCGGCCTGCAGCCGACCGATCTGATCATCCTGGCCGCACGTCCGGCAATGGGCAAGACCACTTTTGCGCTGAACATCGCCGAATATGCGGCGATCAAGTCCAAGAAGGGCGTGGCGGTGTTCTCGATGGAAATGTCGGCATCGCAGCTGGCGATGCGCCTGATTTCCTCCAACGGCCGCATCAACGCCCAGCGGCTGCGCACCGGCCAGCTGGAGGACGAGGACTGGAGTCGCGTCACCGGCGCGATCCGCATGCTGAAGGAAACCAAGATCTTCATCGACGACACGCCGGGCGTGTCGCCGGAGATCCTGAGATCCAAGTGCCGACGTCTGAAGCGCGAGCACGATCTGGGCCTGATCGTGATCGACTACCTGCAGCTGATGAGCGTGCCGGGTAACAGCGAAAACCGCGCGACCGAAATTTCGGAGATATCGCGCTCGTTGAAGGGTCTGGCCAAGGAGCTGAACGTGCCAGTGATCGCCCTGTCCCAGCTCAACCGCTCGCTGGAAACGCGTACCGACAAGCGCCCGGTGATGGCCGATCTTCGCGAATCCGGCGCTATCGAGCAGGACGCGGACATGATCGTTTTCATCTACCGCGACGACTACTACAACAAAGAAAATTCGCCGGACAAGGGCCTGGCCGAGATCATCATCGGCAAGCACCGTGGTGGCCCGACCGGCTCGTGCAAGTTGAAGTTCTTCGGTGAATACACCCGCTTTGACAACCTTTCGCACGACTCGGTGGGATCGTTCGAGTAAGTGGCCCGCTCAGGGGCGTCCTTGGCGCTCCTGGGTCAGTTTTCCCAGCACCTTGACCGCGAATCCCCCGCCGGGCACGGCGGCCGAAGCCATTTCCGCGCCCAGTTCGAACAGCATCTCGCGCGACATCACGGTATCGAGCTTGTCGCGGAACCACTGGCCGTCCTCGACCACCTCGCCGGTCAGGCCGTCGATTTCGATCACGCCGATCTTGCCGGCGCCGGTCCACAGATATTCGAAGGCGAATACCGGGCGGAAGTACAGGTTGGCGCTGACGAATTCGAGCAGGTCATTGTCGATGCGATGCGCGTCGATGGCTTCGGCGGCCAGTTGCGACTTGATCACCTGCACCACCGAGGCGAACGGCATCTGCGGCGCGATACCGCCGGGCAGATCCAGTTGCTGCTGCTCGATCGCGCGGTAGCGCTCCACGTAGCCCTGCAGCTTGGCCTGGCGGATCGGCCGCTTCAGTCCGTCCTGGTACAGGCTGGTATCGATCTTGCGGTGGCAGCGTTCGTTGACGGTCAGCTCCACCCGGGGCTTGTTGCCATTGGCGAGCACTTCGAACGTCTGCCCGGCGATTTCCAGCTGGCGCGCGTAGGGATTGGCGATCTGCAGCGGATACACCGCCTCGTGCAGGTAATCGATCTCGCGCCGCGCGGCCACATACCAGAACGGCTCATAGCGCAACTCCGACTTGGACAGGTTCACGGTCTCGGTCTTGGGCCGGTTCAGCGGATTGAGCCGGGCCAGCGTGCCAAAAGCGGACAGCTTGCTCTTCTCGGCTTGTTCCTCGGCCGCGCGCGCTGAGTACACTTCATCGAAAACCAGAATCCGGTAGACCGATGCGGCCGGATTGAGCTGCGTTTCCATCGAGTATTCCTCTCTCTGGCGGCGGCCGGTAAGGGCGTCCGGGCCGCGTGGCCGGGTTGTCCCGGAGATGATGGCACAGCATCCCGGGCGCTCTTTTCACGGTGCGACGACCTATCATGAGCGCCTTCAAATCGACTGGTTCTGACTGAAGATGTCCGTTGCGTTGGTATGGTTCAGGCGTGATCTGCGCCTGCAGGACAATCCTGCATTGCAGACGGCGCTGGCTGCCGGGCACGACCCGGTGCCGGTGTATGTGCATGCGCCGGAGGAGGAGGGGACGTGGGCGCCCGGCGCGGCTTCCGACGCCTGGCTGCATCGCTCACTCGCCGCGCTGGATGCCGATCTGCGTGCGCGTGGTTCGCATCTGGTGATCCGCCGCGGCCCCAGTGCCGGGGCCTTGCAGCAGTTGATCGCCGAAACCGGCGCCCAGGCGGTGTACTGGAACCGCAAGTACGAGCCTGTCACCCAGCCGCGTGATGCAGCGATCAAGCGCGATCTGCGCCAGCAGGGACTGCAGGTGGAAAGCCACAACGGCTATCTGCTGTTCGAACCCTGGGAGCTGACGACCCAGCAGGGCGGCCCCTACAAGGTATTCACGCCGTTCTGGCGCAATGCGCTGAGCCGCTGGCGTCTGGCGGAGCTTTGCGCTGCGCCGGATATGCTGGCCGCGCATGGGATCGATGGATTGCCCCTGGAGGCACTGGGCCTGGCGCCGCGATTGGCTTGGGATGCCGGTTTCTGGGAGCGCTGGCAGCCCGGCGAGGCCGGTGCGCAGCAAACGCTGGAGGTGTTCACCGACGGTGCGCTCAACGGTTA
Organism: Stenotrophomonas sp. STEN013; assembly: GCF_056760355.1. Lineage (NCBI taxonomy): Bacteria > Pseudomonadati > Pseudomonadota > Gammaproteobacteria > Lysobacterales > Lysobacteraceae > Stenotrophomonas > Stenotrophomonas sp. STEN013. The sequence continues at coordinate 354,145 of NZ_JBRREO010000003.1, read as the reverse complement.
CTGCGAACAGCGCGACCTGCCGGACCGTGTCGGTACCTCCCTGATCTCGCCCCACCTGCATTTTGGCGAGATCGCACCGTGGCGCATCGCCCATGTGCTGGAGGGAATGCGTAGTGCCGGTCGCAATGCCGATATCGACGGCTACCTGCGCCAGCTGGGCTGGCGCGAATTTTCCTGGCATCTGCTGCATCACTTCCCGCAGACCTCGGATGCCAACCTCAATCCGCGTTTTGATGGCTTTGCCTGGGCGCCGCCGCAGCAAGCATTGCTGGAGGCCTGGCGGCAAGGACGTACCGGCATCCCCATCATCGATGCCGGCATGCGCGAGCTGTGGGCAACGGGCTACATGCACAACCGGGTGCGGATGCTGGTGGGCAGCTTCCTGTGCAAGCACTTGCGCATCCACTGGCTGCAAGGCGCGCGCTGGTTCTGGGACACGCTGGTGGATGCCGATCTGGCCAACAACAGCATGGGCTGGCAATGGATCGCCGGCACCGGCGCCGATGCGGCGCCGTACTTCCGCGTGTTCAATCCGGTCACGCAGGCGCAGAAGTTCGACCCGCAGGCGCGCTACATCACGCGCTGGGTGCCGGAACTGGCGAAGTTGCCGGTGAAAGCGCGCTTTGCGCCGTGGCTGTCGCCCGGATTGCTGGCGGAAATGGCCCCGTCGTATCCGGCACAGCCGCTGGTGGATCTGGCAGAAGGCCGGGAGGCGGCGCTGGCGGCCTATCACCTCTGCCGTTAGCCGCTTTCGTTCCCGTGGCAGCTTTATGAATGGATGCCATGGGTAGGCGATTTTCATCATGTCCGGATTGCGCAGTGCTGTTTATGCTGCGCGGGCAAATCCCCGCTGGCCCGGCCGGCTCATGAAGGAGACTCAGATGATCCCACTTACCGTTGTTCGCAATCTTTCCATTGGTCTGGTGGCCGCTGCCGTCCTTTCGGCCTGTGCCACCGGTGGTTCGTACGTGCAGAGCGACCAGTACGGCAACCCTTCGCAGCAGCAGAACCGTACCGGCAAGGGCGCGCTGATCGGTACCGCCATCGGCGTAGCCGCCGGCCTGTTGAGCGGTGACAGCGCCACCGAGCGCCGTCAGCGCGCGATGGTGGGCGCCGGTATCGGTGCACTGGGAGGCGCCGCGGTAGGCAACTACCAGGACCGCCAGGAGCGCGCATTGCGTGAGCGCACCGCCAACACCGGTATCGATGTTCAGCGCCAGGGCGACAACATCACCCTGAGCCTGCCCGATGGCATCACCTTCGATTTCAACAAGACCTCGCTCAAACCTCAGTTCTACGGGGCGCTCAACGGCGTGGCCAGCACCCTGCGCGAATACAACCAGACCATGATCGAGGTGGTCGGGCATACCGACAGCATCGGCACCGATGCGGTGAACAACCGCATCTCCAAGGAGCGCGCCGATGCCGTGGCCGCCTATCTCACCGCCCAAGGTGTGCAGCGTGAACGCATCGAGACGCTGGGCGCTGGCAAGGCCTATCCGATTGCCGACAACAGCACTGAAGCCGGTCGTGCGCAGAACCGCCGCGTCGAGATCCGTGTGATCCCGCTGCGTTCGTGATCCATCGGTAGTTGATCCAGGGGAAGGGCCGCGCGAGCGGCCCTTTTTCGTGAACAGCAGCGCTAGGGAAGATCGTCGGCGATGGCAAAGCTGTTGCGGCCTTCGCTCTTGGCCCGGTACAACGCCGCATCGGCACGCGAGAACCAGTCCTGCCAGTGCTGTTCGCCGCCATACATTGCCGCGCCCAGCGAGATGGTGATGCGTCCGTCAGGCCCGTTCAGCGCCTGGAAGACCGCATTGCGTATGCGTTCGCTGAAGCAGGCCAGCGCTTCGCGCGAGCCGGTTTCGGCCAGTATCACGAACTCCTCGCCACCGAAGCGGAATACCTTGTCGTTGTCGCGAAGCTCGGCGTGCAGGATGGCGGCAAGATCGGACAATGCCGCATCACCTGCAGCATGGCCATGACGGTCATTGACCTCTTTGAAATGGTCGATATCCAGCACCACCAGCGCCTGCCGGAAGCGGTTTTCGCGCGCACCGTTGATCTGTTGTTGCAGGGCTTTTTCCAGCGCGCGGCGATTGGGCAGGCCGGTCAGTGCGTCGAGCGAGGCCAGAAGCTCCAGCCGGGTGTGATCGCCCTGGAGGCGTCGTGAAAAGCGATAGCCGAAGCCGAAGATCAGGATGATGACCACCATCGCCTGCAGATCCGGAGGCGGTCCGCGCAGCAGCGGGGGCATGGCGATCAGGCCGGCGACCAGCAGCAGGTTGGCGGGCGTTGCAATGCTCTGACGCACGAGGAAGAAATTGGCCATCAAGGCCAGGTACGACCAGGGCAGCGCGCTCCTGCCGAGCAGCCCTGCGGCGAGCAGGCAGCCGGTGATATGCGCGATGCACAGCAACAGACCCGCCGCGCCCATCTTTGGAGCGCGCCTGTAGATCAGAGTGCAGGCGATGACCGCAGGGGTCGCGACGGCTGCGCTGCACAGTGCCCATCCCCATTGGCGGTTGAGCGCCAGCCAGACACTGAAGAACAGCAGCAGCAGGCTGGTGGTCGGGGCAATGGTGCGCAATGGCACCCTGCGCAACTCGTGCGGCAGGTTGGGAGAAGAGGGGGAAGGACCGCTGGCGGGTTCCATGGTTCGCGAACGATAGCAGGCTGTGGGGCGATGTTGGATTTCGCCTGAATTGGACCTTTCAAGCGCTGGCAGGTTCCCTTGTGATGGAGTACAAATGTACTCCATGAGTGACCTTAGTCTCCGCCGTGCCGCGATCCTCGCCTTCATCCATGACCGTATCGACGGGCAAGGACAGCCACCGACGCTGGCCGAAATCGCCCAGGCCTGCGGTCTGGCCTCGCGCGGGGCGGCCCGCAAGCATGTTTTGGCGCTCTCCGAAGCCGGATTGATCGATGTCACCGCTGGACAGGCCCGCGGTATCCGGCCGGCTGATTTCCGCGCTCGCGCCGACCGGTTGCAGGTTCCCATCCTGGGGCGGGTGGCGGCCGGCCTCCCTATCGGTGCCGATGCCGGACTGGTGGATACGTTGGAGCTGGATGCGCGGCTGTTTGCGGCCCGGCCGGATTATCTGCTGCGGGTGCAGGGCGATTCGATGATCGAAGACGGCATCCTGGATGGCGACCTGGTCGCCGTACGTCGCGCGGATGACGCGTACGACGGACAGACGGTGGTGGCACGGCTGGAGGGCGAGTTGACCATCAAGCGTCTGTCGCGCGGTGGCGGCCACGTGCGCCTGCTGCCACGGAATCCGGCCTATGCGCCGATAGAGATACAGCCGGATCAGGAGTTCGCCATCGAGGGCGTGTTCTGTGGGCTGGTGCGACGCGGCTGATGGGCGCGGTCGTTGCCCTCGACAGCCTGTTGCAGGAACGCCGTGTCTGGCGTGGACGGCCGGCTGCGCTGCCGGCCAGCCGGCAACCTACCGGGCATCCGCTGTTGGACGAAGTCTTGCCGAGCGGTGGCTGGCCGGAGGCGGCACTGAGCGAAATCCTGCTGCCTGCCGAGGGGGTGGGGGAGTTGCGCCTGCTGTGGCCCACCCTGACGCGGTTGACCCGTGCCGGAGAACGGGTGGTGCTGGTGGCGCCGCCGCATATTCCCTATGCGCCGGCCTGGCAGGCGGCGGGAGTGGATCTTCGCCAGGTGCAGGTGGTGCAGGCCGACGGGTTGCGCGATGCATTGTGGGCCAGTGAGCAGTGTCTGCGCTCGGGTAGTTGTGGCGCGGTGCTGTGCTGGCCCCAGTTGACCGAAGACAAGGCGCTGCGGCGCTTGCAGGTGGCGGCCGAATCCGGGCGGACACTGGGGTTTGCGTGCCGGCCGTTGCAGGCGGTGTGCAATCCGTCGCCCGCGGCGTTGCGTATTGCCATCGATGCGCAGCCGGCGCAGCTGCGGGTGCTCAAGTGCCGGGGCGGGATGCCTTCGTCCCGGCCGCTGCCGTTTGCACGGATGCAGTGAGGCACCATGCGCTGGGCCTGCATTCTGCTGCCACATCTGGCCATGGACGGCGTGCTGCGTGGTTGCGCCGAACCGGCGCTGCCGCGCGTGCTGGTCAGTGGTCCGGCCCAACGGCGGGTGCTGCATTCGGTGAGCCCGGCCGCCGCAGCGCTGGGATTGAAGGCGGGTCAGTCGCTGGTGACCGCACAGGCATTGGTTGCCGGTTTCCAGGTGCAGCCCTATGCACCGCAGATGCAGACGCATTGGCAGGAATTTCTGGCGGCATGGGCCTACCGCTTCAGTTCGCAGGTAAGTCTGCAATACGCACAGGCATTGGTCATCGAGGTCGAACACAGCCTGGGTCTGTTTGGTCCATGGCCACAATTCGAGGCGCGCTTGCGACGTGAGCTGGACGCGCTGGGTTTCCGCCATCGCATCGCTCTGGCACCCAATCCGGTGGCGGCGCGGGCGCTGGCCAATGCCGGCGACGGCCTGGTTGTGGATGAGGCCGGACTGGCCGCGCTGCTGGGCCAGTTGCCGATGGCGCGGGCAGGTTTCGGGGCTGCGGCCGCTGCGGCGTTGGCGCGCATGGGCGTGCGCAAGGTCCGGCAGTTGCAGGCGCTGCCGCGTGCCAGCATAAACCGCCGGTTTGCTCCGGAAGTGTTGCAGCATCTGGATGCATTGCTCGGTGAGCGTGCTTTCGTATTGCACCCTTATCAGCCGCCGGAGGTGTTCGAACTGCGCATCGAACTGGGCTATGAAGTGGAATCCTCGCAGGCGTTGCTGTTCCCGTTGCGGCGGCTGACCTCCGACCTGGCTGCGTTTCTGGACGGGCGCGATGGCAGTGTGCAACGGTTTTCACTGTTGCTGGAGCATGAAGACCGGCCGGTGACCTGCATCGATATCGGCCTGCTTTCAGCCGAACGCGATGCCGGGTTGCTGTTCGATATCGCGCGCAGCCGCTTGGAGCAGGCGGAAATTCCCGCCCCGGTGCGCCAGTTCGGGCTGCGTGCTGACCAGCTGCCTGTATTTGTGCCGGAATATCGGGAGCTGTTTGATGCCCGGCCCCAGCAGAGCATGCCGTGGGAGCAGCTGCGCGAACGTCTGCGCGCACGCTTGGGCGACCAGGCGGTGCACGGGCTGCGTGTGCATGCCGACCATCGCCCGGAACAGGCGTGGCGGAGCGACATGGCAGGCCTGGCGGGTGATGTCCCGGCCCTGTTGCGCCCCGGTTGGCTGCTGCGCGAACCCCGGCCGTGGCCAGGGGCGGCGCCGGAGCTGCTGTCCGGGCCGGAGCGGATTGAAAGTGGCTGGTGGGAGGCGGATATACGGCGGGACTACTACCGGGTCGCTACTCGCTTCGGCCAGCAGGCCTGGGCCTGGCGCGACGTGGGCGGCGAAGGCGGGTTCATGCTGCATGGCTGGTTTGCATGAGTGAGGGATATGCCGAGCTGCATTGCCTGTCGGCCTTCAGTTTCCAGCGCGGCGCCTCGACTGCGGATGAGCTGTTTGCCCGCGCCAGGCAGCACGCCTACCGCGCGCTGGCGATCACCGACGAATGCTCGCTGGCCGGCATCGTGCGCGCACTGCGGGCATCGGAAGCCAGTGGCGTGCCGTTGATTGTCGGCAGTGAAATACAGCTGGAGGCTGGCCCTCGGCTGGTGTTTCTGGTGGAGGATGACAACGGCTACCGCAGCCTGTGCTGGCTGATCACCCAGGCCCGGCGACGTGCCGACAAGGGCCAATACCGGCTGCTGGCCGAGGATCTCGAGCAGGTGGATCGCAGCGGTCTGCTGGCGCTGTGGCTGCCGCCGGCGGTGCCGGAGCCGGCGCACGGGTGTCGCCTGCGGGAATGGTTTCCTGATCGTTGCTGGATCGCGGTCGAGCTGCATCACGGGGTGGATGATCCAGGGCGCCTTCAGTTATTGCAGCGCCTGGGCGCGGAACTGGGGATGCCGCTGGTGGCGTCCGGTGATGTGCACATGCACGCGCGGGGGCGGCGGGCCCTGCAGGACGTGATGACGGCTATCCGCCATCGTGTCACCGTGGCCGACGCCGGTCATCTGCTGTTTCCCAACGGCGAGCGGCATCTGCGGCCGCTGTCTGCCCTGCGGTCGATCTATCCGTCCGCGCTGCTGCGCGAAACGCTGCGGATAGCAGCGCGTTGTACCGGCTTCGATCTGAGAAAAGCCGTGGACTACCTGTATCCCAGTGAGCTGGTGCCTGCCGGCCATACGCCGCAAAGCTGGCTGGCTGAGCTGGTGAGGCAGGGCGCCTGCAGACGTTGGCCGCAAGGGACGAGCCCCCAGGCGCAGGCACTCATCGACAAGGAGCTGGCGTTGATCGCCCGCAAGCGCTATGCCTCCTATTTCCTCACCGTGCATGACCTGGTGGCCCACGCCCGCAGCCTCGGCATCCTCTGCCAGGGGCGCGGTTCGGCGGCCAACTCGGTGGTGTGCTTCGTACTGGGAATCACCGAGCTGGATCCTTCGCACAGCCACCTGCTGTTCGAGCGTTTCATTTCAGAAGATCGCGACGAACCGCCGGATATCGACGTCGATTTCGAGCACGAGCGGCGGGAGGAAGTCATCCAGTATGTGTTTGCACGTTACGGACGCGAGCGGGCCGCGTTGGCTGCGGTAGCCACCCAGTACGGCGGACGCGGGGCGATCCGCGATGTGGCGCGGGTGCTGGGGATGCCCGGTGACGCGATCAGCCGGCTGACCAGCTGTATCGGTCAGTGGTCGGACCGCCTGCCCGACGGGGAGCGATTGCGCGAGCACGGGTTCGACCCGGACAGCCCGCTGCTGCATCGCATCCTGGTGCTGGCTGGCGAACTGATCGACTTTCCGCACTACCTGTCGCAGCACCCCGGCGGGTTCGTCATTTCCGAGCGGCCATTGCACAGCATGGTGCCGGTGGAGAACGCCGCGATGGCCGTACGCACGGTGATTCAGTGGGACAAGGATGACCTGGAGTTCCTAGGCCTGATGAAGGTCGACGTGCTGGCTCTGGGCATGCTTACCGCAGTGCGGCGCTGCTTCGATCTGATACGGCACCATCGCGGGCGTCAGCTCACACTGGCCACGATTCCACAGGAGGACGCGGACACCTACGCCATGATCAGCCGTGCCGACACGGTGGGTGTATTCCAGATCGAATCACGCGCACAGATGGCGATGCTGCCGCGATTGCGGCCACAGACGTTCTACGACCTGGTGATTGAAGTGGCGATCGTGCGCCCGGGGCCGATCCAGGGGGATATGGTGCATCCCTATCTGCGGCGTCGAACCGGTGAGGAGCAGGTCAGCTATCCCTCACCGGCGTTGGAGCAGGTGCTGGAGCGCACCTTGGGAGTGCCGCTGTTCCAGGAGCAGGTGATGCAGATCGCGATGGTCGCGGCCGGTTACAACGCCAGCGAGGCCGATGCGCTGCGGCGCTCGATGGCGGCATGGAAACGCCATGGCGGCCTGGAGCATCATCGCGAGCGTCTGACTGCGGGGATGTTGGCGCGCGGCTATCCCTTGGAATTTGCAGAACGTATCTTCGAGCAGATCAAAGGCTTCGGCAGCTACGGTTTTCCGGAAAGCCATGCCGCCAGCTTCGCGCTGATCGCCTATGCCAGCAGCTGGCTCAAATGCCACTACCCGGCCGAGTTCGCCTGCGCCTTGCTCAACAGCCAACCGATGGGCTTTTACAGCCCGGACCAGCTGCTGCAGGATGTGCGTCGACATGGCGTCGCAACGCGGCCGCTGGACGTGCGCTACAGCGGCTGGGACTGCTCGCTGGAACCCGAGCGCGATGGCCGGCGCCTGGCGATCCGTCTGGGGTTCTGCCTGGTGCGCGGCTTCAATCAGGCAGATGCGCTGCGTATCGAGCAGGCGAGGGCACAGCGGGCGTTCGCCGATGTCGCCGATCTGTGCCAGCGAGCGGCGCTGGATGGTCGCACCCGCGCGCTGCTGGCTGATTCCGGCGCTTTGCGCGGAATGGCGGGGCATCGCCACCGCGCGCGCTGGGTGGTCGCCGGCGTGGAAGCGATGCGGCCGTTGTTCCAGGGCCTGGCCGAGACCGACGAGGCGGCGGTGGCCTTGCCGATGCCAAGCGCGGGGGAGGATCTGGTGGCCGACTATGCCCTGCTGGGCACCACCCTGTCCGCCCATCCGCTGTCACGCCTGCGGGCGCAGTTGCGGGCCCGGCGCTGCCGCAGCTCCAACGATCTGGCAACGATGCCGGCTGCAGGCCACGTGGTGGTTGCCGGACTGGTGCGTGGTCGCCAGCGCCCGCAGACCGCCAGTGGCGTTACCTTCCTGACGCTGGAGGATGAGTTTGGCCAGATCAACGTTGTGGTCTGGCGGCAGCTTGCCGAGCGCCAGCGCCAGGTCTTCCTTGAATCCCGCTTGATGCAGGTCAGCGGACGCCTCGAAGTCGAAAATGACGTACGGCATCTTGTCGCCCGCCGCCTGGAGGATCTGACTCCGCTGCTGGGGGGGCTGGATGTGCAAAGCCGGGATTTTCATTGAATGACGCCGGCTCGGTGACTCGCCTGGGGAGCCCGGACGCCCCGGTTTCGAGCAGCGCAACAACCTGGAGGGCAATCCTCGCGCATTGCGAAGGGATTGCCTCAAAGAAACCCGCATGGGAGTGGCTTGTCTGGCAGAAGGACTCGCCGGATCGCGGTTGTAGTGGATCATTTCAGGCAAGAAAAAAGCCCCGATTTCTCGGAGCTTTTTAGAAATGGCGTCCCCACGGGGATTCGAACCCCGGTCGCCACCGTGAAAGGGTGATGTCCTAGGCCTCTAGACGATGGGGACGCGTATTCTGAAAATCTCAAGTTGTAAGTCCGAACGGCCTAAAGTCCGGATTTGGTGGAGCCAAGCGGGATCGAACCGCTGACCTCCTGCATGCCATGCAGGCGCTCTCCCAGCTGAGCTATGGCCCCACATTGTTTTTCGAGCTCGCCATTATAGCGGGCTTTTGCTGGAATGGAAGAGGTGGGCTTCCTTTTTGGGACCGCTTGGGAGTGCGGTTCCTCCAACAAAAAAGACCCGGTTTCTTGGGTCTTAAGTTTTACTTGATGAATGGCGTCCCCACGGGGATTCGAACCCCGGTCGCCACCGTGAAAGGGTGATGTCCTAGGCCTCTAGACGATGGGGACGCGTAAACTTCATCAAATTTTTCGACAATCCAGACGGCCTAATGTCCGGATGTGGTGGAGCCAAGCGGGATCGAACCGCTGACCTCCTGCATGCCATGCAGGCGCTCTCCCAGCTGAGCTATGGCCCCGACGTTGCCGAGGAGGAAATAGTAACGGGGCTTTGTTTTTCCCGCAAGCAATTTGTTAAAAAATTTCACGACTGTTTATGCGGATGCGGGCTGCGTGCTCTGTCACCCACACAGCAGGCATTTGCCTGACATCCGCCTATGGATATTTCCGGCATCCACAGTTGGTCTGCCCGGGTAGCGTCAATGCTGTCGCTGTCCCTACGGAGGGGAGATGCCTATCTGGATGATGTCTTCGATTCTGGCGTTGCAGCTCGCCGGTGGGCAATCCGCATTGCGCGTCTTCAAGTGCATGGATGCAGGAATCACGGCCTATCAATCCACGCCGTGCACAAGCCGCCAAGTGACCTCCTGGGAGGTGGCTTCCGAACGCGTAGATCCCGAGATCGAGCGGAAGCTGGAGCAACTGCGCGTGGAGCTGCGCAGCCGGAATAGCACGGAGGTAGCCGTCGCCCGTGGCGGGAGCCGATCACGCTTGCGCCGGCAGAGCGTCCCATCCCCCGATGCCTGTGAGCGCGCCAGGTCGGGGAGACAGGCCGCCTTCAAGAAGGCCGGCCACAAGCGGAGTTTTCACCTGTCAAGCCGCTGGGACAACGCAGTCCATGATGCATGTCGATGAGCGGATCTGCATTCTGGCAGAGCATGCGGTTTTTGAAGTTGGAACGCGTTGGCAGGGGTAGTGAAAAATGCGGCGGCCCCGACCGGGTGGCAGCCGAGGGCGCACGGCGCATCACTTCAGCAATCCCTGTATGGGTGTTTGACATGCTGCTCGACACCGCAGGTGCGTTTACTGCGGTTCTTTCCTGCAGCTTCTTTCCCGGGCACGGCACCTGGAATTCGGGTACATCCACAGGCGCGGTAGAAGCCGGGGCTCCCCCGGATGGGGGCGGCGCAGATCGGGCTGCCTCGATTTGACCCGGGTGCCTAACCGGCGCAAGCTCAAGCCCTGCGTTGCACAACCCAGGACCGGAGATCATGACTGCTGTCACTTCGATGAGTGCCCCGGGCGACAAGCTGCCCTCTTCGCGCCTTTGGCGGGTGTTCTGGCTGCAGGGCGTGCTTCCCAGCAACCTTTTATGGGCAGGAGCGATGTGGGCTCTGGCGCAGGGCAAGTTGCCGCTGCTGCTGGGGCTGTTCGTGGTACTGCTGCTGTACACCGGCTGGATCATCCCGGCGGTATGGCGCGCTTCGGCCAATGCTCGAACGCCCGGGTATGGATTGGCCGCGCGTGGCTTGACCGTTGCATGGGGATTGAACACGGTGCTGGTGGTGTTCTTTCTGACCCTGCAACTGTTGGCTCAATAAAATTGAATGGGATCACCCTCCCGGTCGAAGGCCGCGAAACGGCTGATTTGTCCATTGTTGATGGCATTGACCATCAGCCGTAGCGGTTGAGCGGCTTCATCACTGGAAGGAGGTATCCCGGCGCGACCTTCCATGGCGGCGACAAACACCAGATCCCAGGTCAGGCCAGTGTTGCCGGACTCGCTGGCCAGTGCGCGGAATGAGGCGATTTCCTGCGGTGCCTTGTCCACGCATAGCACTGGCGTCAGGGTGCCGCCTTCTCCCTGGGCATGGCGCTCATGCTGGTCGCGGGTAGGGGATTCGGGAAGTTCGGTGCGGACAAATACGAACAGCAGGCGCTGGGGTTGCCCCTGTTCGCCGGCAGCACGCAGCAGATCATCGAAGTTGCTCAGCATCATGATGGAGTTCACGGGAAGCAGGTCCGGGAACAGGCATGCTGCCATAACCATCACGCAACTGGCGGGGATGAAGACTTGATTTAAGTCATGTCACTGCAGCATCTCGCCACGTAGGCTGGCGCCGGGCCGCTGCTGAAAGGGCTGGTACCCCGGGCGAGCATGGAAATCTCGAGTCAGGAGGTGATACAGCCATGAATCAACTTGCTGACGGCTTCGGTCGCCGCTTTCCCTATCTGCGGCTGTCGCTCACCGAGGCCTGCAACTTCCGTTGCCGCTATTGTCTGCCTGAGGGCTATCAGGTAGATGGTCGACCGAAATTCCTGACGGTCGAAGAAATCGCCCGGCTGGTGCGAGCATTTGCGATCCTGGGTATGCACAAGATCCGCCTGACCGGTGGCGAGCCCAGCCTGCGCAAGGATCTGGAGCAGATCATCGCCACCGTGGCGCAGGTGCCGGGCATCCGCAAGGTCGCCATCACCACCAATGGCACCTTGTTGCCACGACATCTGCCGGGGTGGTGCCGCGCCGGTCTCAACGCGTTGAACGTGAGCATGGACAGCCTGCAGCGCGAGCGCTTCCGTGCCATCACCGGGCACGACCGGTTACCGCAAATCATGGAAGGCATCGCCCTGGCACAGGCCTTGGGCATTCCATCGATCAAGCTCAATGCGGTACTGCTGCGTGGCGTCAATGACGATGAGCTTCCGCAATGGATGGAGTTCCTGCGCCAGCGTTCGCTGAGCATCCGCTTCATCGAATTGATGCGCACCGGTGACAACGCCGATTATTTCGAGCGCTATCACCTGCGTGCCGAGGTGTTGGTCGAGCAACTGCTGGCCGCCGGATGGAGTGAGCGTGCGCGCGCCGCCGATGCCGGCCCGGCCCGTGAGTTCGCCCATCCCGACTACTGCGGGCGTGTGGGCATCATCGCGCCGTATTCGCGCGATTTCTGTCGAGGCTGCAACCGTTTGCGCGTGACCGCGCGCGGCGACTTGCGTCTATGCCTGTTTGGCGACTTCGGGGTGCCGTTGCGACCGCTGCTGCAATCAGATGATGACAGTGATGCGCTGTTGGCGCGCATCACCACCCAGTTGGGCTTGAAGGCGGCCGGGCACGGGCTGCATCAGGGCCTGACCGGCTTGACCCCGCACTTGGCCTCGATTGGAGGATGAAAGAACGATGAGCGTTGGAATGAGTGCGGCCTTCCATATGGCCGATGTCCGTGACAAACGCGTGACCCGGCGTCGTGCGGTGGCGGTGGGTGAGCTGATTGCCGGACCCGCGGCGTATCCGATGATCGTCGAGCGCCGGCTGCCCAAAGGCGATGCCTTGGTCATGGCGGAGATCGCCGGGCTGCAGGGGGCCAAGTCGGCCTCGACACTGATGCCGTTGTGCCATCCACTGCCGCTGGAACTGGTACGCGTGTACTGCGCGCCGGTGCCCGAACGGCAGGCGATCCGGGTGTGGTGCGAATGCGCCAGTGAAGCGCGTACCGGCGTGGAGATGGAGGCACTGGCCGGTGTCAATGCCGCCCTACTCACGCTGTATGACCTGAGCAAGCCGGTTGAGCCGGCGCTGGAAATCAGTGGTATCCGCCTGCTGTTCAAGGAAGGTGGCAAGAGTGGGGTGTGGATGCATCCACAGGGCATGGCGACCGACGAGCTGGCACGCTTCCAGCCGCGTTCGCCCAAAGGACTGCACGGCACGCGCTGCGCGGTGATCACCCTCAGTGACCGTGCGAGCGATGGCCGCTATATCGACGAGTCCGGCCCAGGCCTGGTGCAGGGGCTGCAGACACTCGGTGGCGATGTGGAAGCGGTGGAAGTGCTGCCGGACGGTATCGAGCCACTGGCGGGGCGCCTGCAGGCGCTGGCAGCTGACGGGGTGCGACTGTGCATCTGCACCGGCGGCACCGGACTGGGGCCGCGTGATCTCACCCCCGAAGCCTTGCAGTCGCTGGGGGGACGTCGTGTCGAAGGGCTGGCCGAGATGGTGCGCAGCCTCAGCGCGCAGCATACCCAGCACGCCTGGTTGAGTCGCGCTGAAGTGGTTCAGCTGGGCACGATGCTGGTGATCGCATTGCCGGGAAGCCCACGTGCGGCAAAGCAGTGTCTGGATATCCTGGCACCGCTGCTGGGCCATGCGCTGGCCATGATCGGCGGTGGCAGCCATGACGAAGGCGGGCATGCATGATCAGTTATGCCGAGGCGCTGCACCATCTGATGGCGGCGGCCCAGCCGTTGCCGGCTGAAACATTGCCGCTGGAACGGGCGGAAGGACGTACGCTGGCAGTGGCCGTGACTAGCATGCAAGCACTGCCGCCGTTCAACAACGCGGCGATGGATGGGTTCGCGCTGCGTGCCGCCGGTGCGGTGGTTGCCGCCGGCAGCACGTTCGAGGTGCAGGGCTGGCAGGCTGCCGGCGATGCCGCAGCCCGAGGCGGGGCCGGCGCCTGGGAAATCATGACCGGTGCGCGGATGCCCGAAGGTCTGGACAGCGTCGTGCCGGTGGAGCAGGTCGAGGTCCTGGAGGCCGATGCCGGGCGACCGCTGCGTATCCGCCTGCGGGAGGCGCTCAAGCCCGGGCAGCATGTACGCCTTCGCGGGCAGGACGTGGAACTCGGCGAGGTGGTGCTTGCCGCAGGCACGTTGCTCGACATCAATGCCTTGACCCTGTTGCAGGCGATCGGCACGGTCAGCGTGCCGGTCCGCCAGCAGCCGCGCGTGGCAGTCATCGCCACCGGCAAGGAGCTGGTCAGCGACGCCGGACAGGCGCTGGAATCGGGACAGATCCGCGACAGCAATCGACCATATCTGGTCCGCCGGCTGAAAGCAGCGGGGGCCGAGGTGGTGTGGCAGGGTGGGGTGGCCGATGAGATGGCGGATTTCACCCGGGCGCTGGAGGACGCACTGCGCGCAGGGGCGCGGCTGCTGGTCAGTACCGGTGCGGTGTCGCAAGGGCGCTACGACTTCATTCCCGATGCCTTGCGTGCACGTGGCGCGCAGATCATTTTCCACAAAGTCGCGATCCGCCCGGGCAAGCCATTGCTGTTCGCGCGGCTGCCGGACGGCGCGTTGTATTTCGGCCTGCCCGGCAATCCGGTCTCGGCGGCGGTGGGCCAGCGCTTTTTTGTCGAGCCGGTCTTGCGTCGACTGTTGGGACTGGAGGATGAACCGGTTTTGCAGCTGCCGCTGCAGGCCGACGTGCGCAAGCCACCGGGGCTGCGCGCGTATGTCCGCGCCCGGGTGGAAGTGGATGCGGCAGGACGCTTGAGTGTCCGCGTGCTGGGTGGGCAGGAATCGTTCCGTTTGAAGACCACGCTGCAGGCCAATGCCTGGGCGGTACTGGAGGAAGAGGGCGGTCTCGCCGTTGCCGGCACGCCGGTTCGTGTACAGGGCTGGGGTCACTGCGAACCGGTGCAACTGGTTGCACAGGAGATGTCATGAAACAGATGCAGGTTCAGCTGTTCGGCGCGTTTTCGGATCTGGATCCGCAGCGCGAGATCGAGGTGGTCACGCATGGCGAGCACATCGCGGATCTGCGCCAGGCATTGCGTGAATTGATCGTGCAGCGCTGGCCACAGTTCCGCGCGGGGCTTATCGACTACTCCGTTTTTGCCGACGAGCAGCGGGTGTTGCGTGACGATGATCCGCTGCCGGACGATGGTCGTGTTGCCATCCTGCCTCCCGTCAGCGGAGGCTGAACCATGCGCACAGGCAGCCTCTGGAAAATTGTTGAACGGGCGAACGGCAGGGTTGATCCAGCCGAAGCCATCGACTTCGTTTCCGATCCCGCATTCGGCGGCATCGATGTGTTTATCGGCAAAGTGCGTGATCTCAACCAGGGACGTGGTGTGCAGGGCATCACCTATGACCTGTTCGAGCCGCTGGTCATGAACGAGTTCCAGCGCCTTGTCGCCGAGGTCGAGGCGGACTTCGGTCCGCGCATCAAGCTGTATGTGGCACATGCCAAAGGCCGGTTGGCGGTGGGCGATGTCGCCGTGGTGGTGGCTGCCGGAACGCCCCATCGCGATGAGGCGTTCCGGGCGTGCCGGCAGCTGATCGAGGCGGTGAAGCACCGTTCGCCGATCTGGAAACAGGAGCACTATCTGGACGGTGACAGCCAGTGGAGTGAGGGCTGCGCGTTGTGTGAGCCGGTCGTGGGGCCGGCGGACGAGAGACACGTTCATGAACACCCACACTGAGTCTTCACTTCTGGCCGGCATCGTGCTGGCCGGAGGTCTGTCCAGCCGGATGGGACAGGACAAGGCGCGGCTGCTGTGGCGCGGGCGGCCTTTACTGACGCACATGTGCGGGCTGCTTGAGCAGTCCGGTGCACGACCGGTCAGGGTGAGCGGTGACTATCCGGATTTCGACGCGGTACCCGACAAGCTGCCAGGTTGCGGCCCACTGGGCGGCTTGTACAGCGTGTTGCCGATACTTGAAGATGGTCCCGCGTGGGTGGTCCCGGTAGATATGCCGCGCTTGAACAAGGCATTGCTTGGGCGCCTGCGGGATGCCGGACCGGCGCCGTGCGTGATCTTCCAAGGGCAACCGCTGCCGATGCGGTTGAACATCGACGATGCATGCCGCAAGGTAGTGGCGTCCATGGTCCAGCAACGCGAAGGGCCGCGTTCCCTGCACGCCCTGCAAGCGCGCCTTGGCGTACTTGAGCTGCCCTTGTCGGACGATGTCGCTCCATGGCTGGTGAACTGCAATACCCCCGCACAATGGGAGGAGGTTGCATCATGAAAGTGCAGATTCACCGCCAATCGATACGATTGCGTATTGATGAGGCGGAATTGGCCAGACTCCTGGCCGGCCAGAGGGTGGAAAACCACACTCGTCTGGCTGCTGAGCGCTGCTGGTCGCAGACCCTGCGCCTGGTTCCTTCCGGTGAAGTCCTCATCACGGGTGATACGGCGATACTGCAGATCAGCCTTCCGCGCGATGCCGTGTTGGCGTTGCAGGCGCGGTTGCCGTGCCGTGACGGCCTGAGCTTTGACGTTGCTGCGGGCGGAGAACCGCTGCAGTTGCGGCTTGACGTGGATGTACGCGACAGCCTGCGACAGCGCGGTCCTTCGCGCCGGTCCGCGGCGGCCACATCCTCCATGGTTTGACATATATCAGGAAACCGGCGCGCAGGCGCCGTTGATTGATCCAGATCAATCGCGCCACCAGCGCGGCCCGGGCTTAATGGCGCCGGTGGCGCGATTGAGCACAGTAAAAGCACAGCAAGCCAGCGCCGTTTCATACCGCATTGGAGCCATGCATGACTGTCAGTGACGATGTCAAAACAGGCAAGAAGGCGAGCACAGGCCGGGTCATCACCGATTGGCGGCCTGAAGATCCCGACTACTGGGAACGCACAGGCAGGCGCGTCGCCACGCGCAACCTCCTCATTTCCATTCCCGCGTTGCTGCTGGCGTTTGCCGTATGGGTGCTGTTCTCCTCGGTGACCATCAGCCTGCCGCGCATCGGCTTCAACTTCAGTACCGATCAGCTGTTCTGGCTGGTGGCGCTGCCCAGTCTCTCCGGGGCCACGCTGCGCATTTTCTACTCGTTCGTTATTCCGATCTTCGGCGGGCGCCGGTGGACCGCATTGTCCACCGCCTCGCTGCTCATCCCCACGTTGTGGCTGGGCTTTGCGGTGCAGGATCTATCCACGCCCTACTGGGTGTTCGTGCTGATCGCGATGTTCTGCGGCTTTGGCGGTGCGAACTTCTCCTCCTCGATGTCCAACATCTCCTTCTTCTATCCCAAGCAGCGCCAGGGCTCGGCACTGGGGCTGAATGCGGGGCTGGGAAATGTCGGCGTCTCGGTGTCACAGGCGGTCATCCCGCTGGTGATCACGGCAGGCGTGTTCGGCGCACTGGGCGGGGCGCCACAGCCGACCATGGATGGTGGCGAGCCGCTGTTCCTGCAGAACGCCGGCTTCATCTGGGTGCCGGGCATTGTCCTGTTCGCGGTGGCCGCGTGGTTCGGCATGAACGACCTGACCAGCGCCCGCTCCTCGTTCTCCGAGCAGGCCGTCATCTTCCGCCGCAAGCACAACTGGCTGATGTGCTGGCTGTACATCGGCACCTTCGGTTCCTACATCGGCTTTTCGGCCGGGTTTCCGATGCTGGTCAAGAGCCAGTTCCCGGAAGTCAACCCGATGACCTATGCCTTCATCGGCCCGTTGCTGGGTGCGCTGATGCGCTCGGTGGGCGGCAGCATGGCTGATCGCTGGGGCGGCGCACGCCTGACGTTCTGGGTGTTCGCGCTGATGATCGCCGCGGTGTTCGGCGTGCTGCACTTCCTGCCCAGCAACGGCCAAGGCGGCAATTTCTACGGCTTCCTGCTCTCGTTCATGGCCTTGTTCGTACTCAGCGGTATCGGCAACGGGACCACGTTCCGGATGATTCCGGTGATCTTCCGCACCCTGCACGAGCGCCTGTCTGCCAGTGAGGGGGCCGAAGGCAAGAAGGCCTCTGCCCACCAGGCCAGCATCGAATCGGCCGCCGTGGTCGGCTTCTCCGGCGCGATCGGTGCCTATGGTGGCTTCTTCATCCCCAAGAGCTACGGCACTTCGATCAGTTTGACCGGCAGCCCGGACATGGCGCTGTACGGGTTCATCGTGTTCTACACCACGTGCCTGGCGGTGACGTGGTGGTGGTACTACCGGCGCGGCGCCGAGACGCCCTGCTGAGACAGCCACACAGCGTAGCCAGAAGACACACCCAGTCATGATGCAGAAGTTTGCGAACGGAGATTGACCATGAGCTACTTCCTTGATCGCTTGCAGTTCTTCAAGCGGGACCCACAACCCTTTGCCGATGGCCACGGGTTCAGCAAGAGCGAGAACCGCGACTGGGAGAACAGTTACCGCGCCCGCTGGCAGTACGACAAGATCGTGCGCTCCACCCACGGCGTGAACTGCACCGGCTCGTGCAGCTGGAAGATCTACGTCAAGAACGGCCTGGTCACCTGGGAAACCCAGCAGACCGACTATCCGCGCACCCGTCCGGACCTGCCCAACCACGAGCCGCGTGGCTGCCCGCGTGGCGCCAGCTATTCCTGGTATCTGTACAGCGCCAACCGCCTCAAGTACCCGCTGATCCGCGGCACCTTGCTGCGCATGTGGCGGCAGGCACGCAAGACCCTGTCGCCGGTCGAGGCCTGGGCCAGCATCGTGCAGGACCCGGCCAAGTCGCGCGAGTACAAGCGCCGTCGTGGCATGGGCGGTTTCGTGCGGCTGAACTGGGACGAGGCCAACGAGATCATCGCCGCCTCCAACCTCTACACGACCAAGGAATACGGCCCGGACCGTATCGTCGGCTTCTCGCCGATTCCGGCCATGTCGATGGTGTCCTATGCCGCCGGTGCGCGCTATCTGTCGCTGCTCGGGGGCGCCTGCCTGTCGTTCTACGACTGGTATTGCGACCTGCCGCCGGCTTCGCCGCAGGTGTGGGGCGAGCAGACCGACGTGCCGGAATCGGCCGACTGGTACAACAGCCGCTACATCATCGCCTGGGGCTCGAACGTGCCGCAGACGCGCACGCCCGATGCGCATTTTTTCACCGAGGCGCGTTACAACGGTACCAAGACGGTGGCGATCTGCCCGGACTATTCCGAGCTGGCCAAGCTCACCGACCATTGGCTGCATCCCAAGCAGGGCACCGACGCTGCGCTGGCATTCGCTTTCGGCCACGTGATCCTGCGCGAATTCCACGTCGATACGCCCTCGCAGTACTTCCAGGACTACTGCCGCCAGTACTCGGACATGCCGATGCTGGTGCGCATCGAGCGCCGTGCCGATGGCCGACTCGTACCGGGCCACTTCCTGCGCGCCAGCGAACTGGGCGGGCTGGGCGAGAGCAACAACCCCGAATGGAAGACGCTGGCGTTCGATGAGAACAGCGGCGACATCACCGTGCCCAATGGTTCGGTCGGTTTCCGTTGGGGTGAGAAGGGCAAGTGGAACATCGAGCAGAAGGCCAGCGATGGCCATGAGACCCGCCTGCGGCTGAGCCTGGCCGATATCCATGACGGCATCGAGGCGGTGAGCTTCCCGTACTTTGGCGGCATCGAGAGCGACGGCTGGACCGCCGCGCCGGCCGAGGACGTGCTGGAGCGCAATATCCCGCTGCGCCGCCTGCCGCTGGCCGACGGCAGTGAGGCGCTGGTAGCCACCGTGTATGACCTGCTGCTGGCGCAGTACGGCGTGGATCGGGGTTTCGGCGGCGGCAATGTCGCCAGGAGTTTCGATGACAACGTGCCGGGTACGCCGGCCTGGCAGGAGCGCATCACCGGCGTGTCGCGCGCCGAGGTGATCGAGATCGCCCGCGAGTTCGCCCGCACCGCCGACAAGACCCATGGCCGCAGCATGATCATCGTCGGCGCCGGCATGAACCACTGGTTCCACAACGATATGAACTACCGCGGCCTGATCAACATGCTGGTCATGTGTGGCTGCGTGGGCCAGACCGGCGGTGGCTGGGCCCATTATGTGGGCCAGGAAAAGCTGCGTCCGCAGACCGGCTGGCAGCCGCTGGCCTTCGGCCTGGACTGGAGCCGGCCGCCGCGGCAGATGAACGGCACCTCGTTCTTCTACTTCAATACCGGGCAGTGGCGTTACGAAAAGCTGCAGGTCAACGAACTGCTGTCGCCGCTGGCCGATCCTGCCAAGTACAGCGGCAGCCTGGCCGACCTCAACCTGCGTGCGGTGCGCATGGGCTGGCTGCCGAGCGCGCCGCAGCTGGACCGCAATCCGCTGCAGCTGGTGCGCGAGGCCGAACAGGCCGGCATCGCGCCGGCCGACTATGCGCTGTCCAAGTTCAAGGACGGCTCGCTGGACTTCGCCTTCGCCGATCCGGATGCCGCGCAGAACCACCCGCGCATGATGTTCATCTGGCGCTCGAACCTGCTCGGCTCCTCCGGCAAGGGCCACGAGTACATGCTGCGGCATCTGCTCGGCACGCGCCATGGCCTGCAGGGCAAGGATCTGGGCGAGATGGGCGCGGTCAAGCCCGAGGACGTGACGTGGCGTGACGAGGCTCCGGAAGGCAAGCTCGACCTGCTGGTGACGCTGGACTTCCGCATGTGCACCACCGCGCTTTACTCGGACATCGTGCTGCCCACCGCCACCTGGTACGAGAAGGACGACCTCAATACCTCGGACATGCATCCCTTCATCCATCCGCTGTCCAAGGCGGTGGACCCGGCCTGGGAATCACGCAGTGACTGGGAAGTCTTCAAGGGCGTCGCGCGCACGCTCAGCGACATGGCCCCGGGCGTGCTCGGCGTCGAGAAGGACCTGGTGCTGGTGCCGACCCTGCACGACACGCCCAACGAACTGGGCATGCCGTTCGGCGTGGCCGACTGGAAGAAGGGCCAATGCGAGGCCATCCCCGGCAAGACGATGCCGAGCATGGCGGTGGTCGAGCGCGACTATCCCAACCTCTACCGCAAGTTCACCTCGCTGGGCCCGCTGCTGGACAAGCTCGGCAATGGCGGCAAGGGCATGAACTGGGATACCAAACACGAGGTGGAATTCCTCGGCAAGCTCAACCACACCGTGCGGGACGAAGGCATCAGCCACGGCCGGCCGGCCATTGATACCGCCATCGACGCCTGCGAAGTGATCCTGCACCTGGCACCGGAAACCAATGGCCATGTGGCGGTCAAGGCCTGGGAATCGCTGGGCACCTTCACCGGCCGCGAGCACACGCATCTGGCGGTGGGCAAGGAGCACGAGGCGATCCGCTTCCGTGACATCCAGGCGCAGCCGCGCAAGATCATTTCCTCGCCGATCTGGTCGGGGCTGGAAGACGACAACGTCAGCTACAACGCGGGCTACACCAATGTGCACGAGCTGATTCCGTGGCGCACGGTGACCGGCCGCCAGCAGTTCTACCAGGACCATGAGTGGATGATCGACTTCGGTGAGGCCTTCATGGGCTATCGACCGCCGGTCAACACCAAGACGGTGGCGCCGCTGCTGGGCAAGCGCTCCAACGGCAACAAGGAGATCGTGCTGAACTGGATCACTCCGCATCAGAAGTGGGGCATCCACAGCACCTACAGCGACAACCTGATCATGCAGACGCTATCGCGTGGCGGCCCCATCGTCTGGTTGAGCGAGGACGACGCGCGCAATGCCGGCATCGAGGACAACGACTGGATCGAGTTGTTCAACGTCAACGGGGCGATCGCCGCGCGTGCGGTGGTCAGCCAGCGCGTGATGCCGGGCATGGCGATGATGTACCACGCCCAGGAACGCATCATCAATGTGCCCGGTTCGGAAATTTCCGGTACCCGCGGCGGTATCCACAACTCGGTGACCCGCATCGTGCTCAAGCCCACCCACATGATCGGCGGCTACGCGCAGCTTGCCTGGGGTTTCAACTACTACGGTACCTGCGGCACAAACCGCGACGAGTTCGTGATCGTACGCAAGATGGACAAGATCGACTGGCTGGACGGCGAAGAGACCGCAGTTTCCGCCCGGGAGGTGGTGTGATGAAAGTTCGTGCCCAGATTGCGATGGTGTTGAACCTGGACAAGTGCATTGGCTGTCATACCTGTTCGATCACCTGCAAGAACGTGTGGACCTCGCGCGAGGGCGTCGAGTACGCCTGGTTCAATAACGTCGAGACCAAGCCGGGTATCGGCTATCCCAAGGAATGGGAAAACCAGGAGAAGTGGAACGGCGGCTGGGTGCGCACCCGCGCCGGCAAGCTGGTGCCACGCGTCGGCGGTCGCTGGCGCATGCTGGCCAAGATCTTCGCCAATCCGGATCTCCCGCAGATCGACGACTACTACGAGCCGTTCGATTTCGACTACCAGCATCTGCACGATGCACCGGATCTGAAACACCAGCCGACCGCGCGGCCGCGTTCGCTGCTCACAGGCGAGCGGATGCAGAAGATCGAGTGGGGGCCGAACTGGGAGGAGATCCTGGGCACTGAATTCAGCAAGCGTTCGCGCGACTACAACTTCGACCAGGTGCAGAAGGAGATCTACGGCGCCTTCGAAAAGACCTTCATGATGTATCTGCCGCGCCTGTGCGAGCACTGCCTCAATCCGGCCTGCGTTTCTGCCTGTCCGTCTGGCGCGATCTACAAGCGTGAGGAGGATGGCATCGTCCTGATCGACCAGGACAAGTGCCGGGGCTGGCGCATGTGCGTGTCGGCCTGTCCGTACAAGAAGATCTACTACAACTGGAAGAGCGGCAAGTCCGAGAAATGCATCTTCTGCTACCCGCGGATCGAGATGGGCGAGCCCACGGTGTGTTCGGAAACCTGTGTGGGGCGCATCCGCTACCTCGGCGTGATGCTCTATGACGCCGACCGCATTGCCGAGGCGGCCTCGGTCGCAGCCGAGAAGGACCTGTATCAGGCGCACCTGGATATCTTCCTGGACCCGGAAGATCCGAAGGTGATCGAAGCGGCAAGGGCCGAGGGTATTCCGGACAGCTGGCTGGAAGCGGCCAAGGCCTCGCCGGTGTACAAACTGGCCATCGACTGGAAGCTGGCGCTGCCACTGCACCCGGAGTACCGCACCTTGCCGATGGTCTGGTACGTGCCGCCGCTGTCGCCGATCCAGTCGGCGGCCGAGCGCGGCCGCGTCGGTATGAGTGGCGAGTTGCCGGACATCGCCTCGCTCCGCATCCCGGTGCGGTATCTGGCCAACATGCTCTCGGCCGGCGACGAGATGCCGGTGGTGCGTGCGCTCGAACGCCTGATGGCGATGCGCGCCTGGCGCCGGGCCAAGAACGTGGACGGTGTCGAGGACCACAAGGTGCTCGACCAGGTGGGGCTGAGCGCGGCGCAGGCCGAGGACATGTATCGCTACCTGGCCATCGCCAACTATGAAGACCGTTTCGTCATTCCCAGCGCCCACCGCGAGTACGCCAATGATGCCTTCGGTGAGCGCGGCGGCTGCGGTTTCACCTTCGGCAACGGTTGCAATGGCGACAGCCCGGCGGATCTGTTCAGTCAGCGCAAGAGCACCACGTACGCGGTGCACCCCAACCGTCAACATCGTCATGAGGTGTCCAAATGAGCCTGCTGAAGTTGATCGGAGTGTTGCTGGACTATCCGCGTGACGAGCTTTGGCAGCACGGCGAGGAGCTGCTCCAGACCTGCGACGATCCGGCGCTGTCGCCGGCCCGACGCAGGCAGTTGCAGGGCTTCGTCCGTGACCTGCTGGCCACCGATCCGCTGGATGCGCAGGATCGCTGGTTGGCCACCTTCGACCGTGGCCGCTCGATGAGCCTGTTGATTTTCGAGCATATCCATGGCGAGTCGCGCGACCGGGGCCAGGCCATGGTGGATCTGATCGACGCCTATCGGCGCAATGGCTTTGAGCTCGATGCCAGGGAATTGCCGGACTACCTGCCCTTGCTGCTGGAGTATCTGTCGCACCGGCCGCAGGCCGAGGCCAAGGACTGGCTGCACCACATCGGCCATATCGCCGGCATGCTGGCGGCGCGGGCCGCGGAACGGAAGCTGCCGCATGCGGTGTTGCTGGAGATCCTGGTGGAAATGGGCGAGGGCAAGGTCGACCTCGCGCTGTTGCGCCAGCGTGCCAGCGAGGAAGTGCGCGATGACACCGTCGAAGCCATGGACCGCCTGTGGGAGGAGGAGGCCGTGCGCTTTGGCACCGATGCCCCCTCGCAGGATTGCGATCCTCCCCACCGTTCACCCGCCCGCTCCGTGCACCGGGAGATACAGCCATGAACTACTACCTGAACCAGTTCGCCTTCCAGTTCTATCCTTATATCGCCGTGGCGGTGCTGCTTATCGGCAGCTGGGCACGCTATGACAAAGCGATGTACAGCTGGCGCACCGGCTCCAGCCAGCTGTTGTCCGACCGCGGCATGCGGATCGGCAGCAACTGCTTCCATATCGGCATCCTGGCGATTCTGGGTGGCCACCTTGTCGGGCTGCTGACACCGCATGGGGTGTATGAGCACTTCATCACCTCCTCGCAAAAGCAGTTGCTGGCGATGGTGGTCGGTGGCCTCTTCGGTGCGCTGTGCTTCATCGGCATCGTGATCCTGCTGGTGCGCCGCCTGACCAATGCACGCGTGCGCGCCACCGGCAACTTCGGGGACGTGCTGGTGCTGGTGCTGCTGTTCGCGCAGCTGTGCCTGGGCATGTACAGCATCCGCATCTCGGCCGGGCACATGGATGGGAGCGTGATGGTCATGCTGGCCGAGTGGGCGCAGCACATCGTGACGTTCCGTGCCGGCGCTGCCGACTACGTCGAAGGCGTGCACTGGGTCTACAAGCTGCACATCTTCCTTGGCCTGACATTGTTCCTGATCGCACCGTTCACCCGTCTGGTGCATGTCTGGAGCATCCCGATCAGCTATCTGTGGCGGCCGTACCAGGTGGTACGCCGCCGCCAGGCCACGCTGCGCTACGGCCCGAGGGAGTGAGCCATGGGCAGCCTGCCAAGAATCCTGCCGATCACCGTAATCGACTCGGCCCAGCCGGTGCCGGTCGAAGCCGATCATCACCACGACGACGCGGCACAGCAGGGGCCACGCTCGCTTGGGCAGCCGGCACCGTGCAGTCTGTTTGTCGATGACACACCCATCAGCGAGGCCGAGATAGCCCGCGAGATGCAGTTCCACCGTGCGATGCGGCCAGAACAGGCGCGTGCCGATGCCGCCCGTGCCCTGGTGGTGCGCGAACTGCTGCGTCGTGAGGCCCAGCGGCTGGGCCTGCACCAAGAGCAGGGCGACGGCGTCCATACGGATGAGGAACTGCAGATCCAGCGCCTGCTCGAGCAGCAGGTGGAGGACCGTGTGCCGAGCGAGAACGATTGTCGTCGCTATTTCGAGCAGAACCCCGAGCGCTTTCGTTCGCCCGACCGTATCCGCGTACGCCACATCCTGCTGGCTGCGCCCGCGGACGATATCGCCGGCCGCTTCAAGGCCCGCACCCAGGCCGAGCAGCTGATCGCGCAGCTGGCTGAGCAGCTGCATCTGTTCGCCGATCTGGCACAGCGTTATTCGCAATGTCCCTCGAGCAGCGAAGGTGGCGATCTGGGATGGTTGCAGCGCGGCCAGACCACGCCAGAGTTCGATCGGCAGGTCTTCCGGTTGCGCCAGGGGTTGGCGGGCTTCCCGGTGGAATCCCGCTGGGGATACCACGTTGTGAGTGTGGATGCGCTTGAAGCCGGGCAGTCGCAGCGCTTCGAGCAGGTCCACACACAGATCCGCGACTACTTGGAGCTGCAGGTGCGCCAGCGCAACGTGCAGCAGTTCCTGTTGGAGCTGCGCGAGCGCTATCCCGTCCGCGGTCTTCAAGAAATTGAAGCCTGGGCCGAATGAACTGACGTTCTGGAGGAGTGGCGATGAGCCAAATTCTGCAAGCAGTCACCCATGGGCAGCAGCAACGCGCGTTGTGGTTGAGTACGTTCGCTTTCACCGTCTGTTTTGCGGTGTGGATGATCTTCTCGATCATCGGTATCCAGATCAGCGCGCAACTGGGATTGAACGACACCCAGTTCGGTCTGCTGATCGCCACCCCGGTGTTGACGGGCTCGTTGAGCCGGGTGTTCCTGGGCATCTGGGCCGACCAGTTCGGTGGCCGCAAGGTGTTGGTACTGGTGATGCTGTGCGGCGCCGTCGCCACCTGGATGCTCACGTATGCGCACACCTACCTGCAGTTCCTGTTCGCCGCGTTGTGTGTGGGTATCGCCGGTGGCAGCTTCTCGGTGGGGGTGGCCTATGTGTCCAAGTGGTTCCCGGCCAGCAAGCAGGGAACCGCGCTGGGCATTTTCGGTGCGGGCAACATCGGTTCGGCAGTCACCAAGCTGCTGGCGCCGATGGTGATGGTGGCCGCCGGTTGGACCATGGTCGCCAAGATCTGGGCGGTCGGTCTGGCCGTTGCCGCCGTGCTGTTCTACATCTTCAGCAAGGAGGACCCGCAGCTGGAACAGCGTCGCCGTGATGGCGTCAAGCCGATGCCGTTCTCCGAGCAGATGGCGCCGTTGAAGAACCTTCAGGTGTGGCGCTTCTCGCTGTACTACTTTTTCGTGTTCGGCGGCTTCGTGGCACTGGCGCTGTGGCTGCCGCATTATCTGGTGGGCGCCTACGGCATGGACGTGGCGACGGCCGGCATGCTGGCGGCCTGCTATTCGATTCCGGCCAGTCTGTTCCGCGTGGTCGGTGGCTGGCTGTCCGATCGCATCGGCGCCCGCCGGGTGATGTACTGGACTTTCAGCGTCTCGGTCATCTGCACTTTCCTGCTGGCCTATCCGGACACCGAATACGTGGTG
The DNA here is from genome assembly GCF_056760355.1 of Stenotrophomonas sp. STEN013. NCBI lineage: Bacteria > Pseudomonadati > Pseudomonadota > Gammaproteobacteria > Lysobacterales > Lysobacteraceae > Stenotrophomonas > Stenotrophomonas sp. STEN013. The sequence continues at coordinate 327,917 of NZ_JBRREO010000003.1, read as the reverse complement.
AAGGGCATCAACGGTGAGCTTCGCTTCCACCTGGCCATCGGCGTGACCCTGTTCACTGTGCTGGTGTTCGTACTGGGGTTCTTCATGTCGCTGGGCAAAGCGGCGGTATACAAGCACATCCCGGTGTACTACCCCCACTACGTAGGTGCGGTAGGGGGTGTGGTAGGCATGATCGGTGGTCTGGGGGGGTTCATCCTGCCTATCGCGTTCGGCGCCTTGAATGATGCCGTGGGTATCTGGAGCAGCTGCTTCATGCTGCTGTTCGTGGTGGTTGCCGCAGCGCTGGCGTGGATGCATTTCGCGATCCGTCGCATGGAACGCCGACACTTCCCGCAGCTGGATGGCGAAACCGATCTGCCGGAAGCCATTGACGCCGGTGCCGCCGAAAAGCTGCGGCGCGTTTGATCCATATCAGGGAGCAGGGGCGCGGCGTGCGCGAGGATGCAGACATACCAGTGGAGACCGCCGGGATGGACGACACCTCGTTGCACGCCGCATTGCTGCAGCAGCCGCATCATGTCCTGTTTCCCGCATCCGGGCAGCTCAGTCACGGGTTCGGCGAGGCAGGGTGGCGTGCGGCGATGCTGGCCAGCAACGAACATCTGATCCCGCGCGACCTTACCTTGGGCTTCTGTGCCCCGCAGGGGGGCAGGGAGGATCCGGACGGGTTGCTTGAGGCGCTGCTGAACAGTCTTCGCCTGCATGCCAGCGTGGTGGCCGGTGATCGTGAAGTGGGCGCGATGGTGCTGCAGCTGGGCATGGCCGAGCATCTGCCGCCGCCGCTGCTTGGACGTCTCCTTGATGCCGTGCCACATCATCTTTCCACCATCGCCCGGCCACAGGTGGAGGTCAGGCTGGACGCGGCCAGCGGGGTTGCGCCGGGCGCACTGCGTGAGGTGGGCTGCACGCGGCTGACCGTGATCGACCATGCCGGCGCCGATGGCCCGGCGGTGCTGGCGCAAGGCCTGCATGCCGGGTTCACCGCATGCTATTACCAGTTGCGCATACCGGCACGGGATGACCTCTCCTTCCTGCAACGCCTCCAGGCCGTGCTGGCGTCGGCACCCGATCGCCTGCTGCTGCCTGCGCCGTGTGTGCTGCCAAGCCAGCCGGCAGCGGCGCACTGGCTGCAGGCCTGGCGAATGGTCCGTGCCGCGGGCTATCGCCCCATCGGCGGAGACCACTACCAGCGTCCTGACCTCACCCTGCCGGTACGCAATGGCGATGGCCAGCGCTACTGTGACTTGCTGGGCGTGCCGCGGCGCAAGCGCCACGACCTCCTCGGAATCGGGCCAGGCGCGAGCAGCCAGATTGGCAATGTCGTGTGCGAGATCGAGTCGCAGCCGCAGCGGTGGCGTCAATGTCTGGCGGCGGGCCAGCCGGGTGTGGCAGCCGGGCTGATCCTGTCCGGGCAGGAATGTCTGGTTGACGAGGTGGTACAAAGTCTTGCGTGTGACCATGCACTGGACATGCGTGCATTCGAATGGCGCAACACCGTGCCATTCGAGGAGTTTTTCCAGGATGCGATGGCGCGGGTTACCTCCTTCATCCAGTGCGGTTGGCTGCAGCGCGAAGGTCACGTGTTGCGGATCCAGCATGAAGGTGAGCTGTTGTGGCGTACGATTGCGGCGTGCTTCCGGCCTTCGACTGCTTCTGCATGATTTCGGAATGAATTCCTCCAGCCCAGCATCACGCGGTCCACCGGGAGCCGCCATCACCAATCCTGCCGCCGCCAACGACGGTGATGCCTTGAAATTCTGCAGCACTTGCGCGTTTTCCGATGCCTGCACTTCGCAGGGCTATGACAAGGGCGCGCTCGCCGAGCTGCACGTGCTGGTCGATCATGTCGGGCCCTATCACGCCGGACAGTACATCTTCCGCGCCGGCGAGCCGTTTGAGGCCATCGCCGCCGTGCGCGCCGGCGTGGTCAAAACCTTCATCGATGACAGCCTGGGAAACGAGCAGGTACTGGGATTCAGCCTGCCGGGAGAGGTGATCGGCCTCAATGCGATCCATGGTGAGCGCTATCCCTGCAATGCGGTGGCGCTGGACACCGTGTCGCTGTGCCGGATCTCGTTTCCCCGCCTCAGCCTGCTGGCAACACGGATGCCGACACTGCAGGCCAAGCTGTTCAGCCTGCTCAGTGCAGAGATCGGCAAGGCCGCCGTGCTGGCGGCCAACTACCGCACCGAGGAGCGGATGGCCGCATTCTTGCTGGATATCTCCGCCCGCTACAGCCGGCGCGGATTTTCAGCCAACCGCTTCAATCTGACCATGACCCGCTCGGAGATCGCCAATTACCTGCGCATGGCACCGGAAACCGCCAGCCGGGTGCTGCGACGCCTGAGCGATGACAAGGTCATCCTGGTCAACCAGCGGGAAATCATCCTGCTGCAGCCGGAACGGCTGGCGCAGATGGCGGCCCAGGACGATGCGAACGCGTGATGCCCGAACCAGGACCTGTCCATGAACACGTTGTTGTCATTGTTACTGATGTTTGCCGCGATTCCGGCCGCCGCCGCCGAACTGACCGTGTCGGCCGCGTCAAGCTTGACCGAAAGCTTCCGTGAAATAGCCGCAGCCTATGAAGCGGTGAATCCAGACATCCGTGTGGATCTGAATTTCGCTGCCTCCGGTGTGCTGCTGCAGCAGATCGCGCGCGGGGCACCGGTGGATGTATTCGCCTCGGCCGATCAAGCCACGATGGCGCTGGCCGCACAACGTGGTCTGGTGGTGCCTGCGACGCGGCAGATATTCGCCGTGAACAGCCTGTGGGTGGTGGTACCGCCGCAGGCTCGGGTAAAGCCGGTATCACTGGTGGCATTGGCCGAACCGGTAGTCAGGCGGATAGCCATCGGCAATCCGGACAGCGTACCGGCCGGGCGCTACGCGCGCGAGGTGCTGCAGCAGGCGGGTCTGTGGCAAGCGCTGCAGCCGCGGATGATCAACACCCAGAATGTACGCCAGTCTCTGGACTATGTGGCACGGGGCGAGGTGGATGCCGGTTTCGTCTATGCCACCGACGCGCAGGCGATGCCTGGTCGCGTACATCGCGCGTTCCAGGTGCCGGTTCCGGGCGGCATTAGCTATCCGCTGGCAATGGTGAGAACGACGCGATCTCCCGCGCATGCACGTGCCTTCATGGCTTTCGTGCGTTCAGCGCAAGGGCAGGCCATTCTGCGCAGACATGGTTTCGGCAGTCCCTGATGGTGGACCTGGATTGGAGTGCCTTGTGGTTGTCGCTGAAGGTCGCCGGTTGGGCCACGCTGCTCAATCTCGTGTTCGGTGTCGCCCTGGGTGCGCTGCTCGCGCGGCGGCGCTTTCCAGGACGTGAGTTGCTTGACACGGTTCTCACTTTGCCGATGGTGCTGCCGCCCACCGTGCTCGGTTACTACCTGCTGGTACTGATCGGCAGCCATGGTCCGCTGGGAGCATGGCTGCTGGACAGCTTCGGTATCAATCTTGTTTTCACTTGGCAGGCGGCGGTGTTTGCCGCTGCAGTGGCATCGTTTCCGCTTGTGTTCAAGCCGGCCCGGGCAGCGTTCGAGAACGTCGACACCCAGCTGGAGCAGGCTGCGCGCACGCTGGGAATTTCCGAGATGGCGCTGTTCTTCCGGGTGACGCTGCCATTGGCATGGCGCGGAATTCTGGCCGGTCTGTTGCTGGCGTTCGCGCGTGCGATGGGCGAATTCGGCGCCACCATCATGGTGGCTGGCAGTATTCCCGGGCGCACCCAGACCCTGTCCATCGCCATCTACGAGGCAGTGCAGGCAGGCAACGATGGACGTGCCAATCTGCTGGTGATGGTGTCCTCGGTGGTTTGCATCAGCGTGCTTCTGCTCGCCTCGCGGCTGGTGGGGCGACAGCCAGGAGGCACACGTGATGTGGCTTGAGCTGGAGATCGCCTGCCACCTGCAAGCCGCCGGCCAGCATTTCCATCTGCAGGCGGAGCTGCGTTGCAGCCAGCCCCGCGTGGTGTTGTTTGGTCCTTCAGGCGCGGGCAAGAGCCTCACACTGAAAGCCGTGGCAGGCCTGTTGCGGCCGGACAGCGGCCTGATCCGGCTGCATGGCCATACGTTGTTTGATGCCCGTGCGGGTGTCCACCTGTCACCACAACGGCGTCGGATCGGTTATGTGTTTCAGGACTACGCATTGTTTCCGCATCTGAGCGTGCGCCAGAACGTGGGCTTCGGTCTGCAGCGCGGTTGGTGCAACCCGGCGCGCGGGAGCCGTATCGCGGCGGTGGAGCAGTGGTTGCAGGCGTTCCGCATCGAGCACATCGGCGATCTGCTGCCTGCACAGATCTCCGGTGGGCAGCGCCAGCGCACCGCACTGGCGCGCGCACTGGTGACGCAACCGCAGGCGCTGTTGCTGGATGAACCGTTCGCGGCGCTGGATCACCACTTGCGCGCGCACCTGCGTCAGGAACTGGAGACGGTCCTGGACCAGACCGGCATTCCGCTGCTGCTGATCAGCCATGACCCGGAGGACATGGACATGTTCGGCCAACAGGTGGCGCATCTGGTCGAGGGCCGGATAAAGAGTGGTTGATGGCTGTCCGCAGCATGGCTGGGCCAATGATCGGCGCAGTGCTGGGGTGTAAGACCCTGGCGCGCCGCGCCGGCAGCGGCACGTCCATCAGAGGGAGCCAGCAGCAGCGCTGCTGGCCAGTTGCGACTTTGTCCGCGCGCTTTCCCGCGCGCGTGCTGCTTGGCGGGCCTTGGCCTGAGGCGGTGGGCTGTCGTCTACGCGCCGCCCGTCAACGCAGTGCCCGTTGCAATCTGGTCTTTGCTGACAAGCCCATGATCGGGGGAGGGGGAAGGAGTCCAAGGGAACGGGTCTTTCCTCTCTGTGGATCCCAACCCTGTAGCGGCCCGCATTGCGACTCCAGAGGGCAGGAAATGGCCGCCGTCGTTGAAAGCAGCGGGCGTCGCGGACCTGCTTTTGCCGATCGCAACATCGCTAAGGAGCATTGAGGGCCAGGCTTCATGCACAGTTATCGCGCCCGGGATTGCCCAGTGTTGCTCCGTGTGTTTATGGGCGCTGTCGGACTGTTACAGGCACAAAAAAGGCCGGAACCTTTGATTTCTCTAGGGTTTCCAGCCTTTGTTGCGCCGTCCTAAGACGGCTATATGGTGGAGGTGGGCGGAATTGAACCGCCGTCCGAAGGCACTCCATCCCCGGCACTACATGCTTAGCTCACCGTTGGGTCTCGTCCCGTGGCAGCACGGTGTGCGAAGCGCACCCCAGGACCAGCCTGTTTTGGTTAAGCCGTGACTGACAGGCAGCCGTCACAGCCGGTTCCGTGATAATGACCCTACATCCACGAGCACGGGCACAAGTGGGTTCGGGGCTTACGCCTTAAGCGGCGAGAGCGTAGTTGTCGTCGTTGGCAACTAGAGTTTTGCAGCTGGATTTACGAGGAAAGCTACCCCCTCGGCATGCGCCAAGCGACTTCACAACCCCCGTCGAAACCAGTGCACCCCCGGTTTCTTCAAGTGCTGCATGGCTTATGGGCAGGATGTTGTCCATAAGCCGACTTGACGGGGCCATCCTACGGCAAAAGTGCTGAACAGTCACCGGTACTGTTTGCGTAGGGTTGAGGCAGCCGTTGCTGCGTGGGTGTTTCAGCGCAGGGACTTGCGCATGTAGACGCGCTGGTGTCCCGGTGGGTAGTCATCAAGGCGCCCGAAAACCTCGTAGCCGTGACGCAGATAGAACCCTTCGGCCTGCCAGTCGAAGGTGTCCAGCAGCACTCCGGCAGCCCTCGCGCTGCGGGCGCGTTGTTCGGCCTCGGCCAGCAGCGTGGTGCCAAGGCCTTGGCCGCGGCAGGCGGGCTCGACCCAGAGCACGTGGAGGTTGAGCCAGCCGGCGCAGATGTCCGCCAGTAGGCCAGCCTGCACGTTTCCGTGTTCATCGTGGAGCGCCAGGCGTACTGGCGCTTCGGCCCAGTTCTGGCTGGATGCAGTCCGGTTGAATGTGACCAGCCGCTCGCAGAGCAGGGCGGTTTCCTGCGCGCTGGCATCGCGTGGCGTGCAGGCTGGCATCAGGCGTTGCGGTTGTGCGCCCGCATGGCGCGCTGCTTCTCGCGGGCCCAGTCACGGTCCTTGGCGGCATCGCGCTTGTCGTGATCCTGTTTGCCCTTGGCCAGCGCGATCTCGAGCTTGATCTTGTTCTTGCGCCAGTACATCGCGGTGGGCACCAGAGTGTAGCCTTCACGCTCGACGCGGCCGATCAGCTTGTCGATCTCACGGCGGTGCAGCAGCAGTTTGCGCTGACGGCGGTCTTCAGCCACGACGTGGGTGGAGGCCTGGATCAGCGGGGTGATCTGCGCGCCGATCAGGTAGATCTCGCCGTCCTTCACATAGGCGTAGGCGTCGGTCATGTTGCCGCGCCCGGCACGGATGGCCTTGACCTCCCAGCCTTGCAGCACCAGTCCAGCCTCGACACGCTCCTCAAGGTGGTATTCGTGACGGGCACGCTTGTTGAGCGAGATGGTTTTGTCGACCGTCGGGCTCTTTGCTTTATCCTTGCCGGGTTTCTTGCTCATTTACATATTGTCTCCGATTCGGGGGCGTTCCGGACATTCTTTGTAACCCCATGCCTACCATCCGCCGCAGCGCTTTGGTCGAACACTCCGCAGGATGCATGTTCGACTTGGTCAATGACGTCTCCGCCTATCCGCGCCGCTTCCGCTGGTGCGACAAGGCCGAGATCCTGGAGCAGGGCGGTGATCGCGTTGTTGCCCGGCTCGATCTGGGGCTGGGCTCGTTCCGGACCTGGTTCATGACCGAGAACACGCTGCAGCGTCCGCACAGTATCGATATGCAGTTGCGTGATGGCCCGTTCAAGCGCCTGCACGGACGCTGGGAATTCCACTCGCTGGCGGAAGATGCCTGCAAGGTAACGTTGACGCTGGAGTTCGAGCCAACCTCGCGCTTGCTGGTTCCGGCGTTGGCGCTGGGTTTTCAGGGGCTGGCCGATCGCATGGTCAATGACTTCGTGCGCGTGGCCGATCAGGAGGCCTGAGGCATGCGCGTGGAAGTAGTGCTGGCCTGGCCGGATCGTTATCTCCGCCGCGAGCTGCAGTTGCCGGAAGGTTGTGTCGTGGCCGATGCGCTTGCAGAAGCGGCGCTGGTCGCAGACGGCGAAGTGGTGGCCTGCGCGGTTCATGGCGTCGTCTCGCGCCCAGAGCAGGTGCTTCGGGACGGGGATCGCATTGAGATGCTGCGGCCTCTGGTGGCCGATCCCAAGGAAAATCGCCGCCGGCGTGCGCGCGGCGGCTGAGGTTCAGGAGGCAGCGATCAGCGGCCGCCCTTCTTCTTGTCCTTGGCCAGATTGCGACCGAACTGGCGCACGCTGTTCTTGGCCAGTTCCGCATCCTGGGTGGCGAAGTAGTCGCCTTCCCAGCGCGTCACTGCATCGTTCTCGAAGAAAACAGTGAAATTCTTCACTTCGGTCTTGCCCAGGCGGTTCACACGTTGGCTGGCGGTGTAGTCCCAGCGCTGGGCGTGGAACGGGTCAGCAATGGAAGGTGTGCCCAGCAGCGCGTTGACCTGCTGCTTGCTCTGGCCGACCTGCAATTGCGCCACGGACTGCTCGCGGATCAGGTTGCCCTGATAGATGGGCTGCTTGTAGATGATGCCGCAGCCAGTAGTGGACAGGGCGACAACGGCGATCAACAGGAGGTTGCGCATTGGGTAGGGCGGTTTTAGGAAATCAGGCCGATGATACACTCCCCGGCACCCTGCGCGATCTGACAGGAGACAACTGGCGTTAAACCGCCAATGAACAGGATGGCTATGGAATCCAATGAGCTGCGCAAAGTCGGTTTGAAAGTGACGCATCCCCGCATGCGCATTCTCGCTTTGCTCGAGCAGAACACCCCGCATCACCACCTTACGGCCGAAGACATCTATCGCCAGCTGCTTGATTGCGGCGATGAGATAGGTCTGGCCACGGTCTACCGTGTGCTGACCCAGTTCGAGGCGGCCGGTCTGGTGCTCAAGCACAATTTCGAAGGCGGTCAGGCGGTCTACGAGCTGGATCGCGGCGCCCACCATGACCATATGGTGGACATGGATACCGGCAAGATCATCGAATTTGAAAGTGCCGAGATCGAGGAGCTGCAGCGGAAGATCGCCGCAGAGCACGGGTTCGAGCTCGAAGAGCACTCGCTAGTGCTGTACGTGCGCAAGAAGCGGCGTTGAGCCCGGCTGCGGCGGAGCATCATCTGATCTTAAAAAAACCGGCGCATGCGCCGGTTTTATTTCTCACACTTCTGTCAGCAACTTGCGGGCCGCGGCGCGGGCCTCCTTGCTGACCTCGGCGCCGCCGAGCATGCGCGCCAGCTCTTCCTCGCGGCCCTTGCCGTCGAGCAGCTCCACCGCGCTCTGGGTCATGCCTTCCACCGGCGCCTTGCTGACCCGGTAGTGGGCGTGACCCTTGGAGGCGACCTGTGGCAGGTGGGTCACGCACAGTACCTGGCGGCGTTCGCCCAGCGCCCGCAGCTTGCTGCCGACGATGTCGGCGATGGCGCCGCCGATGCCCGAGTCCACCTCGTCGAACACCATCGTGGGCACCGCGTCCAGGCCCAGTGCGGCCACCTCGATGGCCAGTGAAATGCGCGACAGCTCGCCGCCGGAGGCGACCTTGCGCAGCGCCCGCGCCGGCTGGCCGGCATTGGCAGCCACCAGGAATTCGACCCGCTCGGCGCCATTGGGGTCCGGGCGGAGCTGCGCCTGCGGTTCCAGCTCGATCCGGAACTGGCCACCGCCCATACCCAGTTCGCCAATCAATTCAGTGGTGGTCTGCGACAGCGCCGCGGCTGCCCGGGTGCGGCCCAGGGTCAGAGCGGCGGCCTGCGCCTGCCAGTGCGCGCAGGCCTTGTCGATCTCGCCGGCCAGCCTGGCCAGACGCTCGTCGGCGCCGTGCAGCTGCTCCAGCTCGGCCTCGATACGGTCGCGGGTGCCTGCCAGCTCCTCCATCGGCACGCGGTGCTTGCGCGCCAGATCATGCAGACGCCCGAGGCGACGTTCGATGTCTTCAAATGCCTCCGGATCGCTGTCCAGGTCGTCCTGCACCCGGTCCAGCTGTACCAGGACCTCGTGCAGCTGGATGGCGGCGGCATCGAGCATGCTGTCGATCTCGCCCAGTCGCTGATCGTGCTGGCTGACCCGCGCCAGTTCGCCGCGAACCTGCTGCAGCTGGGCGAGCAGGGAGGGGCTGTCGTCGCCGTTGAGCAGGCCGCTGGCATGCTGGCAGGCCTCGATCAGGGCGGTGGAATGGGCCTGGCGGCGGTGGCTGGCGATCAGGGTGGCGATGGAAGCCGGCTCCAGCTCCTCGCGCTGCAGTTCGCCCAGCTGGTGTTCGAGAAAGCCGATGCGATCGGAGACATCACCCTGTTGCGACAGGGCCTCGCGCTCGTCCAGCAACGCCTGCCAGCGTGATGCGGCCAGGCGAACGGCGGCGCGCTCGGTCTCGTTGCGGGCGTAGGCATCCAGCAGTGCCAGCTGGCTGTGGCGGGCCAGCAGGGCCTGCTGCTCGTGCTGGCCGTGGATTTCGACCAGAAAGGCGGCCAGTTCGGCCAGTTGCGATACCGGTACCGGGCGGCCATTGATGAAGGCGCGCGAGCCGCCATCGGCGCGAATGACCCGGCGCAGCTGGCACTGTTCCTCGTCATCGAGTTCGTTGTCGCGCAGCCATTGCCGGGCGGGGGTGTCATCGCTGAGGCTGAATTCTGCTGACAGCTCGGCCCGGCTGGCGCCGTGGCGCACCACGCCGGAGTCGGCGCGCTGGCCGGAAAGGAAGCCCAGCGCATCGACCATCAGCGACTTGCCGGCGCCGGTTTCACCGGAAACCACGGTCATGCCGGGGCCGAACTCCAGTTCGGTGGCGCGTACTACTGCAAAATCCTTGATGGAAAGATGTCTGAGCATGGTCGGCAGGTCTTGGGGCCGCGCAAAACTAGCATGCGCGAAGGGCCGGGCAAATGTCCGGGGGGATTTTCCTGGCAGGGTAGGTGGTTGGCGTCTCACCGCGTGATTCTTGGCCTTGAAACCGCCGCCGCCGCCCACATACGGGGCAGGGTAGGCGGCTGAACTTCCGCCAGGGAACCGGAAATGAACCAAGAGCACCCAGAACTCGACCCCATTACCCCCGCTGACAGCGAAGCGGCCACCGATCCCCAGCAGGAGCAGATCCAGGCGCTGCGCGCCGAGCTGGAGCAGGTGAAGGCTGACGCGCTGCGTGAGCGCGCCGACTTGGAGAACCAGCGCCGGCGTGTGGCCCGCGATGTCGAACAGGCGCGCAAGTTTGCCAACGAGAAGCTGCTGGGCGAACTGCTGCCGGTGTTTGACAGCCTGGATGCGGGCCTTGCCGCCGCGGGCAGCGAGTCCAACCCGCTGCGCGAAGGGCTGGAACTGACCTACAAGCAGCTGCTCAAGGTGGCGGCCGACAACGGCCTGGCGCTGCTGGATCCGGCCGGGGAAACCTTCAATCCGGAGCACCACCAGGCCATCAGCCAAGTGGATGCGCCGGCTGGCGTGACCCCCGGCGCGGTCGTGACCGTGTTCCAGAAGGGCTACCTGCTCAACGAGCGCCTGCTGCGTCCGGCGCTGGTGGTGGTGGCCCGGGTCGACTGACCCGCAGGCTGGCCGCCGGTTAAACGGCGCCGGCCATCCGCAAACCGTGTTCCGGGGGTGGCTTGAATGTCACCACGCCATCCCCCACATCCCATTCATCCCCGGCGGCTGCCGGCAAACGAATCCTCAGGAGTCCCCCATGGGCAAGATCATTGGTATCGACCTCGGCACCACCAACTCGTGCGTGGCGATCATGGACGGCGGCAAGGCCCGCGTCATCGAAAATTCGGAAGGCGATCGCACCACGCCTTCCATCGTCGCCTATACCAAGGACGGCGAAGTGCTGGTGGGCGCCTCGGCAAAGCGCCAGGCCGTCACCAACCCGAAGAACACCTTCTATGCGGTGAAGCGCCTGATCGGCCGCAAGTTCACCGACGGTGAAGTGCAGAAAGACATCGCCCACGTTCCCTACGGCATCCTGGCCCATGACAACGGCGATGCCTGGGTGCAGACCAGCGACGGCAAGAAGATGGCGCCGCAGGAAATCTCCGCGCGCGTGCTGGAAAAGATGAAGAAGACCGCCGAGGACTTCCTCGGTGAAAAGGTCACCGAAGCGGTCATCACCGTGCCGGCCTACTTCAACGACAGCCAGCGCCAGGCGACCAAGGACGCCGGCCGCATCGCCGGTCTGGACGTCAAGCGCATCATCAACGAGCCGACCGCTGCGGCCCTGGCCTATGGCCTGGACAAGGGCGACAACAAGGATCGCAAGATCGTTGTCTACGATCTGGGCGGCGGCACTTTCGACGTGTCGATCATCGAGATCGCCAACGTCGACGGCGAGAAGCAGTTCGAAGTGCTGGCCACCAACGGTGACACCTTCCTGGGTGGCGAAGATTTCGACAACCGCGTCATCGAGTACCTGGTGGAAGAGTTCCAGAAGGATCAGGGCATCGACCTGCGCAAGGATCCGCTGGCCCTGCAGCGCCTGAAGGATGCTGCCGAGCGCGCAAAGATCGAGCTGTCGTCCGCGCAGCAGACCGAAGTCAACCTGCCGTACGTCACCGCCGATGCCTCCGGCCCGAAGCACCTGAACATCAAGCTGACCCGTGCAAAGCTCGAGGCGCTGGTGGAAGACCTGGTCAAGAAGTCGATCGAGCCGTGCCGTGTCGCGCTCAATGACGCCGGCCTGCGTTCGAGCGACATCAACGAAGTGATCCTGGTCGGTGGCCAGACCCGCATGCCGAAGGTGCAGCAGGCGGTGAGCGAGTTCTTCGGCAAGGAGCCGCGCAAGGACGTCAACCCGGACGAAGCCGTGGCACTGGGTGCCGCGATCCAGGGTGGCGTGCTGGGCGGCGACGTCAAGGACGTGCTGCTGCTGGACGTGACCCCGCTGTCGCTGGGTATCGAGACCATGGGTGGCGTGTTCACCAAGATCATCGAGAAGAACACCACGATCCCGACCAAGGCTTCGCAGATCTTCTCGACCGCCGAGGACAACCAGTCGGCCGTGACCGTGCACGTGCTGCAGGGTGAGCGTGAGCAGGCCCGCTACAACAAGTCGCTGGCCAAGTTCGACCTGTCCGGCATCGAGCCGGCCCCGCGTGGCATGCCGCAGGTGGAAGTGTCCTTCGACATCGACGCCAACGGCATCCTGCACGTGTCGGCCAAGGACAAGAAGACCAACAAGGAGCAGAAGGTCGAGATCAAGGCCGGCTCGGGTCTGTCCGAGGAAGAGATCGCACGCATGGTCGCCGATGCGGAAGCCAACCGTGAGGAAGACAAGAAGTTCCAGGAGCTGGTGCAGACCCGCAACCAGGCCGATGGTCTGATCCACGCGACCCGTAGCGCCATCACCGAGCACGGCAGCAAGGTCGGCGGCGATGTCATCGGCAAGGTCGAGGCGGCACTGGCCGATCTGGAAACGGCGATGAAGGGCGACGACAAGGCGCAGATCGAAGCCAAGTCCAAGTCGCTGGAAGAGGCCGGCCAGGCGCTGTTTGCTGCCGCTTCGGCGGGCGAGCAGGGCGGCACGGCCGATGCTGGTGCCGGTCAGTCCAGCGATGACGTGGTCGATGCCGAGTTCACCGAGGTCAAGGACGACAAGAAGTCCTGATCCGGCGGTGGAACGGGGAGGTGGCGCAGGCCATCGCCCCGGTCCCCTCCTGCAACAACTGGTCCTGACAGAAGGGTAAGCCGGCGTCGGGGCGGCCAACAGAGGAGCGGAAGCGGTTTTCGCTCCTTTGTTTTGACGAATCCCGAGTGACGGAACTCTATTCCTGAAATGAGCAAGCGCGATTACTACGAAGTGCTGGGTGTTTCCCGCACTGCCAATGACGAAGAACTGAAGAAGGCCTATCGCCGTTGCGCGATGAAGCACCACCCCGACCGCAATCCGGGGGACTCCGCGGCCGAAGCGGCGTTCAAGGAGTGCAAGGAGGCGTACGAAGTCCTGTCCGATGGCAACAAGCGGCGCATGTACGACGCCCACGGTCATGCCGCGTTCGAGCATGGCATGGGCGGTGGGGGCGGCCACGGCGGCCCCGACATGAACGACATCTTCGGCGATATCTTCGGCAATATTTTCGGGGGCGGTGGCGGCCCGCGCCAGCCGCGTCGCGGGGCCGACATCGGCTATGTGATGGAGCTGGACCTGGAGGAGGCGGTGGCCGGCGTCGAACGCCGCATCGAGATTCCCACCTTGGCCGAGTGCGACGACTGCGATGGCAGCGGCTCGGAAGACCGCAAGGTCGAGACCTGCAACGTCTGCGGCGGACGCGGCCAGGTGCGGGTGCAGCGTGGCATCTTCGCCATGCAGCAGGCTTGCCACAACTGCGGCGGCCGTGGCCAGATCATCGCCAAGCCCTGCAAGACCTGCCACGGCAACGGCCGGGTCGAGGAAGACAAGGTGCTCTCGGTCAAGGTGCCCGCGGGCGTGGACAGCGGTGATCGCATCCGCCTCCAGGGCGAGGGCGAGGCCGGTCCGCCAGGCACGCCGCCGGGCGATCTGTATGTGGAAATCCGCGTTCGCGAGCATGCAATCTTCACCCGCGATGGCGACGACCTGCATTGCGAAGTGCCGGTGCGTATCTCGCAGGCGGCGCTGGGCGACACGATCCGGGTGGCCACGCTCGGGGGCGAGGCGGAGATCCGCATTCCGGCCGAGACCCAGACCGGCAAGCTGTTCCGCCTGCGCGGCAAGGGCGTCAAGTCGGTGCGCAGCCGCACCGAAGGGGACCTGTACTGCCGCATCGTCGTGGAAACTCCGGTCAACCTGACGGTCGAACAGCGCAAGCTGCTGGAACAGTTCGAGGCCAGCTTCAGTGGTGAAGACGCCCGCAAACACTCGCCCAAATCGGCCACGTTCATTGATGGCGTCAAGGGGTTCTGGGATCGCATGACCTCCACCTGACCGGTTCGTTTTCAGCAATGACAAAGCCGCAGCTTGCTGCGGCTTTGTTGTTTCCGTGCGCGGCGTTGGTTGCGCACGCAATCTACGCCGTCGCCTCGGGGGTGTGCGGACGTAGAATGTAACGATGAACGAAGTCGACCACAGCCATCTCGTGCACGGTCGTCGGCAACGCCCGGATGGGCCGACGCCGGTGGACGTGATTTCGGTCCAATCCCAACTGGTCTACGGCCACGCCGGCAACAGTGCGGCAGTGCCGCCGTTGCGTGCACTGGGTCTGCGCGTGGCGGAAATCCCCACGACGCTGCTGAGCAATGCGCCGTTCTATTCGACGCTGCGCGGGCACGTGCTCCCCGCGGACTGGTTTGCCGATCTGCTGCTGGGGGCGAGCGAGCGTGGGCTGCCGCAGCGTGCCGGTGCGCTGGTGTCCGGCTATTTCGGCAGTGTGGAAAACGGTGTCGCATTCGCCGACTGGCTGGATACAGTGCTTCCGCAGTCGTCCCAGTTGCGTTACTGCCTGGATCCGGTGATCGGCGACACCCATACCGGCCCCTATGTGGAGCCGGGGCTGGAGAAGGTCTTCGCCGAGCGCTTGCTGCCACATGCCTGGCTGGTGACGCCCAACGCGTTCGAACTGGGACGACTGACCGGCATGCCCGCATTGGCGCAGGACGATGCCATCGCCGCTTCGCGCAAGTTGCTGGAACGGGGGCCGGAATGGGTGATCGCCCATTCGGTCTCGGGGAATCCGGGCGACCTGGTGACGCTGGCGATCGGGCGCGATGAAGTCTGGCGTTGGACCTCGCCGCATCTGCCGGTGGATGTGGCAGGTACCGGTGACGTGCTGATGTCGCTGATCGTCGCCTTTCTGCTCAAAGGACACGCCTTTGAAGATGCGGTGGGCCGCGCCATTGCAGGTGTACATGCCGCGCTGGAAGCGACGTTGGCGCAGGGCGTGGAGGAATTCGATGTGCTTGCAGCAGCGCCCGCGGCGCTGGGTACGCCGCACCGGTTCCGCGCCGAGCGCCTGGCATGAGTGGTCCTGTCATCGGCATCGTCGGCAGCGGCGGCGCCTATGGCCGTTGGCTGCGCGGATTCTTCCAGTCGCGGATGGGGCTGACGGTCATCGGCCATGATCCGGTGGATGCGGACTCGCAGACCCCCGAACAGCTGCTGGAGCGGGCCGACGTGCTGCTGTTTTCCGCGCCCATCCGCCATACGCCGGATCTGATACGCGACTACGTCCACCGATCGGGCGGGCGCGAGCAGGGCCGTCTGTGGCTGGATGTCACCTCGATCAAGGCCGGGCCGGTAGCGGCGATGCTGGAGTCCAGAGCATCGGTCGCCGGACTGCATCCGATGACCGCGCCGCCCAAATCGCCGACGCTCAAGGGCCGGGTGATGGTGGTCTGTGAAGCCCGCCTGGATCCCCGCTGGCAGGGCTGGCTCAAGGAGCTGTACGCCGGGCTGGAGGCCGAATGCGTGCGTGCCACGCCCGAGCATCATGACCGGGTGATGGCGCTGGTGCAGGCGATGGTGCACGCCACCCATCTGGCGCAGGCCGGTGTGCTGCGCGAGTACGCGCCGCTGCTGGGTGATCTGCAGGCGCTGATGCCTTACCGTTCTACCGCCTTCGAACTGGATGCGGCGGTCATTTCGCGCATCCTGTCGCTGAATCCGGCGATATACGAAGACATCCAGTTCGGCAATCCGCATACCGCCGAGATGCTGGATCGTCTGCTCGGCCAGCTGCAGCAGTTGCGCGGACTGATCGGACGGAGCAGCGATTCGGCCCGCGCCGTGTTCCGTCAGCAGTTCCTGCTCGACAACCGGGCGGCGGTGGGCGAGGACACCCTGCGCGACGGCAATTACAGCTTCGAGCGGCTGGGCTATCTGCTGGCCGATCTCACCGAACAACGGGCGATGAGCGTACATCTGCCGCAGGACCGCGCCGGTTCACTGCGTGAACTGCTGCATGTGTTCGAGCAGCATGGGGTCAGCCTGGCCTCGATCCACTCCTCGCGTACGCAGTCAGGGGAAGTGCATTTCCGTATCGGTTTCGAGCACAGCTATGCGCCGGAGGTGTTGGCCGCGGCCGCGCAGCAGATCGATCACAGCGGTATCGGACGCGTGCTGGGACGCTGACCTACCGGGGAACTGTCGCAGCAGCTGCGACTTAATCCACAGGGGGTGTGGATGAAATGTACACAAACGTGTGGATAAGCGTCGGCACGCCTTGTGGCACAAGGCTGTCAAGACACTTGTTCAATAATTGACCAGCATCGGGCTGGTTTGGCAAAGCCCATTCAGGCCCACATAGTCCACGCGTTTTGCTGCTGCATCCGCTGTCGCATGGAGGTCCTGTTTTCAGGCACGGTACGCTTGGTTCAGTGACAACCTGACCGCACCATCGGCGGTTCCCAGGTGGCTGCCCTGGCGGATCAGTGGACGCCCGTCGGCCAATTCATAACGCGGCGCGGGCGTGGAGTTGCCACTGGCCGCGCCTGGTGTCTCGTCCCTGAATTCGATGACGATCCAGCTCTGGCCATCGGCACTTGTCGCAGGGAATTGTCGGAACGCCATCGCTCAGCTCCTGGTGGCAGGTACCCGGATCAGCCGCGTTGATCATGCCGGCAGCGGCGTTACCCGGCTGTCGGCATGATGTTCTCAATCTATGAACTGCAGTCGCGCCAGTTCGGCATACAACCCGTCCTGGGCCAGCAGCTCGGCATGCGAGCCTTGGGCGATGATGCGACCGTGGTCCATCACCACGATGCGGTCCGCCTTCAGCACCGTGGCCAGACGATGCGCGATCACCAGCGTGGTGCGGCCGCTCATCAGTCGTTCCAGCGCCTGCTGCACCGCGCGCTCGCTCTGCGCGTCCAGCGCGCTGGTGGCCTCATCCAGCAGCAGTACCGGTGCGTCCTTGAGCAACGCGCGAGCGATGGCGATGCGCTGTTGCTGGCCGCCGGACAGGCGCGCGCCGCGCTCGCCCAGATCGCTGGCGTAACCTTCGGGCAGCTGGCTGAGGAACTCGTCGGCTTCGGCCGAGCGTGCGGCGACCCGTATCGCTTCATCACTGGCCTCGAGCCGGCCATAGCGGATGTTGTCGGCGGCGCTGGCGGCGAACAGGGCCGGCTGCTGCGGTACCAGCGCGATGTTCTGGCGCAGTTGGGCCGGATCGAGCCGGCGCAGATCGATGCCATCAAGCTGCACGCTGCCGGCGTCCGGATCGTGGAAACGCAGCAGCAGTGACAGCACCGTGCTCTTGCCCGCGCCGGAGGGGCCGACCAGGGCAACGGTCTCGCCGGGCGCCACCGTCAGGCTGAAGTCGTCCAGTGCCGGCTGGTCCGGACGCTGCGGGTAGTGGAAGGACACGTGCTGGAAGCGGATTTCCCCGCGCAGCGGTACCGGCAGCGGCTGTGCTTGCGCCGGCGCGGTGATGCGCGGCGTTTCGGCCAGCAGCTCGGCGATGCGGCCCATGCCGCCGGCGGCGCGCTGCAGCTCGTTCCACACCTCGGCCAGTGCGCCCACCGAGCCGCCGCCGATCAGCGCATACAGCACGAATTGTCCCAGCGTGCCGGCGCTCATGTTGCCGTCCACGACATCGTGCGCGCCGGACCACAGCACCGCGACGATGGCACCGAACACCAGCACGATGGCGATGGCAGTGACGACGGATTGGGTGCGGATGCGGCGCCGTGCGGTGGCCACCGAGACCTTCAATGCGTCTTCAAAGCGGCCGCGTTCGTAGGGCTCGCGGGCATGGGCCTGCACAGTGCGGACCGCGCCCAGGGTCTCGGCGGCCAGTGCATTGGCGTCGGCGATGCGGTCCTGGCTGGCGCGTGAGATCTTCTGCAGCTGGCGCGCGCCCAGCACGATCGGCAGCACCGCCAGAGGAATGCCAATCAACGCATACGCGGCCAGACGCGGGCTGGTGACAAACAGCATCACCATGCTGCCAACGACGGTGACGGCGCTGCGCAGAGCCACCGACATGGTCGAACCGATCACGCTGCGCAGCAGTTCGCAGTCGGCGGTCAGCCGGGATACCAGCTCGCCGCTGCGGTTGCGGTCGTGAAAGCCGGCATCCAGGCCGATCAGGTGGGCGTACAGGCGTCCACGCAGGTCGGCGACGACCTTCTCGCCCAGCAGCGACACAAAGAAGAAGCGGGCGGCCGTGGCTAGCGCCAATACCACCGCCACCACGAACAGCAGCGAGAACGCGCGGTTGATCTGGCCGCCGCCGGAGAAACCGTGGTCGATCATCTGTTTGACCGCCATCGGCAGGCTCAACGTTGCCGTTGAGGACACCGCCAATGCGACCAGCCACGCCCCGAACAGGGCGCCATGGCGACGCACGAACGGCCACAGCGCCTTGAGGCTGCCCAGCTTCTGCAGCTTGGGTGAGGGAGGCATTGGTTCAGTCATGGGGGGAAAGCTCGCTCATGCGCAGGCGGTCGCGGGTGGCGTCACGCAGGCGCAGCGCCAACGCGTCGATCTGGTCGGCAGGCAGGCGCACGTGCAGGCGCAGACCCTCGGGCAGGAATTGTTCTTCAAGCTTCTCGGCACCGGCATTGCCCAGCAGGGTGTGGACGATGCCCATGTCCTCGAAGCCGCATTGCAGGATGCGTTCGGTCATCGCCACCAGCGGGCTGCGCTGGGCCAGCCGCAGGCACTCGGCGGCGGTACCGCCATAGGCGCGCACCAGACCGCCGGCGCCCAGCTTGATGCCGCCATACCAGCGCGTGACCACCACCGCGATGCGGTCGTAGCCTTGGCCATCAATCGCTGCCAGGATCGGCCTGCCCGCGGTGCCGGCCGGTTCGCCGTCATCGCTGGAGCGGTATTCATTGCCGTGGCGGTAGGCCCAGCAGTTGTGGGTGGCATCGGCGAACGAGACCGCACCGATGAACGCCAATGCTTCGGCGGCAGTGCCGATAGGGGCAGCCTGCGCGAGGAAGCGGCTGTGTTTTATCTCCAGCTCATGGCTGGCGGGGGCGGCAAGGGTGTCGAGCATCACCGCCATTCTAGAGGCTGGCAACCGACGCGTGTGTCTGCGCGGTCAGTCCGTGAGCAGGGGGCGCAGGTCACGCGGAATACGCGCCTCGGGATACTCCTGCATGAAACGCTGCAGGCTCAGACGTGCGCCGGACAGATCGCCGGAGGCGCGGCGTTCGCGGATGCGCTTGAGCCACTGCCGGCGCGGGAGCGCGGCATCGCTGCCGATGTCGCTCTGCCATTGCTGCAGTCGTTCGGCCGCGAGATTTTCGGCACTCTGCGGCGTGCTGCCGGAACTGCGGACCGCCGCCAGCGGTTCGGGCCGAGGCGCGGCCGTGCGGGCAACCGGCGGCGCCTGGAGCGCGGTGCGCCGATCGGCCTGCGCGCCGGCGTATTCGTCGTTTTGCGGAGCCATCGCCTGTTGCGGAGTCATCGCCGGTGCTGGTGCGGGTGGTGCTGGCGGGGAAGGGGAAGTGACCATCGGCGTGGCTTCAACGGCGGGCGCCGTTACCACTGCCGCGTCGCTTGCAGATGCGGCGCGCGGTGCTGGTCTTTCACTGGGCCGTGCCCTGGCTGGCAGGGGCGTTGTGGCGGCTTTTGCGTCCGGGGCCTTCTTGTCCGTTGTGGCAGCCGGTTCCCCGATGGAGGCGGGTGCAGTTGTACCCGCCCCACCCGCGGCAGCCTGGGCCTGGGGTGGTGCTGACGCCGGGTAATTGGCCGGGGCGGTGCGGACGGCACTGGGAACCGGTGCTGCGGGGGGGGGCGGCCGCAACTGCCAGGCAAGGCCCACCACCAGTACCAGCGAGGCGGCGATTGCCAGCGAGGAGGTCACGCTGCGGCGACGGCCCCAGCCTTGGCTGCGGGCCGAGCGCGGTGATGCGGCGGGCGCGCCGGACAACGGTTGTCGCGCCGTTGCCAGGATCCGGGCGTCGAGCTCGGCGCCGGGCTGCTCGCTGGAGCGCGGTTGCCCCAGCAGCCGGGCGAGTTCGCGTTCTTCCGGGGTCAGCCTGTCGGAGATCTTCATTCGTTCAACCTCGCGCGCAGCTTGTCCATCGCGTAACGCAGTCGCGATTTGACGGTTTCCCGGCCCACGCCGGTGATCTGCCCGATTTCTTCCAGACTCAGCTCCTGCTCAAGGCGCAGGATGACCACTTCCTGCTGCTCGGGCGGCAGTTCCGCGAGCCCCTGTTGCAACTGCTGGCGCCGGATGTGCTCATCGGCCAGCAGTTCCGGGGTGCGTACATCGGCCAGTCGCGCTGTGCGCTCGTCTGCATCGGCCGGTGCCGCAGGGCGGTGCCTGGCGGCCCGCCAGTGATCATTGAGCCGGTTGTGGGCGATGCGGAACAGCCAGGTGGCGAAGGCGGCCTCCGGCTGCCAGCTGCCGCGGGCGTTGATGACCTTGTGCCAGATATCCTGGAAAAGTTCCTCGGCCAGCGAGCGGTCACGCAGTTGGCCCAGCAAGTAGTGGAACAGGCGGGTCCGATGGCGGGCATACAGCTCGGCGAACGCGTCGCCATCGCCACGCGCATAGGCCAGCATCAGCGTTTCGTCGGAAACAGGTTGGACGGCGGTATCCACTTTCCCAGCCTAATGATTCCTCGGGTGGATGCCTAGCCGGCCGGCGAGTCTGCTCCTGCGGATTCAGATAAAGAACTTTTGCCCGGCCCTGTATATCCGCGTGGGTGACGGTATGCTGCGGATCAGGGGAGCCCATCCAGTTTGGGAGCCAAAGAGACCGGATGTATGCTCTACAGCCCGCTTGATATCCTTGCCGCCCACCCGCGTGCGGACAGTGATTCCCCCACGGCCCGCGTGGTGGCGACCCTGCAGGGCCTGCTCCCCGCCGGAAGTACGGTGGCGCTGGCGTGGGAGGACGCGGTGCTGGCTGCCGGTGGCTGTACCAGTCCGCCGGATCGCGATGCGCTGCAGTCGGCGGTGCGACAGCAGCTCGAGGGGGCCGCGTTGACGGGTGATCTTCCCCTGCGTGTTTCAACCACGTGGACGCATGCCGACAGCGGCACCCGGATTGCACTGATCGCCGAGCTCACCGAAACTGTGGCGCACGAGCAGCGCGAAGCGTGGCTGGGTACGGCGCGGGCGCTGGTGACCACGGTACTGATGACCTTGCGCCAGCAGCTGCGGATCCAGGAGTTGGAGCGCTCCAAACGCTTGCAGAAGGCATTGTTCGAGATCGCCGATCTGGCCGGTTCGGATCTGGATTTCGATGAAATGCTGGCGCATTTCCATCAGATTCTCGGCTCGCTGATGTACGCGGAAAACTGCTACATCGTCGAATGCGACGAGCAGCAGAGCAGTCTGCGCTTTCTGTACTTCGTGGACACCCAGGACGATTTCATCCCCGAGCCCGAACGCAGCTATCGCCACGAGGAGATGCCGGCCAGCCTGACCTTCGCCGTGCTGCGGCATGGCCAGGTGATGAGCGGCCCATCGCGTGAGCTGCTGAGAAATATCGATTCACGGTGTGACAAGGCCGAGGGGCTGGAAAGTGCCGACTGGCTGGGGGTGCCGATGTGGCGCAACGGGCGGGTGTGCGGCGCCATCGTGGTGCAGAGCTACCAGCTCGAGGTCCGCTACTCGGACGAGGATCGCGCGGTACTGAATTTCGTTGCCAAGCACATCCTGACCGCCATGGACCGGCGGCAGGCGCATGTGCGGCTGGAGCAGCACGTACAGCGGCGCACGCTGGAGCTGGAGCGGGCAAACCGCAGTCTGCAGGCGGAAATCAACGAGCGCCGTCGCGCTGAAATGGTGCAGACGGCGCTGTTCCGGATTTCCGAGCTGGCCATGAGCTGCAACAGCCAGGCCGATTTCCATGCACAGCTGCACGCAGTGATCTGCACGTTGCTCGATGCCCGGAACTTCTACATCGCCCTGGTGAACGCCACCGGCGATGGGGTGGACTTCGTCTACTCGGTG
Organism: Stenotrophomonas sp. STEN013; assembly: GCF_056760355.1. NCBI lineage: Bacteria > Pseudomonadati > Pseudomonadota > Gammaproteobacteria > Lysobacterales > Lysobacteraceae > Stenotrophomonas > Stenotrophomonas sp. STEN013. The sequence continues at coordinate 305,987 of NZ_JBRREO010000003.1, read as the reverse complement.
GATGAAAAGAGACCCCGGGAAACCTCGCGCCCGTTCAGTGGCGGCCTGACCGAATACACCATCCGCCGGGGACAGCCGTTGCTGGCCATGCGCGAGGATATTGATCGGTTGATCGCCAACGGTGAGCTTTGCGAGTTTGGCACGCCTTCCTATTGCTGGCTGGGGGTACCACTGCTGAACGATGACGAGATTATGGGAGTGATCGCGGTTCAGAGCTATTCGCCTGACGTGGTTTTCAACGCGCAGGACCAGCGGCTTCTCGCGTTTGTGGCCGGCAATATCGGCAACAGCTTGACCCGTCAGCGTGATCGCGGCCGCCTGCTCGATGCGCATTCGGAACTGGAGCGCCGGGTCGTGGAGCGCACCTACGAGCTGGGGGAGGTCAACCAGAAGCTGCTCGGGCAGATCAGTGAACGTCTGCGCGCGGAGGAGCGGCTCACCCACCTTGCCTTGCACGACGTGCTGACCGGTCTTCCCAATCGCATGCATCTGCAGCAGACGCTTGAGCAGACCATTGCCCATGCGCGCCTGGGCGCTGGCCCGCCTTTCGCGTTGTTGTTCCTGGACCTGGACCGCTTCAAATGGGTCAATGACAGTATCGGCCACGCCGCCGGTGATCAGATGCTGGTGGAGGTCGCGCGACGGCTGGTGCGGATGATCCGCACCGATGATGTCGTCGCCCGCCTGGGAGGCGATGAGTTCGCGCTGGTGGTGCGTTGTGACGGTGGTGCTGTGGCGGCCATGGATCTGGGGCGGCGTCTGCTGAAAGTGCTGGAGGCGCCGATGTGGGTGGAGGGGCGCGAGCTGTTTCCTTCCGGTAGCGTGGGTATCGCGTTGTGGCACCCGCGCTACACCTCCGGCGCGGATCTGCTGCGGGATGCCGATGCGGCGATGTACCGGGCCAAGGTGAAAGGCCAGGACCGCTGTGTGGTGTTCGATGCCGCCATGCATCAGGAAGCGATGCGCAGCCTGGAGCTGGAGTCCGATCTGCGGCGTGCGATCAACAATCGTGATTTCGTGCCCTTCTACCAGCCCATCGTGTCACTGGAGGATGGTCGCCTGATCGGCCACGAAGCGTTACTGCGATGGCCGCACGAACAGCGCGGCCTGCTGTTGCCCGGGCAGTTTCTCGCGCTGGGCGAGGAGAGCGGACTGATCGAGCAGGTCGACTGGCTGATCTATGAACAGGTGGTCAAGGATCTGGCCCGCACCACGCGTGGCTACGTGTCGGTCAATGTCTCGCCCCGGCATTTCCGCGTGGCGGATTTCGCGCCGCGCCTGCTGGCAGTGATCGAAGAGGCAGGTGCCGATGCGGATCGATTGCGCATTGAAATCACCGAAACGGCCTTGCTGGATGATGCACCGCGTACGCTGCAGACCCTGCACCAGTTGCGGGAGCGGGGCGTGGTGGTGCAGCTGGACGATTTCGGAACCGGGTATTCGGCGCTGTCCTATCTGCATCGTTTTCCGATCAGCGCGTTGAAGATCGATCGCAGTTTTGTCGCCGGACTGCACGCACAGAGCGGCAAGAGCACGCTGGCACTGGTGGACGGAGTGCTGTCGTTGGCCCGGACCCTGGGTATCGAAACCATCGGCGAGGGCGTGGAAACCGAGCAGCAACGCCAGACCCTCCAGCAGCTGGGCTGCAACTACGGGCAGGGATATCTGCTGGGGTATCCCGCTCCGCGCCAGGCCACTTTGCATCAGCTTTGATGTACAAAAAAAACAAGCCCGCCGATGCGGGCTTGTTCTGGACGGGCGCTCACTGTGCTTGAACGGCATGCCCGAAGAGGATCGATCTGGATGATCCCCGGCGCGGCCGCATCAACGCAATGGATTGCGTTTTCTCCCGGCCGCGCCACGTCCGGAGGCGGGCGCTTTCCAGCCACTCGCGCTGCGCCGTGCCAGTGACTTACCGCAACGCGGCGCGCAGCTTCTCGTCGAACCACTTGCTGGCCTGCGCCGGCGAGTAGGCGCGCATCCATTCGAGCATCTGCGCCGGATCTTCGCCGTGCCACAGATCATCGCGCTGTTCCGGATGCAGGAAGCGTTCGCTGACCATGGTGTCGATCATGCCGATCAGCTGTGCGTAGAAGCCGTCGATATCGAGGAAGGCACAGGGCTTCTTGCCAATGCCGAGCTGGCGCCAGGTCAGCATCTCGAAGATCTCCTCGGCGGTGCCGAAGCCGCCGGGCAGGGCGACGAAGGCATCGGACAGGTCGAACATGCGCGACTTGCGCTCGTGCATCGAGCCGACGATCTCCAGCGTGGTCACGCCTTTATGCGCCACTTCCATGTCCACCAGATGCTGCGGAATCACGCCGGTGACTTCGCCGCCGGCGGCCAACACGCCGTCGGCCACCGCGCCCATCAGTCCGGTCCTGCCGCCACCGTACACCAGCCGCAGGCCTTCTTTGGCAATGCGCGTTCCCAGTTCGGTGGCGCGTTGCATGTAGATGGGCTTGGCGCCGGGATTGGAGCCGCAGTAGACGCAGATGGACTTCATGGTTGTTCCTGATGGATGGGGAGAGGTATTCGGATTCCGTCTATGAACAGGGGCGGGATCAGAGGATTTCAAAAGCAAGAAGGCCCCGCCGGGGCGGAGCCTTCTGCACACAGGCCGTGGGGCTTAGTTGGCCTTGTGGATCGAACGCTTGCCAACGGCCATGGCCGCGTCGTGCACCACTTCCGACAGCGACGGGTGGGCATGGCAGATGCGGGCCAGATCGTCGGCCGAACCGCTGAACTCCATCGCCAGCACGCCTTCGTGCACCAGCTCGGAGACGTTCACACCGACCATGTGCATGCCGAGGATGCGGTCGGTTTCGGCATGGGCCAGCACTTTGACGAAGCCAGCCGGCTCGGACATCGCCACTGCGCGGCCGTTGGCGGCGAACGGGAAGCTGCCGGCCTTGTACGGAATGCCTTCGGCCTTGAGCTGCTGCTCGGTCTTGCCGACCCAGGCCAGTTCCGGCTCGGTGTAGATGACCCACGGGATGGTGTCGAAGTTGACGTGGCCGGGCAGGCCGGCGATCAGTTCGGCCACCGCGATGCCTTCCTCGAAGCCCTTGTGGGCCAGCATCGGGCCGCGCACGCAGTCGCCGACCGCCCACACGCCGTCGACGCCGGTGTGGCAATGGTCGTCGACCACGATCTGGCCGCGCTCGTTGACCTGCACGCCGGTACCGTCGGCCAGCAGGCCCTTGGTGGCGGCACGACGGCCCACGGCGACCAGCAGCTTGTCGACGGTGATGGTCTTCTCGCCGCTGGCGTCGCTGTAGGTGACCAGCACTTCCTTGCCCTTGACCTCGGTCTTGGAGACCTTGGCATTGAGCTGGATGTCCAGGCCCTGCTTCTTGAATTCCTTGGCGGCGACCTTGGCGGCTTCGCTGTCGGCAGCGGCCAGGAACTCCGGCATGGCTTCCAGGATCGTCACTTCCGCACCCAGGCGCTTCCACACGCTGCCCAGTTCCAGGCCGATCACACCGGCGCCGATCACGGCCAGGCGCTTGGGCACTTCGGTGAAGTCCAGCGCGCCGACGTTGTCGACGATGGTGTCACCGTTGAATTTGGCGAACGGCAGCTCGATCGAATCCGAACCGGCGGCGATGATGACGTTGGTGCCCTTCAGCTCGACGGTGCTGCCGTCGTGCTGCTTGACGGTGACCACGTTGCCGGCCTGCAGCTGGCCGAAGCCGTAATAGGCGGCAACCTTGTTGGCCTTGAACAGCTGGGCGATGCCGCCGGTGAACTGCTTGACGATCTTGTCCTTGCGGCCAACCATCGCGCCGACGTCGATCTTGGCGTCGTTGAAGCTGATGCCATGGTCGCCAAAGATGTGGCCCATGTTCCAGAACTGGCGCGAGGAATCCAGCAGCGCCTTGGACGGGATGCAGCCCACGCGCAGGCAGGTGCCACCCAGGGCCGGCTTGCCGTCCTTGCCCAGCGCTGCGTCGATGCAGGCGGTCTTCAGACCGAGCTGGGCGGCGCGGATGGCGGCGTGATAGCCGGCAGGACCGGCACCGATGACGACGACGTCGAATTGTTCAGCCATTGATAATTCCTTGTTGCTTTCCGTCGGCCCGGAGGCGGGCCGCTGGCGCCTGGCGCCGGGAAGAGGACGGTGATGCGAGCCTGCAAAGCCAAGCCCCTCGCCATTGCGGGCGAGGGGCTGGAGGGATTACAGACCGAACAGCATGCGGCCCGGGTTTTCCAGCTGGTTCTTGATATCCACCAGGAACTGCACCGAGTCCTTGCCATCGATGATGCGGTGGTCATAGGACATGGCCAGGTACATCATCGGAGCGATCACGACCTGGCCGTTCTCGGCGATCGGACGATCCTTGATCGTGTGCATGCCGAGGATGGCGCTCTGCGGCGGGTTGACGATCGGGGTCGACATCAGCGAGCCGAAGGTGCCGCCATTGGTGACGGTGAAGGTGCCGCCCTGCAGTTCTTCCAGCGACAGCTTGCCGTCGCGGGCCTTCTTGGCGTAGTCGGCGATGGCCTTTTCGATGTCGGCGAAGGACATGCGCTCGACGTTGCGCAGCACCGGGGTCACCAGACCCTTGTCGGTGGACACGGCGATCGAGATGTCCGAGTAGCCGTGATAGATGATGTCGTCACCATCGATCGAGGCATTGACCAGCGGGAAGCGCTGCAGCGCATTGGCGGCGGCCTTCACAAAGAAGCTCATGAAGCCCAGCTTGATGCCGTGGGCCTTCACGAACTCTTCCTGCAGTTCCTTTCGCGCGGCGGAGACCTTGGCCAGGTTGACTTCGTTGAAGGTGGTCAGCATCGCGGTCGAGTTCTTCGACTGCATCAGACGCTCGGCGATGCGCTTGCGCATGCGGGTCATCGGCACGCGTTCTTCCGGACGGGCGCCGCCGGCCTTGCCGACGCCACCGTTGCGGGCGAAGTTGACGATGTCTTCCTTGGTCACGGCGCCGTGGCGGCCGGTGCCGGACACGTCAGCCGGGTTCACGCCTTCGGTGATGGCCGAGAAGCGGGCGCCCGGGGGCAGGGTGTCGGCGGCGGACTTGGCAGCCGGAGCCGGCGCGGCAGCAGCGGCGGCGGCCGGAGCGGCAGCCTTCGGCGCTTCGGCAGCGGCGGCCGGGGCGGCAGCGGCAACCGCGCCTTCCTCAATGATGGCCAGGATCTGGTTGGAGGTGACGGTGTCGCCTTCCTTGAACTTGATTTCCTTCAGCACGCCATCAACCGGTGCCGGCACTTCCAGCACGACCTTGTCGGTTTCCAGGTCGAGCAGGTTCTCGTCACGCTTGACGGCCTCGCCCAGCTTCTTGTGCCAGGTGGCGATGGTGGCGTCGGAGACGGATTCGGGCAGTACCGGTACTTTGACTTCGGTGGCCATTGGGCGGATTTCCTGGTTGCAGATTCTTGAGAGAAAGGTGGCTTATTCGGCGTAGTTGTCGTCGATCTTGTTGACCAGCGCGTCGGCGAGCAACTGCTGCAGTTCGCGCAGGTGATCGGACATGTGGCCAACAGCAGGCGACGGAGAACGCGGGCGACCGGCATAGTGCAGGGCCTGGCCATCGGCCACGCATGCCTGCAGGTGGTGCCTGATCTGGTACCAAGCACCCTGGTTCATCGGCTCTTCCTGGCACCACACCACGTCGGTGGCCTTGTCGAACTTCTTCAGTTCGGCAGCCAGCGCCGGGCGCGGGAACGGATAGAGCTGTTCGATACGCACGATGGCCACATCGTCCTGGCCACGCTTGGTCTGGTCTTCCAGCAGGTCGTAGTAGACCTTGCCCGAGCACAGCACCACGCGCTTGACCTTCTTGGCGTCGGCGGCGGCGTCACCGATCAGGTGCTGGAACTCGCCGTTGGCCAGTTCGTCCAGGGTCGACACGGCCAGCTTGTGGCGCAGCAGCGACTTGGGCGACATCACCACCAGCGGCTTGCGGGTGTCCATGCGCATCTGGCGACGCAGCATGTGGAATGCCTGGGCCGGGGTCGACGGTACGCAGACCAGCATGTTCTCCAGCGCGCACAGCTGCAGGAAGCGCTCCAGGCGCGCGGAGCTGTGTTCCGGACCTTGTCCTTCATAACCGTGCGGCAGCAGCAGCGTCAGGCCGGAGATGCGGCCCCACTTGGCCTCGCCCGAGGCGATGAACTGGTCGATCACCACCTGGGCACCGTTGGCGAAGTCGCCGAACTGGCCCTCCCAGATGCACAGGGTGTTGGGATCGGTGGTGGAGAAGCCGTACTCGTAGGCCATCACCGCTTCTTCGCTGAGCAGCGAATCGATAATGGTGGCCTTCTCCGGCGACTCGACCAGCTGACGCAACGGCAGGTAATAGCTGTCGGTCTTCTGGTCATGCAGGATCGCATGGCGGTGGGTGAACGTACCGCGGCCGACGTCCTGGCCGACCAGGCGCAGGCCGTGGCCTTCGTCCAGCAGGGTGGCGTAGGCCAGGTTTTCGGCAAAGCCCCAGTCACCCGGGATCTCGCCGGCGGCCATCTTGCGGCGGTCGTCATAGACCTTGGCTACGCGCGAATGCACTTCCACACCCTCAGGAATGGTGTTGATCATCGCGGCCAGCTGGGCCAGCTTGCCCATCTCGACCTTGGTGCTGACCTGGTCGGACAGCTTGCCCGCCAGATACTTGCCCCAATCCACGAACAACTTGCTGGTGGCCGGGGTTTTGCCCACATCGGCCAGTTCGGCGGTCACTTCACCGGCATCGAGCTTGTTGCGATAGCTGTCGACCAGCTCCTTGCCGGCACCGGCCGGGATCACGCCGGCGGCTTCGAGCTGTTCGGCATACAGCTCGCGGGTGGTCTTGTGCTTGCGGATCACCTGGTACATCAGCGGCTGGGTGATCGCCGGCTCATCGGCTTCGTTATGACCCCAACGGCGGTAGCAGATCAGATCGATCACGACGTCCTTGTTGAACTGCTGGCGGAAGTCGTACGCCAGCTTGGCGGCAAACACCACCGCTTCCGGATCGTCGCCGTTCACGTGCAGGACCGGTGCGCCGATCATCTTGGCGATATCGGTGCAGTACAGGGTCGAGCGCGAATCGTCGCGGTTGGAGGTGGTGAAGCCCACCTGGTTGTTGACCACGATGTGCATCGTGCCGCCAACGGTGAAACCGCGGGCCTGCGACATCTGGAACAGTTCCATCACCACGCCCTGGCCGGCAAAGGCGGCGTCACCGTGGATCAGGATCGGCATCACCTGCTTGCGCGCGGCATCGCCGCGACGCTCCTGGCGCGAACGCACCGAGCCGGCAACCACCGGGTCGACGATTTCCAGGTGCGACGGGTTGAACGCCAGTGCCAGGTGCACCGGGCCGCCATCGGTGGCGACGTCGGCGGAGAAACCCATGTGGTACTTCACGTCACCGGCGACAGCACGCTCGTCGTGCTCGAACTTGCCTTCGAACTCGTCGAACAGCTTGCGCGGGTTCTTGCCGAGCGTGTTGACCAGCACGTTGAGGCGGCCGCGGTGGGCCATGCCGATGATCACGTCCTTGACGCCATCCTTGCCGGCGCTGCGGATCACGGTGTCCATCATCGGGATCAGCGAATCGCCGCCTTCCAGCGAGAAGCGCTTCTGGCCGACGTACTTGGTGTGCAGGTAACGCTCAAGGCCTTCGGCCGCGGTCAGGCGCTCCAGCGTGCGGCGCCGGGTGTCGGCATCGAGGTTGTAGTTGCCGCCGGCGTTCTCGAGGCGCTGGTAGAGCCACTGGCGCTGCTCGACCTCGGCGATGTGCATGAATTCCGCACCGATCGAGCCGGTATAGGTCGCCTTCAGGCGTGCAACCAGATCGCGCAGCTTCATCCGCGGCTGGCCAGCGACGCCCCCGGTGCTGAACTCGTCGTTGAGGTCGGCGTCGGTCAGGTGATGGAACGGCAGGCTCAGGTCCGGCGGATTGACCGGCGGGGTCAGGCCCAGCGGATCCAGGCGGGCACCCAGGTGGCCGCGCGAACGGTAAGCGGTGATCAGACGGCCGACGTTGCGCTCACGCTCGTCGCCTGCACTGGCAGCGCCTGCGTTGGACGCGTTCTTGGCGGCTTCGGTGATGAGGGCGATGGCGGCCGAGTGCGGGACATCACCTGCTTCGCGGCCCTTGAAGCCATCGAAGTAGGACTTCCACTTGGGGTCCACACTGTCCGGAGAAACGAGGTACTGCTCGTACAGATCCTCGATATAGGAGGCGTTGCCGCCGGCGAGTTGCGATGACTGCGCAAACTGCTTCAGGAGATTGTCCACGATGGAGTGTCGGATTCGCTTGTGGGGTATGACTCAGGGAAACCGGCGCGTCATATGAACAGGCGCGCACGGGCGTGATCTAACCGCTGAATTATACCCCTGCCGGGACAGGAAGGGGCATTCACACTGTCCCGTGGATTAATGCCAGGCCGCCATTTGTCTTGCCGTGTCTGGCGTCAGACACCGAGGACACGCAGTGCGCTGCAGACGCGCGATCGCTCCCAGATACGCTGGAACAGCTCGTCCTGCTGCCGGGCGCGCGCATCGTTGGCCAGGGACAGCTCGCCCTCCAAACGTTCGCCCATTGGACGAAAGTAGCAGTCGCCATTGTCATTGCCGATGCCGGCCGACGCGACGGCGCAATCGACCGGATCGACCGGCTCACGCAGCTCGAAAACGCTGGGCAAGCGCTGGATCAACGCCGTCAGTGGCGCAGGCAAGGTGGCCAGGTCTCCTTCGGCGAGCAGCAGCTGTACCTGCTTGTCGTGGCGGGCGGTGGCAAAGCGGCGCAGCGCCGCCAGCAGCTGGGGCTGCCCGAGCAGGACCGAGTCGTCACCGCGGATCTGGAGCCGCAACCGCCGGCGCGCGCGATGGATCACGCTGCTGGCGGCGGCCGTCGCTCCGGCCAGATCGGCCACGCGCATGGCGCCATCGAGCCGGCGGCGCATGGTCTGGTGGGTGATGCCGGCCTCTTCGAAGGTATCGCCTTCGGGCAGGAAACCGTTGCGGGCGTAGAAGTCGCGCGCGGTCAGCTGGGCGTGCAGGCTCACCTCGCCCCAGCCGCGGCGGCGGGCCTCGGCGACCAGGGCTTCGAGCAGGGCGTCGCCGACGCCGTTGCCGCGGGCGCCGGCCACGACCGCCATGCGTCCGATCCGGCGCTCGGGAGTCAGCCGGCCGGTACCGATGGGCTGGCCATCGGCATCGCGCGCCAGCACGTGATGGCTGAGCGGGTCCAGCGCATCGACCTCCAGCTCCACCGGTACCTGCTGTTCAATCACGAACACGGCATGCCGCACGCCATGCAGCGCGGCCTGCTGGGTGGCGTAGTCGGCGGTTTCGATATGGAAACTGGGGGCGGGGATCATGCTGCGGGGGTATCCGTGTCGTCGTTGTCGCAGATCACCACGACCTCGACCCCGTCTTCGCTGACATTGACGGTCTGGATGTCGGCCTGGGCCGGCTCGCCTTCGGCGGCCTGGGTGTACTCGAACACCTCGATCTCGACTTCCGGCGCGTCGTGGTCGTCGTCGGCGTCATTGTCGCTGTCGTCCAGTTCTTCGGCAGCGGCCTGCAAACGGGCGAGCGTCTCCACATCCAGCAGCTGGAAGTAGCCGCCGGCCAGCAGCTCCAGCATGGCGCTGCGGCCCTTGGCCGAGAGCTTGCGGTAGGCGGTGGCGTCGATGTGTTCGGCGGCGGCCAAGGTCTGCGCGTCCTTCACCGACAGCGGAAATTCGCGGCCTGAGCAGTACAGCGTGCCGCCCCGGGTGGCACGGCGCCAGGCCAGACGGGCCCACGGGTGGCGCTCCAGCTCGCCGCCACGGGCCAGTTCGGCTTCCACCTCTTCCAGCGGGCGCGGTGCCTGTGAGGGCAGGATGTCGCCGGCCGAGCGGTAGGTGGTGATGAAGCGGCCGAACCAGTCGCCGAGGCGGTCCGGATCGTTCATCCGCAGCGCATTGAGCGCGGTGACCACCCGCTTCATCGCCGCCGCATCGATCTCGTTGGGATCTTCAGGCAGCTTCAGGTCCGGATCCTGGAAGCGGATGGATTCATCGGCATTGGCCACCAGGTCATCCAGCCAGTCGCTGATCAGCTCGGCCGATGACGGTGCGCGCATGCCGAAGGAGTAGGTCAGGCACGGGTCTTCGGCCACGCCGTTGTGCGGCACGTTCGGCGGCAGGTAGAGCATGTCACCGGGCGCCAGCACCCAGTCGTGGCTGGCCTTGAACTTCTTGAGCAGCTTCAGCTCCACGTCCGGGCGGAAATCCAGCGGTGGGCGCTTGCCCTTGGTCGATTCGCTGGCGTCGATCTGCCAGCGGCGGTGGCCGTGGCCCTGCAGCAGGAACACGTCGTACTGGTCGACATGGGCGCCGACCGAGCCGCCGGTGGCGGCGAAGCTGATCATCACGTCATCCATGCGCCAGCGCGGCAGGAAATCGAAGTGGGCCAGCAGCGCGCGCACGTCCGGGTCCCACTTGTCCACGTCCTGCACCAGCAGGGTCCAGTCGTGGTCGGGCATGCCCGGGAACTCATCTTCCTGGAACGGGCCGGTACGCACGGTCCAGCCGTCGGTGGCGCGGTCGTGGTTGATCAGCCGTGCCAGCGCGCCGTCCTCGCAGGCCAGACCGGCCAGATCGTCCGGCGAGACCGGGCTCTGGAAATCCGGGAAGGCACCGCGGATCAGCAGCGGACGCTTCTGCCAGTAGTCGCGCAGGAAGGTGGCCGGGGCCATGCCCAGCGGCTGGCCCGGCTTGGCCTGGACTTCGATCGGATAGGTCTTGTTCTTGCGTGCAGCCATGGGAAATCCTTGCAGCGTGGAAGCGGGGTTGCGGGCGCCAGATGCGCGCAGGCCGCTATTGTCCCCTTGTTGGCGCCAAACCGCACGACTACCGGCGCGAAGTCAGGCCGGCGCGCGGGCGATCCCGTCATGGCCGTCACCGGTGAATGGCAGGGGGCACCGGCGATGATCGGAGGGATCGGCCGTGGTCACGAGGCGGCCCCAGGCGGCTTCGCGTATCCCGGCTTCCGGGCGCATTCCGGCCGCTTCGGCTCGGGCCAGTACCGGCTCCAACAGTGGTACCACCACATCCAGGTGCAGAGGCGTCCAGTGACACCCGCAGTGGCGGGGCTGGCTGGCGGCCGCATCGCCGCCAGCCGGAGGTGCCAGCCGCCACAGCAGGGCCTCGGCGCCGAGCAGTTCGACTCCGGCATCGCCGATGCGTCGGCCGGGGCGCCGCCCGAACGCCGCGCAGTAGCAGGCCTGGGCGGTGGCCAGCCCGGGCACATCCAGGTTGATCCGCAGTTCCCTTGAGACCTGGACTGCCAGCATAGGCGTGCACCATCGCCCCGGGGCAATGCGGTTTCACGGTGCGCGGCTGCGGGCAGGCGCCAGATGGCAGAAGAGCCGGCAGTGCCGGCTCCTCTGGGGTTCGCTCAGGTGATCAGGACTCAGATCGCCTTGGCCAGCTGTGCGGCCAGGCCGGCATAGCCGCCCGGGGTCAGCTCGCGCAGGCGCTGCTTGGCCTCGGCCGGCAGCTCGAGCGATTCAATGAACGCGCGCATCGAATCGGCGGTGATGCCGTGGCCGCGGGTCAGGGCCTTGAGCTGCTCGTAGGGATTGGGCAGGCCGTGGCGGCGCATGACCGTCTGCACGGCTTCGGCCAGCACTTCCCAGGCCGCATCCAGATCGGCATCCAGACGCTCCGGGTTCACGGTCAGCTTGCCCAGGCCCTTGGCCAGCGAGTCCAGCGCGATCTGGCTGTGGCCGAAGGCGGTGCCGACCGCACGCAGCACGGTGGAGTCGGTCAGGTCGCGCTGCCAGCGGCTGATCGGCAGCTTGGCGGAAAAGTGCTCGAACAGCGCATTGGCGATGCCGAAGTTGCCTTCGGCGTTCTCGAAGTCGATCGGGTTGACCTTGTGCGGCATGGTCGAGGAGCCGACTTCGCCTTCCTTGAGCTTCTGCTTGAAATAACCCAGCGAGATGTAGCCCCAGATGTCGCGGGCCAGGTCGATCAGGATGGTGTTGGCGCGACGGGCTGCGTCGCCGATCTCGGCCACGTTGTCGTGCGGCTCGATCTGGGTGGTGTAAGGGTTGAACACCAGCCCCAGCGAGGTGACGAACGCTTCGGCGAAGGCCGGCCAGTCGACATCCGGATATGACACGACATGGGCGTTGTAGTTGCCGACGGCGCCATTGATCTTGCCGGTCAGCTCGACCGCGCCGATCTGCTTGATCTGCCGTTCCAGGCGGGCGACGACATTGGCCATTTCCTTGCCCAGGGTGGTCGGCGAGGCGGTCTGGCCGTGGGTGCGCGAGAGCATCGGCTGTTCGGCCTGGGCGTGGGCCAGCTGGCGCAGCGTGGCGGCGATGCCGCTGTAGGCCGGCACGATCACCTTGTCGCGGGCTTCAGCCAGCATCAGGCCGTAGGACAGGTTGTTGATGTCCTCGCTGGTGCAGGCGAAATGCACGAACTCCAAGGCCGGCGCCAGCTCGGCGTCGTCCTTGAGCTGTTCCTTGATGAAGTACTCCACGGCCTTGACGTCGTGGTTGGTGGTGCGCTCGATTTCCTTGACGCGGGCGGCATTCTCAACCGAGAAGCCCTCGGCCAGCGCGCGCAGCCTGGCCTTGCCGGCGGCGCTGAAATCGGCCAACTCGCTGATGCCCGGTTCGGCACCCAGCGCCAGCAGCCACTCGATCTCGACCTTGACGCGGGCCTTGATCAGGCCGTATTCGGAGAAGATCGGACGCAGCGCGTCGACCTTGCCGGCATAACGGCCGTCAAGCGGGGACAGGGCGAGCAGGGTGGCTTCTTGGCGGGACGTATCCGTCATGGCGGCAGGCGTTGGGCAGTGGCGGGGGCGCACATTCTACGCCGACGACGGCGGCAGGCTGTGCCACGGGCGGCGCCGCAAAACGAATTCCTCGCAGGTGATGGGCTAGATTGCCGCTGAAAGGCGGGACCGTAGTCGCCGCCGGAATGTCGATCTGTTGGAGGAATCCTATGAAGATGCGTGTCGAACACGACAGCATGGGCGAGCTGCAGGTGCCGGCCGAGGCGCTGTGGGGTGCACAGACCCAGCGCGCGGTGGAGAATTTTCCGGTGTCCGGGCAGCGCATGCCACGGGCCTTCATCCGGGCTTTGGGGCTGATCAAGGGCGCGGCGGCCGAGGTCAATGCCGGGCTGGAGCTGCTGCCCAAGGGCGTGGCCAAGGCGATCCAGACAGCAGCGGCCGAAGTGGCGACCGGCGCGCACGACGCGCATTTCCCGATCGACGTCTACCAGACCGGCTCGGGCACCTCCTCGAACATGAATGCCAACGAGGTCATCGCCACGCTGGCCAACCACAGCGGCAGGGCCGGCAAGACCGTCGTGCACCCCAATGACCACGTCAATCTGGGGCAGAGTTCCAACGATGTGATCCCGACCGCGATCCGCGTCTCGGCGCAGCTGGAAACGGTGCAGACCCTGTTGCCGGCGCTCAAGCACCTGCGCAAGACCATCGACAAGCGCGGGCGTTCGCTGGGCAAGATCGTCAAGACCGGCCGTACCCACCTGATGGATGCGATGCCGCTGACCTTCGCACAGGAGTTCGGCGCGTGGTCGGCGCAGCTGGAATCGGCGCAGGCGCGGATCGAGGACAGTCTCAAACGCCTGCGCCGGCTGCCGCTGGGCGGCACCGCGATCGGTACCGGTATCAATGCCGACCCGCGCTTCGGTGGCAGGGTGGCCAAGGCGCTGTCGACCACGACCGGGGTGAAGTTCGACAGTGCGGAGAATAAGTTCGAAGGGCTGGCCGCACAGGATGACGCGGTGGAGCTGTCCGGCCAGTTCAATGCGCTGGCGGTGGCGCTGATCAAGATCGCCAATGACCTGCGCTGGATGAACGCCGGACCGCTGGCCGGGCTGGGCGAGGTGGAACTGCCGGCGTTGCAGCCGGGCAGCTCGATCATGCCGGGCAAGGTCAATCCGGTGATTCCCGAAGCCACCGTGATGGCCGCGGCGCAGGTGATCGGCCACCACACCGCCATCACCATTGCCGGGCAGACCGGCAACTTCCAGTTGAACGTGACCCTGCCGCTGATCGCAGCCAACCTGCTGGATTCGATCCAGCTGCTGTCCAGCGTGATGAACCTGCTGGCCGACAAGGTGATCGCCGGGCTGGTGGTCAAGCAGGAACGGGTGCGTGAGGCGCTGGCCCGCAATCCGATCCTGGTGACCGCGTTGAACCCGATCATCGGCTACGAGAAGGCCGCGGCGATCGCCAAACGGGCCTACAAGGAGCAGCGTCCGGTGCTGGAGGTGGCAGTGGAGGACAGCGGTCTGTCCGAGGCCGAGCTCAAGCGGCTGCTGGACCCGGCGGAGCTGACCCTGGGCGGCATCCACGGCGGCTGAGGCGGGCAGCTCAGGCCGGGCATGAAAAAGGCGGGCATCTGCCCGCCTTGGTGCTGGCGCCGGAAGGGCGCGTGGTCAGCGCAGCGCGCGCGGGTTGGCCAGCGCCTCGCTGTACTGCTTGAATTCGGGAATACGTTCGGCCAGATCGGCCGGGAACGGTTCCTGCCCCGGCGGGATCACGATCGGCAGGGTGCGCTCGCCCGGCTTGCTGGCCGGCGTGGCGTCCACCAGTGTGTTCTGGCGCAGGATCTGCAGTTTGACGAAACCGGTCTGCAGGATCTGCTGTTGCTCGGGAGTGAGTGGAATCTGGATGTCATCCACGCGCAAGCCGCCATTGGGCTGGATGTCGAGATTGGGATAGGGGGCGCGACGCAACGCGATACGGTCATCGGTCACTTCCATCTTCGGTTTGCTGCGCTCGACGCGGTGCGCGGCGTATTCGGCGCGGTCGCCACAAGCGGAGAGCAGGGAAACCATGGCCGCCAGGGCCAAAAACAGCAGCTTGTTCATGAGAGGGCAAAGCGTGGGGCAGGGGGCGGCAGTTTACCGCCCCGCTACCAATGCGGCTTACGGAGCGGAGAACTCACCGTTACTGCGGCAGTCGTCGATATCACTCTGGTCCATCTTCGCGTACGGGGCGAACTGGGGTACGGCGGCGGCCAGCTTCTGCTGGGTGGCCATCAGTCCGGGCAACTGGTCGCAGATCAGCTGCGCCTGCTGTTTCAGCTTGTCGGCTTCGGCATTGATCCGGGCTTCGACCTGTCCACTGTTGCCGCTGAAAATGCCCTTGATCGCTTCCCCGGCGGCATTGACGCCGAGGTTGGCGCCGGCTATGCCGACATCGATACCGGCTTCGGCCACTTTGACCATCTGCGCGCGGTACTGCATCACCAGTGCCCGCTGCCCGGCATCGAGCGGTACGGCAGTACCGTTGATCAGCAGCTCGCCGCTGGGCGAGATCTCGACCTTGGCGCCGCCGTCTTTGGAAATACTGATGTTGCCTTCGGCCAGCTTCTTGCGGGCTTCATCGGTAGCGGCGCGGACCTTCTGGCCAAGCGCTGTATCGGTGCCCGGAGCACCGGTCTGGGGGCGTTCACCGCAGGCGGCCAGCGGCAGGGCCAGAACCAGGGCGAACAGGGGGGCGACAGGAATTTTCATGAGGTGCTTTCCGTTGCGGTTGGGAATGTCAGCGTTTTTTTGGCAGATCGACCGTGCCGGAAACGCCGCTGTGACGGATCGAGCCGCTGCCCACGCGTTGCACGCGCAGGCTGGCGGCGTTGTGGACGTCAGCGTCACCCGAGCCGATCGCGCCCAGGCTGACGCCGCCGCGGGTGTCACGTACCTCGATATCGCCGGAGCCAAGGCTTTCGATGGTCACCGCGCCCTGTACGCCGCGCAGCTCCAGGTCGCCCGAGCCGACGCTTCCGACCCGTGCATCACCGCGGACGCCGTGGATCCGGGCGTCACCCGAGCCCAGTGACAGCAGGTACAGGGCGCCGACGTTGTCGAACTGGATATCACCGGAGCCGACCGCCGCGGTGGCCAAGCCCTTGATGTCGCGGGCGCTGACATCGCCGGAGCCGACATCGGCGCTCATCGAGCGCGCGCCGGCCAGCGTGGCGTCACCCGAGCCGACCTTGAGCTGTACCAGGATGTTGTCCGGCACGGTGCCGGTCAGGTCCAGATAGGCGTAGGTGCTGCCGCTGAAGTTGATATTCAGGCCCTGGCTTTCGCGCTTGAGGGTGACCACCAGCTTGTCGCCCACCCTGTGCTGGGTCAGCGACAGCTGGCCCAGCAGATCCTGGGTCGAGGCGCAGGCGCGACCGCTCAGCGCGGCGCTGGCGCCGGGGCTGGCCTGCAGCTTCAGGTCGTGGCTGTTGACTTCAAACACCACGGCTTTGGCGCCGGCCAGCTCCAGCTCCAAGGCCTGTGGCTGGCTGAACTTGCAGTGCTCCCCGGCAATGGCGCTGGCGGGCAGCAGGGCCAGGGCGAACAGGAGGGGTTTGATGTTCATCTCGGTTCCTTGCGTTGGCGGAAGGCGGTTCAGATGTCGTCGCGGCGCTGGCGCAGCCAGATCGCCAGAACGATGAAGGCGATGCCGACGACGGCGCCAATCCACAGCTGCGGGCTGGCCAGCGTCGTGAACTGGTCGGCTGGAGTAAGGCCATGTAGCACCGATTGCAGCGATTGCCCGCCGTTGAGGTCAGCCTTGTAGGCCATCTCGATACCCGGCACGGTGCCCAGCAGCAGGCGGCCGACCACATGGGCCCAGAACCAGCCGGCATTCATGTCGAACAGCTTCATCAGCCCGAACCAGCTGACCACCACGCCGGCGAACACCGGCAACATCACCGCCCACAGGAACGGCTTGCTCTTGGCCCAGGACGAACAGAGCAGCAGCCAGCCGGCGGTAGGCAGCGCCCAAAGCGCATAGACCGGGATCCAGGCGAACATGCCACCGATGAGGGTCAGCGGGCTGGCTGGCCCCCAGATCAGGGTCATCGGGCTGCCGCCATGGGCCAGCGCCACCAGGCTGATCATCAGCAGGAAGCCCAGCATGGTGAGGATGCCGGCGATCACCGCCAGCACCGGTGCCACGACCAGCGCGCTGGCCAGCTTGGACAGCACCGTCTGGGTGTCCGACAGCGGCATCGATTTCCAGAACAGCACACTGCGATCGCGGCGATCGTCGTACAGCGCGCCCAGACAATAGAAGAACACCACGAAGCCGAGCACGATGAACGGCCACGCCGAGCTGAGCACCAGGGTGAAGTTCATGCCCTCGGCCCACTTGCCCATATCGGCGGGTGACATCTGCGAGGTCAGCAGCTTCAGGTCCAGGCCGTTGACGTTCACACCATTGATATGGAGATCGCCATTGTCCGCGGCGCGGTTGGCCGCCCACAGCCCGGCGACGATCGCCATCAGCGACAGCAGCAGGGACACGCCGCCGGCGATCAGCGGCGCCCACAGGAAGCCGCCGCGGTTTTCCCAGTATTCGCGCTTGAGCAGCCACTTGAACTTGCCCAGCGGGGTGATGTGGTGAACGGCGTTCATGCGTAGGTTCCCTTCATGATGGCCACGAACAGGTCGGCCAGGCCCGGGTTGCGGGTTTCGCCCAGGGCGGTGACACGGCTGCGCTCGACGTTGTCATACAGCAGCACGGTTTTGCCGAACGGCAGGGCGCGCTCGTCGATCGGGCCCAGTGCGCGGGCGGCGTCCAGCGTGTCGGCCGAGGCCAGCAGCTCGGTGTAGCGTCCGGCCATCGATTCCATGTCGGCGGCGAGCACGATCCTGCCATCGCGGATGAACAGCACGTCGGTGAGGATATGTTCGATCTCCTCCACCTGGTGGGTGGTGATGATGATCGTCTTCTGCTCGTCGAAATAATCTTCCAGCAGGCGCTGGTAGAACTCCTTGCGGTACAGGATGTCCAGACCCAGGGTCGGTTCGTCCAGCACCAGCACCTTGGCGTCGATGGCCATCACCAGCGCCAGGTGCAACTGCACCACCATGCCTTTTGACAGCTCGCGCACCCGCTGCCTGGGCTGCAGTTTGGTGTTGGCCAGAAAGCGCTCGCAGCGCGCGCGGTCAAAGCGCGGATGCACGCCGGCGACGAAGTCGATGGCTTCCCTGACCCGGATCCAGCGCGGCAGCACGGCCACGTCGGCGATGAAGCAGACATCGTTCATCAGCGCGTTGCGCTGGGTGCGCGGATCCATGCCCAGCACGCGCAGCTCGCCTTCGAACGGGGTCAGCCCGAGCAGGGCCTTCAGCGCGGTGGTCTTGCCGGCGCCGTTGGGGCCGATCAGGCCGACGATGCGGCCCGGTTCGATGGAGAAGCTGGCGTTGTCCAGTGCCGGCTTCTTCTTGTAGGCCTTGCGCAGGCCGGTGGCGGAAACGACCGGTTCAGTAACGGCATTCATAGCGTGGTCCCCGATGGCAGCAGATCTTCCAAGGTCAGCCCCAGACGCTGGATACGCTCCAGGACCGCGGGCCATTCGTCTTTGAGAAAACGTTCGCGCTCGTTGCCACGCAGCTTCAGCGCGGCTTCCTCGGTCATGAACATGCCCAGGCCACGTCGCTTCTCGACCAGTTTCTCGTCGGCCAACTCCTGGTAGGCACGCGATACCGTGATCGGGTTGAGCTGGTATTCGGCCGCCACCTGGCGTACCGAGGGCAGGGCATCGCCCGGCTTGAGCAGCCCGTCCAGCATCATCGCGATCACGCGATCCTTCAACTGGCGGTAGATGGGAGCACCATCGCTCCACTGGATATCAGTCATGAGTCAGCTCCGCGGGTTCAGCGACTGTGCGAAGGAGAAGTAGGGCAGTGACAGGCTGGTTCGCATCCGCCTGACCGGCCGCTTCGCTTTGGGAAGGTCATTCGCATCCTGCTCATCACCGGCCGCCTCGGCTGCATAATCCCGGACGTTGGTACGGCCGGTTTCAGGCGCCGCCGAGCAGCCGAGCAACAACAGGGTGCCCGTGGCAATCACTGCCTGGAGTACGTGTCTGCTGCGTTTGATGCTCATCTCGGCTCCCTGTGTAGGGTGGCTGGTGTTGTATGCAACTATAACACCGACACGGCGCCGCGCAACTGTTCTGCCACTAAAATTACGGCCGATACGTATCCATCAGTGCCGATTGCCCAGGAGAAGGATTTTGAAAATTCGCAAAATGCTGATTTCAATGGTTTTTATGGCGTCGCTTGGCGGTGCGGCGAGTGCCGTTGCCGGGCCGCTGCTGGACCGCGACTACCGCCTGTTGGCGGGAAACAGCGAGGTGAACCTGAATCGGACCTATGGCGGCAAGGTGCTGTTGATCGTCAACACCGCTTCCAAATGCGGCTTCACCCCGCAGTACGAAGGACTGGAGGCGCTGCAGCAGGAGCTGTCGGGGCAGGGGTTTGCGGTGCTGGGTTTCCCCTCCAACGACTTCAAGGGGCAGGAGCCGGGCACCGAGGCGCAGATCCAGGAGTTCTGCACGCTGACCTATGGCGTGAAATTCCCGATGTTCCAGAAGGTGCATGTGGTTGGCCCGGAAGCCACGCCGCTGTACCGGGACCTGACCCGCGCCACCGGCGTGGCGCCGGGCTGGAATTTCCACAAGTATCTGGTGTCGCGCGACGGGCGGGTGGTCGCCCAGTTCCCGAGCAAGGTGCGCCCGGATGATCCGGCGCTGCGTGCGGCGATCGAACGCGAGCTGGCGGCACCGGCGCCGCGGCGTTGAGGCGCCTCGACATATCCAGCGTGCGTGCGACAATGTCGCCCCTTGCGCCGACCGCGGCGTTTGTTCACTTCCAGGAAAGCAGCGAATGAAGATGGGAAAGCGCGGCGCCGTGGCGTCGCTTCTGATTCTGGCGATGGCGGCACCGGGTGTCGTGATGTCGCAACAACCTGCCGCCCCGGCGGCTACCAAGGAGAAGTCTGTTTTGACCTCGGATCGTGAAAAAGTCGGTTACGCCATCGGCATCGACGTTGCCAGCTCGTTTGAGCCCATCGCTTCGGAAGTCGACATCGCGGCACTGCGTCGTGGCATCGAGAACGCATTTGCCGGCGGCCAGCCGCTGCTCTCGCAGGAAGAGGCCCAGCAGACCGACCAGGCGCTGCGCACCGTGATGATGGCCCGTTCCGGCCAGCAGGTGCCGGGTATGGCCCCGGGCAGCCAGCCGCCGTCGGTGGACAAGGAAAAAGTCGGCCTGATGCTGGGCAGCTATGCGGTGGGCCCGTCGCTGGCGCCGATTCAGAAGGAAATCGACCTGGACTCGGTGTTCCAGGCCATCACCACCGTGTTCAGCAAGGGCACGCCGCTGATGGACCGCCAGCAGGCGCAGGCCATGCTGCAGGCTTTCAGCACCGCCAAGCAGGCTGCTTCGGCCGGCAAGAACCGTGAAGAAGGCAATGCCTTCCTCGCCAAGAACAAGACCCAGCCGGGCGTGGTGACCACCGCCTCGGGCCTGCAGTACCAGGTGATCCGCCCGGGCAGCGGTGAGCGTCCGGTCCCGACCAGCCGCGTGCGCGTGAACTACGAAGGCAAGCTGCTGGACGGTACCGTGTTCGACAGCAGCTACCAGCGTGGCGAGCCGGTCGATTTCGGCCTGAACCAGGTCATCAAGGGCTGGACCGAAGGCGTGTCGCTGATGCCGGTCGGTGCCAAGTACCGTTTCTGGATCCCGTCGGAGCTGGCTTACGGCAGCGCCGGTACCCCGGGTGGCCCGATCGGTCCTGACGCGGCGTTGACGTTTGACGTGGAACTGCTGGGTATTCTGCAGTAACACAGCCACGGAGTTCCCGCTGCCATGCGCGTCGCGATGTTCGGTACAGGCTATGTCGGTCTCGTCACCGGAGCCTGTCTGGCCGAGGTCGGTCATGACGTGGTCTGTGTCGATATCGACCAGGCCAAGATCGATGGTCTGAACCGGGGCGTCATCCCGATCTACGAACCGGGATTGGCGCCACTGGTACAGGCCAACCACGCCGCCGGGCGGCTGGCCTTCACCACCGAGGCGGCCGGCGCCATCGCGCATGCACAGGTGATCTTCATTGCAGTCGGCACCCCGCCCGATGAGGACGGCAGTGCCGACCTGCAATATGTGCTGGCCGTGGCCCGCACGATCGGTCGCCACCTGGACCATCCGGCAGTGGTGGTCAACAAGTCGACGGTGCCGGTCGGTACCGCCGACAAGGTCCGCGCGGTGATCGCCGAGGAGTTTTCCGCCCGTGGTGCCCGGATCGCCTTTGATGTGGTCTCCAACCCGGAATTCCTCAAGGAAGGCGATGCGGTGGCCGACTGCCTGCGGCCGGACCGGATCATCATCGGTGCGGACGATGCGCGCGCGGTGACCGTGCTGCGCCGTCTGTACGCACCGTTCAACCGCAAGCGCGACCGTGTGGTGGAGATGGATGTGCGTTCGGCCGAGCTGACCAAGTACGCGGCCAACGCGATGTTGGCGACCAAGATCAGCTTCATGAACGAGATCGCCAATATCGCCGAGCGCGTGGGGGCGGATATCGAACAGGTCCGCCAGGGCATCGGTTCGGACCCGCGCATCGGCTGGCACTTCATCTACCCCGGCGCCGGTTACGGTGGCTCCTGCTTCCCCAAGGATGTGCAGGCACTGGCGCGCACCGCCGCCCAGCACGGGCATACACCCCGGCTGCTGGAGGCGGTGGAAGCGGTCAACGAGGCGCAGAAGGGCCACCTGTTCACCCTGATCCAGCGCCATTACGACCGGGGCGAGGATGAAGGCGTGCGGGGCAAGACGTTTGCGGTATGGGGCCTGGCGTTCAAGCCCAATACCGATGACATGCGCGCCGCCCCCAGCCGGCGGCTGCTGGCGCAGTTGTGGGAGGCCGGCGCGCGGGTGCGCGCCTATGATCCCGAGGCGATGGGCGAAGCCCGTCGTGTTTTCGGAGAGCGCAAGGATCTGATGTTGTGCGAGTCCGCGTTCGAGGCACTGGAAGGTGCCGACGCGCTGATCGTGGTCACCGAGTGGAAGCAGTTCCGCAGCCCCGATTTTGTCCGTCTGCGCGAGGCGCTCGGGGATGCGGTGGTGTTCGATGGGCGCAATCTGTACGACCCGCAGGAAATAGAGGCCGCAGGCCTCGCTTATTACGGCATTGGCCGAGGACGTTCCCTGCATGCATGAGTTTTCTCCGAACGAGCGCGAACAAGCGCTCGAAGCCCGTCTGGTTGAGCTGGAAATGCGGGTCTCCTTCCAGGAGCAGGCACTGGCCGAAATGAGCGAAGCCTTGGCCGATGCCCGCATGCAGGGCTCGCGCAACGCCGACCTGCTGCGGCACCTGCTGGACGATCTGGGCAAGGTGCGTACCGCGCTCTATGCCGATGCCGCCGACGAACCACCGCCCCCGCATTACTGACGGTTACCTATGAGCGACACACTCCGCGACCAGCTCCTCGGGCTGGGCTTCAAATCTGCGCCCAAGCCGGAGCGCAAACCCGATCAACGCCGCGATGGCCGTCCGCACGGCAAGCCGGGCGGTCGTCCGTCTGCCGCTGCCGGCGCTCCCAAAGCAGGGCAGGGCAAGCCCGGCCAGGGCCGGCCGCAGGGCGCGCGCAAGCCGCGCTCGCAGGAAGACATCGATCTGGCCAAGGCCTACGCCATCCGTGCCCAGCGCGAGAAGGACGAGCGCATTGAGGCCGAGCGCCGGAAGCAGGAAGAAGCCCGCCTGCGCCGCGAAGCCCGCGCCAGGCTCGACGAGCTGATCAAGGACAAGGGACTGAACGATCCTGAGGCCGATATCGCCCGGCACTTCGAGTACGGCGGCAAGATCAAGCGCATCTATGTCAATGCCGACCAGCTCAAGGCGCTCAATGCCGGCGAGCTGGGGGTGTTGCAGCAGAACGGTCGCTACCTGCTGGTCCCCGCGGCGGTCCTGGCCGAGGCCGAGCAGGTGTTCGCCCCCTCGGTGGCCCTTAAGATCGACCCGAACGCGCCGGCCGAAGCCGATCCGTATGCCGATCCGATGTACCAGGTGCCGGACGACCTGGTCTGGTAAAGCGGTTCCGGCCGCCTCGGTGTGACAGAAAAGACAGGCCGCTGGCCTGTCTTTTTCCATGTGCGGCGCCGGCTACGGGTTTGGGGCGCGGCTCGCCTCGAGGCTGACGATCCGCACCGGCAACAGGCGCAGTGGCCTTGCAAGTGACTCGCCTCCTCGGCGGACGGCGCTCCCTGCGTGGGGAGTGGCTGCCTGCACAGGTATCTGCTAGCCCGCGGCCCGCCGGGCCTGTCGGGAGGGCGGCAGCCAGTACAGCGCGATCAGCGCGCCGGCCAGGGCGAAGCCGCCACCGACGAGGAAGGCGGCCTTGCCATCGCCGAAGCGCCACAGCTGGCCGGCGATCAGCGCGCCCAGCACGCCGCCCAGTCCCGAGGAGAAGCCGTAGAACAGGCCCTGGCCGTGGCCGTTGAGCTGGCCGGGGAAGTAGCGCGCCAGCAGTTGCATGGCCGAGGCGAAGAACGCGGCAAAGCCCAGGCAATGGGTGGCCTGGGCGACGAGCATCACCGGGATGTTCTCCGGCCACAGCGCGGTGGCCCACCAGCGCAGGGCGGCGCTGGCCATGGAAATGATCAGCAGCCAGCTGGCGTCCCAGCGGCGGAAGAAGCGCGAGATCAGGAAGAACACCGCCACCTCGAACACCACGCCCACCGTCCACATCAGCCCCAGCAACGAGGTGCTGTAGCCGTGCTGGTCCATGTAGAGCGAGAAGAACGTGTAGTAGGGGCCGAACGAGAGCTGCTCGAGGAACGCGGCGACGAAGAACGCCAGTACCGGCTTCTGCCGGACGATGGCCCAGAAACCGCCCTCGGTGTGGGTGCCGCCGGGGATGTCGCGGGCGTAGCGGTTGAGGAAGGCCGAGCCGATCATCAGCGCGAACAGCGGCAGCATCAGCCACGGCAGCTTGCCGGCGCCATGGTGCTCGATCAGCCAGCCGAAGCTGGTGACCACGGCGATGAAGCCGAACGATCCCCACACGCGGATCAGGCCGTAGCGGTGGCTGTCACTGCCCAGATGGGTGATGGTGATCGATTCGAACTGCGGCATCACCGCGTTGTAGAAGAAACAGAACGCGATCATCACCGCGTACATCGACCACTGCGGCGCGGGAAACAGGAAGGCGGCGAAGCTGAGCAGGGTCAGCACGCAGCCGATCCGCAGCCAGCGGATCGGCCGTGGCGAGGCCGCCGCCAGCGAGGTCCAGGTGCTGGGCGCGACCACCCGGGTGGCATACCACAGGCTCATCATCACGCTGATGGCGGTGACACTCATCCCGCGCGACTGCAGGTACAGGCTCCAGTACGGGGTGAACGCGCCGAGGGCGGCGTAATAGAAGAAATAGAAGCTCGACAGCCGCGCGGTGGGCACGGATGGGCGTGGCTGGGAAACGGCGGTCATCACAAGGCGCCAGCGGCGCGGGTGGGGGCGGGGGAGCGGCTGGGCCGCGCCGGCTATTGTGCCTTGTGCCCGTCTCCGCGGGCAGCAGCGCGGTCACCTTTTGGCGGGTGACCGCTCAGCAGGCATCCGTCTCAACGCGTTTCAGCGGCATCCCAGGCAGCCACTTTGGCCTTGGCCTCGGTCAGCAGCGCGTCCAGCGCGGCGCGGTCGAGCACCCGGCCGCGCAGGATCACCGTGTCGATGGCGCGGGTGGCCGCGATGTCCTGCAGCGGGTTGCGCTCCAGCAGCACCAGGTCGGCGGCCTTGCCTGCTTCCACCGCGCCGTAGCGGTCCAGCGTGCCGAACCATTGCGGGCCGGCGCGGGTGGCCGCGACCAGCGCCTGCTGCGGGGTCAGGCCTTCGCGCACGTACAGCTTCAGCTCGTTGTGCAGGCCGATCCCCGGGTAGTTGTAGGAGTTGAGGAAGCCCGCGTCGGTGCCGGCCATGATGTTCACCCCGGCCTGCTGCAGCATCGGCAGCACCTTGGCTACCTCCGCATAGCCCTCGTGGCGGGCCTGGATCTGCGCCGGCGTGGCCTTGGCCGCGCGCTCCACGCGCCATTCGTAGGTCTTGCGCAGGCCCGGGCCGATGTAGGCCAGGTAGGCGTCGTTGTCGTGCGGCTCGCTGTCGAGGAAGTCGAGGATGCGGCCACCGTCCAGCGTCGGCGTGACCGCGACACCCAGCGCGGCGAAGCGACGGTAGGCGGCCATCGCGGTGTCGTTGTCGAAACCGGCCGACAGGCGGCGGTTGGCTTCGGCACGGTCGATGCGGCCGGCGGCGTAGTCCGCGGCGATGCTGGCCTCATCCTTCACCCCGGCCTTGAACGCATAGTCCAGGTGTTCGATCGAGCTGATGCCGGCATCCACGGCCTGGCCCACGGTCAGCGCCATCGGGATATGGCCGGAAGTGCGCAGGCCGCGCTGGCGGGCCTGGCGCAGAGCGTACAGGAACAGCTCCGGGGACAGCGTGCTGTCGGTGATCTTGACGAAGTCCACCTGGTCGCGCTGCTCGCGGTCCAGGGCGGCGTCCACGCCGGCCTCGTCGCCGGCTTCGATCGTGCCTTTCCAGACCGGCTTGAGGCCTTCGATCTTGGCACCGGAAGTGAACAGCTGCGGCCCGAACAGCTGCCCGCTGGCGATCTGTCCGCGCCAGGACAGCACCTGTTCGGCCAGATCGCCGGAGGCGTCGCGCACGGTGGTGATGCCATGGGCCACGTACAGCGGCAGCAGCGCCTTGTTCTCCTCGATCAGCGCCGGGCCGCCGCCGAAATGCACGTGCATGTCCCACAGGCCGGGGATCAGGTAGCGGTTCTTCGCATCGATGGTCGTGCCGGCGCGCCACTGGCCGGCCAGGGTCTGGTCCTCGCCGACGGCCACGATGTCGTCACCGCGGATCACCACCGTCTGGCCGGGACGGGTGCTGCCGTGTTCGACGTCGACCACGGTGGCGTGGCGGATCAGCACGTCGGCGGTGGAACGTGCCGCCAGGGCTGCGGGCGCGACCGCCAGCAGCAGGCCTGACAGGGCGAGGGAAAGCGTGCTTTTCATCAGCGGTGTCCAGTGGCGTGCGGCGGGCCGCACAGCGGAGTAAAGGGGTCAGTGCGCGCCGGCGGCGACCAGCAGGCGCACGATGGCGGCCTGCTGGCGCTGGCGGGCGCGTTGCAGTGGAGAGATGCCATAGCTGTCGGGGAGGTTCACGTCGGCACCGGCATCGATCAGCATGCGCACGATCTGCTGATGGGCGACGCCGCCATCGCCGAGAATGATCGCCTCCAGCAGCGCGGTCCAGCCAAGCCGGTTGACGTGGTCCAAGTCGATGCCGGCCTCGATCAGCGTGCGCACGGTTTCCACATGGCCACGCTCGGCAGCCGGAATCAGCGCGGTGCCGCCGTAGCGGTTGGTGCTGCGTAGATCGGCCCCGTGGGCCAGCGTCATCTTCAGGATCTCCACCTGCCCACTGGCGCCGGCATACAGGTAGGCGGTGTCCTGGATCGAATCCCTGGCATTGACGTCGGCGCCGGCTTCCATCAGCAACCGTGCCGTTTCGATCTGGCGCTGGTGGACGGCGGCCAGCAGCGGGGTGCGATCTTTTTTGTCGCGGGCGTGAATGTCGGCGCCCTGCGCCAGCAGGCCGCGTACCGTCTCGACGTTGCCGGCTTCGGCCGCCTGGAACAGCTGGCGCGACAGCCCCCTGTCGTCAGCGCCGGCCGCGCACGACGCCAGCATGGCGCTGGCCAGCAACTGGGCGGTGATCCAATGTCGTGCGGACATCGCCGCCTCCTGTCTCTGCGATGTGGCGTGCCGTGGAGCGGGCACCGGGGTGGGGCGCGACGGTTTGCACCGGCCGTGGGTCGATGCTACAAGCCTTTTCATCCATCCAGAAATGAAATGTAACGATGGCTACCAGTGCGAAATCGAATAGATCCCTGTTCGATCTGGATCTGCTGCGGGCGCTGGTGACCGTGGCCGACTGCGGTGGTTTCACAGCTGCGGCTGCGCGCCTGCACTCGACCCAGTCCACCATCAGCCAGAAGGTGCGGCGGCTGGAGGAACTGGCCGGGCACCGGTTGTTGGACCGCGGCGTGCGCGATGCGCGACCGACCGATATCGGCGAAACCGTGCTGGGCTATGCGCGGCGGATGCTGGCATTGAACGAGGAGCTGTCCGATGCGCTTTCCGGCGAGGGCGCCACGGCCACGATCCGGCTGGGTGTGCCGGAGGATTTCGCCGGTGGCCGTACCACCCGGCTGCTGGCCGTCTTCAGCCGGGAGCATCCGCAGGTGAAGCTGGAAGTCAGCAGCGGCCTGAGCCGGGCGCTGGGCGACAGCTATGACCGCGGCGAACTCGACCTGGTGCTGCTCAAGCAGCGCCGTGGCAGCCGTGACGGCGTGGCCTGCTGGCCGGAGCCGATGTGCTGGGTCGATGCGGCTTCGGCACCGGCGTTCGCGCAGGACCCGGTGCCGCTGGTGGCGTTTCCGCCGCGCGGGCAGTACCGCGAGGACATGATTGATGCCATCGAGGCGCTCGGGCGCCGCTGGCGGATCAGCTTCACCAGCTCCAGCCTGGGGGGGCTGCAGGCGGCGGTGGCTGACGGGCTGGGCATCAGCCTGTTGCCCGCACGCGCGGTAACCGCCGGCCACACGGTGCTGGGACTGGCCAGCGGGCTGCCGCTGATCGACAGCATCGAGCGGGTGCTGCTGCACCGTCCCTCCGCCGGGCCGGAGGTCAAGGCACTGGCGGCGCGGCTGATCCGGATGCTGGGCCAGGAGCAGGACTGAGGGCGGCCTGCGGAGCCGCCGCGCCGCCGGTCATCCAATGGAGGCGTCCTGCGCCCTGCAGGGACGCAGGACGCCAGGCCTCATTCCGGGTCGTAGTCCAGGTTGGAGGCCAGCCACCTCTCCACCTGCGCCCGCTCCACGCCCTTGCGCCTGGCGTAATCGTTGACCTGCTCCTTGGACACACGGCCCACCACGAAATACTGGCTCTGCGGGTGGCTGAAGTAGTAGCCCGATACCGCGGCGGTCGGCAGCATGGCGAAGCTTTCAGTCAGCGACATGCCAATGCCGCCGGCGTCGAGCATCATAAACAGGGTCTGCTTCTCGGAATGTTCCGGGCAGGCCGGATAGCCGGGTGCGGGGCGGATGCCACGGTACTTCTCGGCGATCAGGGCCTCGTTGTCGAGCTGCTCGTGGCGGTCATAGCCCCAGAATTCGGTACGTACACGCTGGTGCAGGCGCTCGGCCAGCGCTTCGGCCAGACGGTCGGCCAAGGCCTTGAGCAGGATCGCGTTGTAGTCGTCATGGTCGGCCTCGAAGCGGGCCACGTGCGGCTCGATACCGATGCCCGCGGTGACCGCGAAGGCGCCGATCCAGTCCTGCCGGCCACTGGTTTCCGGGGCGATGAAGTCGGCCAGGCAGAAATCCGGACGCTCGGCCGGCTTGTCCACCTGCTGGCGCAGGAAATGCAGAGCGGTGGGCTGCCCGGCGGTAGCGACGATCACGTCGTCGCCGCGGCTGTTGGCCGGCCACAGGCCGAACACGGCGCGGGCGGTCAGCCATTTCTCCTTGATGATCCGCTCCAGCATGGCGCGGGCATCGCGGTACAGGTCGCTGGCCTGCGGGCCAACGACCTCGTCGGTGAGGATGGCCGGGAACTTGCCGGCCAGCTCCCAGGCCTGGAAGAACGGCGTCCAGTCGATGACCGGCAGCAGGTCCTCCAGCGGGTAGTCGTCGAACACGTGGATACCGGGCTGCGCCGGCACCGCCGGTTCGTACTGCTGCCAGTCGCACTGGAAACGCTGGCCACGGGCGTGCTCCAGCGACACCAGCCGCTTGGCGTCGCCGCGGTTGCGGTGGCGCTGGCGGATATCGGCGTAGTCGGCGTCATTGGCAGCGACGAAACTGTCGCGCAGTTCGCGCGAGATCAGCGACTGGGCCACGCCGACCGCGCGCGAGGCGTCCTTCACCCACACCGTCGGCGCGTTGTAGAACGGATCGATCTTCAGCGCGGTGTGCGCGCGCGAGGTGGTGGCGCCACCAATCAGCAGCGGCAGCTCGAAACCCTGGCGCTGCATTTCCCGGGCGACGTGGCTCATTTCCTCCAGTGACGGGGTGATCAGCCCGGACAGGCCGATGATGTCGGCCTGATGCTCACGGGCGGCATCGAGAATCTTCTGCGCCGGCACCATCACGCCCAGGTCCACGACCTCGAAGTTGTTGCAGGCAAGCACCACGCCGACGATGTTCTTGCCGATATCGTGCACGTCACCCTTGACCGTGGCCATGATGATCTTGCCATTGGACTTTGCGGTATCGCCGGTGCGCGCCTTCTCCGCCTCGATATACGGCAGCAGGTAGGCCACGGCCTTTTTCATCACACGGGCGGATTTGACCACCTGCGGCAGGAACATCTTGCCGGCGCCGAACAGGTCCCCGACCACGTTCATGCCGTCCATCAGCGGGCCTTCGATCACATCCAGCGGGCGGGTGGATTGCTGGCGGGCGTCTTCGGTATCTTCTTCCACCCAGGCGTCCAGGCCATGCACCAGGGCATGGGCCAGGCGCTCGCGCACCGGCTTGTCACGCCAGGCCAGGTCCTCGACCTTCTTCTCGCCCTTCCTGCCCTTGTAGCGCTCGGCGATTTCCAGCAGCCGTTCGGTACCGTCGCTGCGCCGGTTGAGGATCACATCCTCCACGCGCTCGCGCAGTTCCGGGTCCAGATCGTCATAGATCGGCATCGCACCGGCGTTGACGATGCCCATGTCCATGCCGGCCCTGATGGCGTGGTACAGGAACACCGAGTGGATCGCCTGGCGCACGGTCTCGTTGCCACGGAAGGAGAACGACACGTTCGACACGCCGCCGGAGACATGGCAGTGCGGCAGGGTGCGCTTGATGATGCGGGTGGCTTCGATGAAGTCCACCGCGTAGTTGTCGTGCTCCTCGATGCCGGTGGCCACGGCAAAGATGTTCGGATCGAAGATGATGTCTTCGGGCGGGAAGCCCACGTCTTCGGTGAGGATGCGGTAGGCGCGCGTGCAGATTTCCACCTTGCGCGCGCAGGTGTCGGCCTGGCCGACCTCGTCGAACGCCATCACCACCGCGGCGGCGCCGTAGCGGCGCACCAGCCGGGCGTGTTCGATGAACGCTGCTTCGCCTTCCTTCAGCGAGATCGAATTGACCACGCTCTTGCCCTGCAGGCATTTGAGCCCGGCCTCGATCACGCTCCACTTGGAGGAGTCGACCATCACCGGAATGCGGGCGATGTCCGGCTCGGACATGATCAGGTTGAGATAGCGGGTCGTCGCTTTCTCGGAGTCGATCAGACCCTCGTCCATGTTCACGTCGAGGATCTGCGCGCCGCTGGCGACCTGCTGGCGGGCGACCTCGACCGCTTCCTCGTAACGCTCTTCCTTGATCAGCTTGCGGAACTGGGCGCTGCCGGTGACGTTGGTACGCTCACCGACGTTGATGAACAGCAGGTCCGGGGTGATGACCAGCGGTTCCAGTCCCGACAGCCGGGTATACGGCGGATGGCTCATGCCGTCTGCTCCTGCCGCGACGGCAGCGCGCGCGGGGGGAGCCCGGCCACTGCAGCGGCGATGGCGCGGATATGCTCCGGCGAGGTGCCGCAGCAGCCGCCCACCAGGTTCAGCAGCCCGGACTGGGCGAACTCCTTGAGCGTGGTGGCCATTTCTTCCGGGGTCTCGTCGTATTCGCCAAAGGCGTTGGGCAGACCCGCGTTGGGGTGCGCGCTGACATAGCCGGTGGCGATCTGCGCCAGGGTTTCCACATGCGGGCGCATGTCGGTGGCGCCGAGCGCGCAGTTGAAGCCGATCGAAAGCGGCTGGCCGTGCGCGACCGAGGCATAGAACGCCTCGGCGGTCTGCCCGGACAGGGTGCGTCCGGAGGCATCGGTGATGGTGCCGGAGATCATGACCGGCAGGCGGCCGCCGCGCGCCTCGAACACTTCCTCGATCGCGAACAGCGCGGCCTTGGCGTTGAGCGTGTCGAAGATGGTTTCCACCATCAGCGTGTCGGCGCCACCGTCGATCAGGCCTTCGATGGCCTCGCGGTAAGTACCGCGCAACTCGTCGAAACTGGTATTGCGGAAACCCGGATCATTCACGTTGGGGCTGATCGAGGCGGTGCGGCTGGTCGGGCCGAGCACACCGATCACAAAGCGCGGCTTGTCCGGCGTGGTCGCCTCGATGGCATCGCAGCACTGGCGCGCGACCTGCGCGCCGGCCTTGTTCAACTCGTAGACCAGGTGCTCCAGGTGATAGTCGGCCTGGCTGACGGCGGTGGCGTTGAAGGTGTTGGTTTCCAGCAGGTCCGCGCCGGCTTCCAGGTAGGCGGTGTGGATGCCGGCGATCACTTCAGGCCGGGTCAGCAGCAGCAGGTCGTTGTTGCCTTTCAGGTCGTGTTCGCAGCCCGGGCCATGCGCGTGCTGGCTGTCGAAGCCCCCCGCGAAGCGCTCACCGCGGTAGTCGCCTTCTTCCAGACGGTGGCGCTGGATCATCGTGCCCATGGCACCGTCGATGATCAGGATGCGCTGCTCAAGTGCCTGCAGCAGTTTGGCGACACGCTCGGGATGGAGCCAGGGGAGGGAACGCATGGCGTGGGGACTCGCTGTGACGTGATCAGGGTTTGTGGGCGATCAGGGAGATGACTTCGAAATGCGGCGGGCGCTTCTCGCGGGTCACGGTTTCCAGGCTGGAGACTTCCAGCCCGGCCTTTTCGACGAACTTGCGCAGTTCCTTGTCGGTGAAGCCGAGATTGACGTGGCCGTAGGCCTCCACCGCCGCTTTGTGCTCGTGCCGGGCCAGGCTGCACAGCATCAGCCGGCCGCCAGGACGCACCACCCGGGCGCATTCGGCCACGGCCTTGGCCGGCTGGCTGGCGTAGGTCAGCGCGTGCATCAGCACCACCAGATCAAAGCTGCCGTCCTCGAAAGGCAGTTTGTGCATGTCGCCTTCGAGCACTTCGACGTTGGCCAGCTTGCGCAGGCGCTCGCTGGCGGCGGCGACCACGCGGGCGCTGGTGTCGATGCAGACATAACGCTGCGCGTGCGGCGCCAGCAGTTCGGCCAGCACGCCGTCGCCGGAGGCGATATCGAGCACGTCACCGGTTTCCAGCAGCGGCAGCGCGCTGCGCGCCAGCGCTTCCCAGGTGCGGCCAGGCGAGTAATGGCGCTCCATGTCGCCGGCCACACTGTCGGCCCAGTTCTGGTCGGCGGCGCGCATGGCCAGCACCGCAGGCACCCGTTCCGCATCCTGGCGCAGCAACGGATCATCGCTGCCGGTGCTCAGGGCATGCCACAATGCGCGCTGCGCCGGATCCAGCGCGGCCTCGTCGAAGCGGTAATAGGCCGAGACCCCGGCGCGGCGGTCGCGCACCAGCCCGGCTTCCTTCAGGCGCGCCAGATGGGTCGAGACCCGCGGCTGCGCCAGTGTGGTGATGGCCGACAGCTCGGCCACGGTCAGTTCTTCCTGTTCCAGCAGCGTCAGCAGACGCACGCGCGTCGCATCGGCGAACACTTTCAGACGGGTCGACCAGTCTTCCAGATCCATAAATATCTACCTATCGCGATATAGAGATATTTTCTCCTCTCCGCGGGGGCAGGGTCAAGGCGAGGCATAGGCCGCAACCGGGCGCGATGGTTACAATTGCAACCTCGTGAGCCCTGGGAGGGGTGTAGTGGACTTCAGTTTTTCCGACGAACAATTGATGCTGCAGGATGTCGCGCGCCGCATCGCCAAAGAGAAGATCGCCCCCAGTGCCGAGCATTTCGATGCCACCGGCGAGTACCCGCTGGAGAACATCCGCCTGCTCGGCGAGAACGGCCTGATGGGCATCGAGGTGCCGGTCGAGTACGGCGGCTCGGGCATGGACCCGATCTCCAGCGTGCTGGCCATCGTGGAGGTGTCGGCCGCCGATGCCGCCCACGCCACCATCATGTCGGTCAACAACTCGCTGTTCTGCAATGCGGTGCTGGCCTACGGCAGCGAGGCGCAGAAGCAGCTGTACGTGCGTGCCATTGCCGAAGGCCGTGAGATCGGCGCCTTCGCGTTGACCGAATCGCAGTCCGGCTCCGATGCCACGGCGATGCGCTGCCGCGCCGTGAAGCAGGCCGACGGCTCGTTCGTGATCAACGGCCAGAAGAGCTGGATCACCTCCGGCCCGGTGGCGCGCTACATCGTGCTGTTTGCGATGACCGATCCGGAACAGGGCGCCCGTGGCATCACCGCGTTCATGATCGACACCACCAAGCCGGGCTTCGGTCGCGGCAAGACCGAGCCGAAGCTGGGCGTGCGCGCCTCGGCAACCTGCGAGATCGAGTTCCAGGACTACGTGGCCACTGCCGACGAGGTGATCGGCCAGGAAGGCCAGGGGTTCAAGATCGCGATGAGCCTGCTGGACGGGGGTCGTATCGGCATCGCCTCGCAGGCCGTGGGCATCGCCCGTGCCGCCTACGAGGCCTCGCTGGCCTATGTGCAGGAGCGCAAATCCTTCGGTGCGCCGATCGGCACCTTCCAGATGGTCCAGGCCAAGATCGCCGACATGAAGTGCAAGCTGGATGCGGCGATGTTGCTGACGCTGCGCGCGGCGTGGGTCAAGTTGCAAGGCAAACGCTTCTCCACCGAGGCGGCGGTCGCCAAGCTGACCGCGTCGGAGGCGGCGATGTGGATCGCCCACCAGGCGGTGCAGATCCACGGCGGCATGGGGTATTCCAAGGAAATGCCGCTGGAACGCTACTTCCGCGATGCCAAGATCACCGAGATCTACGAAGGCACCTCGGAAATCCAGCGGATGGTCATCGCCCGCAACGAGACCGGCCTGCGCTGAGTCCTGCGGCCTGCAGCGGAACAGAAAAAGCCCCGGCAATGCCGGGGCTTTTCATTGGTGGCTATGTCCGGGGGCACCGGTGGATGGCGCGATCGGGCGCCATCCACGGCCCCGGGCTTACCGGTCTTCCTTGGCGGCACGCCCCTGGTGCTGGTCCAGATACGCCTTGGACTTCTCATCGAGCTTGTCGCCCAGGACGCGGCGTACCGTCACGAAGAACAGTGGAATCAGCAGTACGCCGATGGCGGTGGCGAACAGCATGCCGCCGATTACGCCGGTACCCAGCGAGTGGCGCGCATTGGCGCCGGCACCGGTGGAGATGGCCATCGGCAGCACGCCCAGGATGAAGGCGAACGAGGTCATCAGGATCGGGCGGAAGCGCAGGTGCGCCGCTTCGATGGTGGCCTCGCGCAGGGTCTTGCCCAGCGCCCGCTGCTCGACCGCGAACTCCACGATCAGGATCGCGTTCTTCGCCGCCAGACCGATCACCGTGACCATGCCGATCTTGAAGTACAGATCATTGGGCAGGCCGCGCATCAGCGAGAACACCACCGCGCCGAGGATGCCGATCGGCACCACCAGCAGCACCGAAACCGGGATCGACCAGCTCTCGTAGAGTGCGGCCAGGCACAGGAACACCACTACGATCGACAGCACCATCAGCAGCGTCGCGGCGTTGCCGGCCAGGATTTCCTGGTAGGACATGCCGCTCCAGTCAAAGCCGAAGCCTGCCGGGAGGTCGTCGCGCACCAGGTTCTCCATCGTGGTCATGGCCTGGCCGGAGCTGGTTCCCGGGGCTGGCGAGCCGACGATATTGACCGCCGAATAGCCGTTGTAGCGGTTCAGCGCCGGCGGGGCGTAGATCCACTCGGACTTGACCACCGCACTGAGCGGGATCATCGCCGGCTGGCCGGTGGCGTCCTTGCTCAGCGAGCTGGGTACGAAGTAGCTGTTCAGCGATTCCGGACCGGTGCGGTAGGCCGCATCGGCCTGCATGTTGACCCGCTTGATGCGGCCGCCATAGAAGAAGTCGTTGACATACACCGGCGCGAGCATCATCTGGATGGCGGTGTAGACGTCGTTGACCGACACGCCCATGGTCTGGGCCTTGATGCGGTCCACCTTCAACTGCAGCTGCGGCGAGTTTTCCAGGGTGTTGGGGCGCACGCCCACCAGCGACTGGTTCTGCGAGGCGGCACCCAGCAGGGTGTTGCGGGCCTCCATCAGCGCATCCTGGCCGGCACCGGCACGGTCCTGCAGCCACATGTCGAAACCGCCGAACTGGCCCAGACCCTGCACGGTCGGCAGGTTGACGAAGAAGATCTGCGCATCCTTGATGCCGTAGGCCTTCCGGTTCATGGCCTGGATGAACTCCGGCGCGGTCTCTTTGCGCTCGCTCCAGTCCTTGAGGCGGATGAACGCCATGCCGACGTTCTCGCCCTGGCCCAGGAAGCTGAAGCCGGTGATCTGCATCATGCCTTCGAAGGCGTCTTCGTTCTGCATGGTGCCCAGCAGCTGTTCGAACACGGCGCTGGTGCGGGTCTTGGTCGCACCCGGCGGCAGCTGCACGATGGCCAGCGCGTAGCCCTGGTCTTCCTCGGGCAGGAAGCTGCCCGGCAGGCGGGTGAACAGGAAACCACACAGCACCACCAGCAGGCCGAACACCATCATCCAGCGCGGCGCGCGCTTGATCACGCCGCCGACCATGCCGACGTAGCGGTGCTCCAGCTTGCCGTAGTACTTGTTGAACGTGCGGTAGATCCAGTTCGGCTTGTCGTTGTGGGTCGGCAGCAGGAACGCCGCACACAGGGCCGGGGTGAAGCTCAGGGCGAGCAGGGCGGAGAAGCCCATCGAGATGGCGATGGTGAGCGCGAACTGCTTGTAGATCTCGCCCGACGCGCCGGGCTGCATGGCACTGGGGATGAACACGGCAGCCAGCACCACGGTGATCGCGACCACCGCACCGGTGATCTGGCTCATGGCCTTCTGCGTGGCCGCCTTGGGCGCCAGTCCCTCCTCGGTCATGATGCGTTCGACGTTTTCCACCACCACGATCGCATCATCGACCACGATGCCGATCGCCAGCACCATCGCAAACAGGGTCAGCTGGTTGATGGTGAAGCCCACCATCAGCATGCCCATGAAGGTGCCAAGCAGGGCCACCGGAATGACGAGGGTCGGGATGATCGTCGCGCGGAAGTTCTGCAGGAAGATCAGCATCACCAGGAACACCAGCACGATGGCTTCGATCAGGGTGTGGACCACTTCCTTGATCGAGATCTTGACGAAGGTGGTGCTGTCGAACGGGGTGAACCAGCTCACGCCCGGCGGGAAGCTGGGCGCCAGCTCGTCCATCTTGGCGGTCACCGCTTCAGATACGTCCAACGCATTGGCGCCGGGCAGCAGCTGGATGGCGAAAGCCGCGACGGGCTTGCCGTTGTACTTGGTGTCAAAGCCGTAGTTGGACGCACCAAAGGCCACCCGGGCGACGTCCTTGAGCTTGACCACGCTGCCGTCGACATTGGCCCGCAGGATGGTGTTCTCGAACTCTTCGGGCGAGGTGTAGCGGCCTTCGGCGGCTACCGTGGCGGTGAACGCCTGGCCGTTGGGGGCCGGGTCGCCGCCCACCGAGCCGGCTGCGAACTGCAGGTTCTGGGTACCGATGGCGTTGTAGACGTCGGTGGCCGACAGGTTGTAGCCCTGCAGCTTCTCCGGGTTGAGCCAGATGCGCATGGCGTACTCGGAGCCGAACTGCTGGGTGCTGCCGACGCCCGGGACGCGGGAGATCTGCTCCAGCACGCGGGCACCGACGATGTCGTTGAGCGCGTCGCGATCGACGCTGCCGTCATCGGAGCGCACGCCGATGGCCATCAGGAAGCCGGCGTTGGCCTTGGCGACGACCACGCCCTGCTTGGTCACTTCCGAGGGCAGGCGCGGGGTGGCCAGCGCCACCTTGTTCTGCACCTGCACCTGTGCGATGTCGGCGTCGGTGCCGCTGTCAAAGGTCAGGGTGATGGTCACCCGGCCGGACGAGGAGGACGACGAGTTGAAGTAGACCAGGTTGTCGATACCGGTCAGCTGCTGCTCGATGACCTGGGTGACCGATTTCTCGGCCGTGGAGGCGCTGGCGCCGGGGTAGGTGGCGGAAACGGTGACCTGGGGCGGCGCCACGCTGGGGTAGGACTCGATACCCAGATTCAGGATCGAGATCACACCGCCCAGCGAAATCAGAATGGCCACCACCCAGGCGAATACCGGGTGATCGATGAAAAATTTAGGCATGGCGGCGTCCCGTTAGTTCTTCTTTTCCGTCGCCGGTGCCGGCGCGCCGGTGGCCGGTGCGGCAGCAGCCTGCGGCTGCCACGGGGTCGCCTTGGCCGGGCTCCCCACCTTGACCTTCTGGATGCCCGACACGATGACCTGGTGGTCAGCCGCCAGTCCCGAAGAGATCAGCCAGTTGCCGCCCTGCTGGCTGTCCAGCACGACCGCCTTGCGCTCGACCTTGCCATCCTTGCCCACCACCAGCACGAAGCCGCCCTGGGTGTCGCGTTGCACGGCTTGCTGCGGGATCAGGAAGGCGTTGTTGCGCTCACCGAGATGGGCCTTGAAGCTGACGAACGAGCCCGGCAGCAGGATGTGGTCGGGGTTGGGCAGCTGCGCGCGCAGCGACACCGCGCCGGTGGCCGGATCGACCGTCGGCGAGGAGAAGTCCAGCGTACCCTCATGGGCATACAGGCTGCCGTCGGGCAGGTTGACCTGCACCGTGGTCTTGCCGTCGCCAGCCAGTGCCAGCGCGCCCTTGTCCTGGGCCGCGCGAAGCAGGCTCAGCTCATCGGCGGACATCGAGAAATTCACATACAGCGGATCGATCTGGTCGACGGTGGTCAGCAAGGTGGCTTCCCCCTGGCCGACCAGCGCACCCTCGGTCACCTGCTGTTTTCCGGCCAGGCCGGCGATGGGCGCAGTGACGCGGGCGTAGCCGAGGTTGATGCGAGCGCTCTGGACAGCGGCTTCAGCCTGCTGCACGGCGGCGGCGCCGCTGCGCTCGGCGGCTTCGGCATTGTCCAGATCCGACTTGGAGACGAACTTCTGCGGGGCCAGTGAGCGGGCCCGGTTGGCGGTGGCGCGGGCATTGGCGTAGTTGGCACGGGCCGAGGCCAGGGCACCTTCGGCCGAGGCCAGCGCGGCCTGCAACGGGGCCGGGTCGATCAGGAACAGGACTTGGCCTTCCTTGACGTTGCTGCCTTCCTCATAGACGCGCTTCTGCAGCACGCCGGCCACCCGGGCGCGGACGTCGGCCGAGCGGAAGGGCGACAGCCGGCCGACCAGCTCGCGCTGCAGCGGCAGGGTTTTCGGCTCGGCGGCGATGACGCCCACTTCGGGCGGTGGTGGAGCAGTCTGGGCCTGTTCTTTCTTGCAGGCCGCCAAAGAAAGCGCGGCGACGAAGGAGAGCGCAAGGGCGCGAAGCGGGGCGGTCATCGGGAGGAGCTCCGGGTGTTGTTTTTATTGGGAGGAACGGCCGCTTCGGCTGGCGCGGCGAACGCGCGGAGGAAGCTGTCGATCGCGAATTCAGCCCACTGGCGCCGTTGTCGGGCATGTTCGCGGTGGGGTACATGGAAGCGCTGTCGTTCGAACTCTTGGCCGCAGATCATGCTTATTAACAGTTCGGCCATGAAATGCGGGTCGTCATGGATCAGGCGGCCATCGGCAATCTCGGTTCGCATCCATTCAGCTACGTGATCGCGCAGGGCTTCGGCACTGCCCTGGTACATGAACCGCGCTTCTTCGCGGAATTCATGGGCGCTGGCGCCGATCACCTGCGAGGTCTGGCGGTTGCGTGGCTGGTTGCGGTGTTCCAGATAACCGAGGGCGAAATCCAGCAGGATTTGCCGCAGCGGCGTCTCACGGCAGGCCGAGAGCGCGGAGGTCGCGGTGGAGACGTGCAGCTGCATCGCCTTGCGCAACAGGTCGCGCTTGCAGCCATAGCGGCTGTAGAGGGTCTGCTTGGAGCAGCCGGCGTGGGCTGCCACCGCGTCCATGCTCAGCCGCATGCCCTGGATGGCCAGCAGCTCGCGCACGGCGTCGAACACGCGCTGGTCGCGGGCGTCGGTGGTGCGGGTGTTGGCGTCGGAGGTCTGCACAGGGTCTGGACTATACCGTCCAGTACAGAATTAATACAGGTTTTCCGCCGTCTAGAAACCGGAGGGGACGAGGCGGAGATGCAAGGGGCAAGCGAGCGTTTCCGACATCGGGAAAACGTGCGGGCAAGGGCCGCGCGATGAGCGGCAAACCATTGCGGGGCGTGTGTTACACGGCTTTTTCTATGCCGCCATGCAGCAAGGCTCTTTTGGTTGCCGGAGATACAATCGCCGATTCTCCAACGAGCACCACCCAAAAGCTCCGTTATGAAATCGCAAAACAGCGCTGCCAAGTCCACCCAACCGAAACGCAAGCCGGTAGCCAAAGAGACTGTCCTGCAGGCCGGCCTGTCACTAGAACCCGTTTTTTCAGCGTTGCGGAAGCGATACCCCGTTGCCGCGCAGAGCCAGGCGGTGGCGTTCGCGTCGGCGTTCTACAAGCGGATGGAGGCGGACGAGTTTTGTCTGCACTCGGCCGAGGAGTGGGCGGTGCTTGCCGCCGACATGTTCGAGTTCGTGCGCGTGCGCAAGCCGGGCAAGGCCAACGTGCGGGCGTTCAATCCGACACTGAAGGCCGATGGCTGGGAATCGCCGCATACGGTGCTGCAGATCGTCAACGACGACATGCCGTTCCTGGTCGATACCGTGTCGCTGGCACTGGCCGAGCAGGGCATCGGCGTGCATGTGCTGGGGCATCCGGTGATCGTGCTGGCCCGTGACAAGGCCGGAAAACTCTCCGGAGTGGGCGAGGGCGCGGCGGAGTCGGTGATGCTGCTGGAAATCGACCGGCAGCCCGCCGCCGGGCTGGAGGCGGTAGCCAAGCGCATCAGTGCGGTGCTCGAGGATGTGCGCGCGATCGTCAAAGACTGGAAGCCGATGCGTGACCAGGCGCTGGCACTGGCCGGGGATCTGGGCAAGCGCGCCTTGCCGGTCAGCAAGGCCTCGCGCCTTGAGGCGCAGGAGTTCCTGCGCTGGGCGGCCGACAACCACTTC
The DNA here is from genome assembly GCF_056760355.1 of Stenotrophomonas sp. STEN013. NCBI lineage: Bacteria > Pseudomonadati > Pseudomonadota > Gammaproteobacteria > Lysobacterales > Lysobacteraceae > Stenotrophomonas > Stenotrophomonas sp. STEN013. Next base: position 266,203 of record NZ_JBRREO010000003.1, on the reverse strand, counting down.
ACCTTCTTCGGCTACCGCGAGTACAAGGTCGAAAAACAGGGCCGCGAAGAGGTGCTGGTCGCGCAGAAGGGTACCGGTCTGGGCCTGATGCGCGGCTCGGACGGGTCGGTCGCACGGCCGGTCAAGGGCCTGGCGGCACAGGGCCTGAACACCACCAGTGGCCTGACCGATGCATTGATCCTGACCAAGACCAACGCCCGTTCGCGGATCCACCGCGGCGGCTATATGGACTACATCGGCGTCCTGGAGTTCGATGCCAAGGGCAGGATCATCGGCGAGCAGCGCTTCCTGGGTCTGTTCACTTCCAGCGCCTACAGCCGGCGCCCGTGGGAAATCCCGCTGGTGCGCCTGCGCTATGAGAACGTGATGCAGCGTGCGGGGCTGAGTGCCTCCAGCCACAGCGGCAAGGCGCTGCGCCACATCATCGAATCGCTGCCGCGCGAAGAGCTGTTCCAGTGCAGCGAAGACGAACTTTTCGACGTGGCGATGGGCGTGCTGGGTCTGCAGGAGCGCGTGCGCAGTCGCATGTTCCTGCGTCGCGACAAGTTCAGCCGTTTCATCTCCGCGCTGGTGTTCCTGCCGCGTGAACGGTTCAATACGGATGTGCGTCTGCGTATCGAGGCCATGTTGCGCGAAGCGCTGCAGGGCGAGTACGTCGACTCCCACGTGGTGCTGGGGGATTCTCCGCTGGCACAGGTACATCTCATCGTCCGGCCCAAGGCCGGTGGAAGTCTGGAGCCGGATACCGGCGATTTGGAGAAGCGTTTGGCTAATGTATTGCGCAACTGGCAGGACGATCTGCGTGAAGCACTGATCGCCCGTCACGGGGAAACCGAGGGGCTGCGCATCGCCTCGCGTATCGGCAAGGCACTTCCGGCGGGGTATATCGAAGATTCCAGTGCTGAAATCGCGGCGGCCGACGTGGCCCAGCTCGACGCACTGACCGGTCCTGACGATCTGCGCCTGAACCTGCACGCGCTGCGCCGTGATGGCGTGGACGGCCTGCGTCTGAAACTCTACCGCCAGCTCAAGGACATTCCGTTGTCCGACGTGCTGCCGATGATGGAAAACATGGGCCTGCGGGTCATGGCCGAGCGGCCGTACCGGCTGATGGTCGACAACGCGCCGGTCTACGTGCAGGACTTCGAGGTCGAATCACTGCTGGCCGGTATCGATGTGGCGGCGGCCAATCCCACCTTCTGCGAGGCGTTCGCCAAGGTATGGCATGGCGAGGCCGAGAACGACGGTTTCAACCGGCTGGTGCTGGGCGCCGGCCTGGACTGGCGCCAGGTGTCGATGCTGCGCGGCTATTGCAAGTACCTGCTGCAGATCGGCGTGCCGTTCTCGCAGGCCTATGTGGAAGGCACCTTCAACCGCTATCCGCTGCTGGCACGGCTGATCGTGGAGCTGTTCGAAGCGCGCTTCGAACCGGCCCCGTCCACCGACAAGGCGGTGCTGGACGCACAGCTGGCCCAGCTCAAGGCGCTGGCCGGTGACGATGTTGCCACCCTCAAGCTGCTCGAGGGCCTGGTCAAGGCACGCAAGGGCAAGCGCGATGCGCGCATGGCGGTTGTCCATGACGCGCTGATCAAGCTGCTCGATGGCGTCTCCAGCTTGGATGAGGACCGCATCCTGCGCAGCTTCATCGGCGTGATCGAAGCCACGCTGCGCACCAGCTATTTCATGCCGCGCAAGGACGGCGTGCGCGCCGACGGTGGCCCGGCCGACTACATCAGCTTCAAGTTCGACGCCGCCAAGGTGCCGGACCTGCCCAAGCCGCGCCCGTACCGCGAGATCTTCGTGTGCGGCCCGCGCGTGGAAGGCACCCATCTGCGCTTCGGCCCGGTGGCCCGTGGCGGCCTGCGCTGGTCGGACCGTCGCGAAGACTTCCGCACCGAAGTGCTGGGTCTGGTCAAGGCACAGATGGTGAAGAACACCGTGATCGTGCCGGTCGGCTCCAAGGGCGGCTTCTTCGCCAAGCAGCTCCCGGACCCGGCGGTCGATCGTGACGCCTGGTTCGCCGAAGGCGTGGCCTGCTACAAGCGCTTCATCAACGGCCTGCTGGATATCACCGACAACATCGTCGACGACAAGATCGTGCCGCCGGTGGGTGTGGTGCGGCACGACCAGGACGATCCGTACCTGGTGGTGGCGGCCGACAAGGGCACCGCGACGTTCTCCGACACCGCCAACGGCATCGCCCGTGCGCACGGGTTCTGGCTGGACGACGCCTTCGCTTCGGGTGGTTCGGTCGGTTACGACCACAAGGGCATGGGCATCACCGCGCGCGGTGCGTGGGAGTCGGTCAAGCGCCACTTCCGTGCGCTGGGCCGCGACTGCCAGAAGCAGGATTTCACCGTGGTCGGCATCGGCGACATGTCCGGCGACGTGTTCGGCAACGGCATGCTGCTGTCCGAGCACATCCGCCTGGTCTGTGCGTTCGACCACCGCCACATCTTCCTGGACCCGAACCCGGTGGCGGCGACGTCCTTCAAGGAACGCGCGCGCATGTTCAAGGTGCCGCGTTCGAGCTGGGCGGACTATGACAGCAAGCTGATCAGCAAGGGCGGCGGCATCTACCCGCGTTCGCTCAAGTCGATCGAGATCACTCCGGAAGTGCGCGAAGCACTGGGTATCGACGCCGGTATCAAGGCGATGACCCCGACCGAGCTGATCAGCGCCGCGCTGCGGGCGCCGGTGGATCTGGTGTGGAATGGCGGCATCGGCACCTACGTCAAATCCGCGACCGAGACCCATGCCGATGTCGGCGACCGCGCCAACAACGGGCTGCGCGTCAACGGCGGCGAGCTGCGCTGCAAGATCGTGGGCGAGGGCGGCAACCTGGGCATGACCCAGCTCGGCCGCATCGAGGCCGCGCAGGCCGGCGTACTGCTCAACACCGACTTCATCGACAACTCGGCCGGTGTCGACACCTCCGACCACGAAGTCAACATCAAGATCCTGCTCAACGACGTGGTGCGAGCCGGGAAGCTCAGCGTCGACCAGCGCAACAAGCTGCTGGCGTCGATGACCGGCGAGGTGGCCGAGCTGGTGCTGATGGACAACTACCGTCAGAACCAGGCGCTGAGTGTGATGGAGCGCATGAGCACCACCCGGCTGGGCTCCAAGCAGCACTTCATCCGCACGTTGGAGAAACAGGGCCTGCTCGATCGCCAGATCGAGTTCCTGCCCTCCGATGCGGAGCTGTCGGCACGCAAGCTGCGCGGCCAGGGCCTGACCCGTCCGGAGCTGGCGATCCTGCTGTCGTACTCGAAGATGGTCGCGTTCCAGCAGCTGCTGGACTCGGACATCCCCGAAGATCCGTACCTGTCCAAGGAGCTGCTGCGCTATTTCCCGCAGCCGCTGCAGAAGAAGTACGCCGACGCGATGGAGCGTCACCGCCTGAAGCGCGAAATCATCGCCACGGCGGTGACCAACCAGACCATCAACCGCATGGGCGCGACGTTCCTGATGCGGATGCAGGAGGACACCGGCCGCAGCATCGCCGAGGTCGCCAAGGCCTACACCATCAGCCGCGAGACGCTCGATGCCCGTGCGTTGTGGGCGCAGATCGACGCGCTCGACGGCACGCTGCCCGAAGCGGTGCAGGTCGATGCGCTGGAAGTGATCTGGAAGCTGCAGCGCTCGTTCGTGCGCTGGCTGCTGTCGCGTCCGGGCGCCATGCCGGGTATCACCGCGGCGGTGGAGCGCTATCAGGCCGCGTTCAACGATATCCGCGTCGCCTCGGGCGTGTTGCCCGACTCGCAGCGCCCGGCGTATGAGGCCAGCGTCCAGGAATGGAAGCGGAAGGGGCTGCCGGCGGCACTGGCGCAGCAGCTGTCGGAACTGCAGTTCCTGGAGCCGGCGTTCGACATCATCGAACTGGCACGCACCCGCAAGCTCAAGCCGGTGGAGGTGTCCAAGGTGCACTTCCGTCTGGGTGAAGCCCTGCAGATGCCGTGGCTGTTCGAGCAGATCGACGCGCTGGAGGTCAACGGCCGCTGGCATGCGGTGGCCCGTGGCGTGCTGCGCGACGAACTGGCCGCACACCAGTGCAGCCTGGCCGGCCAGGTGCTGTCCATGCGCGGCAGTGGTGCCGAGGCCAAGGTTGCCGCGTGGCTCAAGCGCGATGACAGCGGCCTGCGCTTCACGCTGGGTATGCTGGCCGAACTGGCCGAGCAGAAGACGCTGGACTACCCGACCGTGTCGGTGGCGGTGCAGCGTCTGGGCCAGTTGGCCGCGCACGGCGCCTGAGGCCGGACGGGTGCCCCGGCCCCCCGGGACACCCGTTTGCCGCGATAGAGGAAACGACAGCCCCGCCCTGGCGGGGCTGTCGTCTTTCCGGCCGCAAGGTATGCTCGGCACCTGCGTTGGAGCCGACGATGACTGTTTCCCCCCGTATCGCTTTTCTCGCCAGCAACACCGCGCAGGCCCAGACGGCACGTGCCGCGCTGGTCGCGCGCTATGGTGATTTCGATCCCGATGATGCCGACGTGCTGTGTCCGTTGGGCGGCGACGGTTTCATGCTGCAGACCCTGCACCGCCACGGTGGCATGGGCAAACCGGTGTTCGGCATGAAGCTGGGAACGGTCGGTTTTCTGATGAACCAGCACCGCGATGACGAGCTGATGGACCGGCTGGCGATGGCCGAGCCGGCGCACCTGCGCCCGCTGGAGATGATCGCGCAGACCGAATCGGGCACCACCACCGGCTCGCTGGCCTACAACGATGTGTCGATGCTGCGGCAGACCCGGCAGGCGGCGCATATCGGTATCGACCTCAACGGCCAGGAACGGGTGGCCGAGCTGATCTGCGATGGCGTGCTGGTCTCCACCCCGGCTGGCAGCACCGCCTACAACTACTCGGCGCACGGGCCGATCCTGCCGCTGGGCTCCAATACCATCGCCCTGACGCCGCTGGCACCGTATCGACCGCGCCGCTGGCGGGGCGCGATCCTCAAAGCCGATACCGAGGTGCGCTTCCGTGTGCTCGATCCGTACAAGCGGCCGGTCAGCGTCACCGCCGATTCGCATGAGACCCGCGACGTGGTGGAAGTGACCATCCGCGAGTCGCGCGAGCGCCAGGTGACCTTGCTGTTCGACCCGGAACACAACCTGGAAGACCGCATCCTCAGCGAGCAGTTCATGTTCTGACGGCACGCCCGTCATGGCCGCGCTGGCCACGCACCGGGACGTCCCGGCCAGATGGTTCAATTGATTCGGAAAAAAGCAGCATATGGGCGACAACTCACCAAGACTTCTCACCGTGGCCGTGACCTCGCGGGCGCTGTTCGATCTGGAGGAGGGGCATGCGCTGTTCGAGCGCGACGGGCTGGAAGCCTATGCGGCCTACCAGCGCGAACACGAGGACGATGTGCTCAAGCCCGGCGTGGCGTTTCCGGTGGTACGCAAGCTGCTGTCCTTGAATGCCGGCGTACCGGGCGAGACGCCGCGGGTGGAAGTGATCCTGCTTTCGCGCAACTCCGCCGACACGGGCCTGCGCATCTTCAATTCGATCCAGCACTACGGGCTGGATATCGTGCGCGCCACCTTCACCGCCGGCGAGCCGACCTGGCCCTACGCCAAACCGTTCGGTACCGACCTGTTCCTGTCGGCCAATCCCGAGTCGGTACGGCGGGCGCTGGTGCATGGCATCGCGGCCGCCACCATCCTGCCCAAGGCGCCGGGCGAGACCCTGGCCGCCGCCCACGAACCGCTGGATACCGGCCGTTGTCCTGCGCAGCTGCGTATCGCCTTCGACGGGGATGCGGTGATCTTCGGCGATGAGAGCGAGCGCATCTCGCGCGAGCAGGGCGTGGAGGCATTCGGCCGGCACGAGCAGGAGCGCGCACACGAGCCGCTCAGTGGTGGCCCGTTCCGCAACTTCCTGTCCGCCCTGCACGCGCTGCAGGCGGCCTTCCCGGCAGGCGAGAATGCGCCGATCCGCACCGCGCTGGTCACCGCGCGTTCGGCACCGGCCCATGAGCGGGTGATCCGCACCCTGCGCGAATGGGGCGTGCGTCTGGATGAGGCCCTGTTCCTCGGGGGCCGGCACAAGGGCCCGTTCCTGGAAGCCTTCGGCGCCGACATTTTTTTCGATGATTCGCAGCACAACATCGACAGTGCCAGGCAGCATGTCGCTGCCGGTCATGTGCCGCACGGTGTAGCCAACGCAGGCTGATTTCCCGGGGTTTTTGACGGTTTTCCGCCGTCCTGCATTTGCGGGGCGGCGTGATGTCCATGTTAGGATGGGGCCGCTTTTGCGAGTATCCCCTTGCGGCATCGCGCCGCGCATCGATCTGCAGTACCGCGGCAGATTCCACTCGCATCGCACCCACCTGGTATCCAACGGGGCGGGGCTTGCTCCCGATCGGCGACGTTTGCGTTCCGCCATTCCCGTTGCGACGTGACTGCCAATGGCAGTTGCCGGGTATTCGCGCGCCACGCGGGTCTGGACAGCTGTCTCCTGCGTGGCGCTTCATATGCGCCCTTGCGCAGTACTGCATCGCCTTGTCGATGCGGCCGCTACACAGGAGAAAAAACCGAATGACCATGCGTATCGCCATTCTTGGCGCCGGCCCCAGTGGTCTGGCCCAACTTCGTGCGTTCGAATCAGCCCGCAGGGCCGGCGCGGAGGTGCCCGAGATCGTCTGTTATGAAAAACAGTCCGACCTTGGCGGAATGTGGAACTACACGTGGCGCACCGGCTTGGACGCCTATGGAGAACCGGTGCACGGCAGCATGTACCGCTACCTGTGGTCCAACGGACCGAAGGAAGCGCTGGAGTTCGCCGACTACAGTTTCGAGGAGCACTTCGGCCGGCCCATCGCCTCCTATCCGCCGCGTGCGGTGCTGCGCGACTACATCATGGGGCGCATCGAGAAGAGCGGCGTGCGCGACCAGATCCGCTTCAACATGGCCGTGCAGTGGGTGGATTACAGCCAGGACACCGGCCTGTTCACCGTCACCGTGCGTGACCTGAAGAAGGACGAGCTGGTCACCGAACAGTTCGACCGGGTGATCGTGGCCACGGGCCATTTCTCCACGCCCAATGCGCCGTTCTTCGAAGGTCTGGAACGCTTTCCGGGCCGGGTACTGCATGCCCATGACTTCCGTGATGCCTGCGAGTTCAGCGGCAAGGACCTGCTGCTGGTCGGCAGCAGCTATTCGGCGGAAGACATTGGCACGCAGTGCTACAAATACGGCGCCAGGTCGGTCACCTTCAGCTATCGCAGCGCGCCGATGGGCTATGACTGGCCCGAGACCTTCGAGGAGCGGCCACTGTTGCTGCGGCTGGAAGACGATATCGCGCATTTCGCCGATGGCAGCTCGCGCAAGGTCGATGCGATCGTGCTGTGCACCGGCTACCAGCATCACTTCCCGTTCCTGCCGGACGAATTGACCCTGCGCACGCGCAACCGCCTGTATCCGGGCGACCTGTACAAGGGCGTGTTCTGGATCGACAACCCCAAGCTGGTCTATCTGGGCATGCAGGACCAGTACTACACCTTCAACATGTTCGACGCGCAGGCCTGGTATGTGCGCGACGAGATCCTCGGGCGGATCGCCCTGCCGGATGCGGCGGCGATGCGTGCCGACAGCGAGGCCTGGCTGGCACGCGAGGAAGCCACCAGCTCGGCGGAAGAGGACATCGACTTCCAGACCGCCTACGTGCGTGATCTGCTCGATGCGACCGACTACCCGGACTTCAATGTCGAAGCGGTCGCCGCGCTGTTCAAGGAGTGGAAGCACGACAAGCAGGCCGACATCCTCGGCTATCGCAACCGCAGCTACCGCTCGGTGTTGACCGGCACGCTGGCGCCACCGCACCACACCCCGTGGATGGAGGCGATGGACGATTCGCTGGAAGCCTTCCTGGCCGACCGTGAAGTGCCGCAGGTGCGCCGGATCGCCTGAACCCCACAGGCGCCGGGATCAGCCCGGCGCCTGGTCCAGCGGCAGGAGGATGTTGCTCAGTCGCCACTGCAGCCCGTCGCGCGACAGCACGAACACGATGGCGCGTCCGTCGCGGGTCTGCGTGGTGGCGGTGAAACGCGAGAACGATTCGTAGCGGTGATGCGCGCCCTGCAACGGTCTGGCCGGGACAGGCGGCGCCCAGGCGTCGCCACCGGCCGTGTCGCCGGTCGCCCGTTTCCACACGTCCTGGCCCTGGAGCAGGGCGCCGATACCGGCCGGTGTGACCAGCGTATCGACCCCGGCGCCGGCCAGATCGCCGGCCATGCCCAGTGCCACCGCGCCCAGCAGGCTCGATTGCAGCTCCGGGCCGCCGCGGCGGACCACATAGTCGCTCAGCTGCGCTTTCAGGTTGGCCCGCAGTGCCGGGAAATCCACGTAGCGCGAGAGCTGTGCGGTATCCCGCTTCTCGATCGCCTCGCTGATGCCGTGGATCGCCAGGTAGGGGCCGGCGGCGACATAACCGCCGATGGCCATGAGCAGGACCAGGAGTATCGCCAGCAGCACTTTGTTCATCGCCCAGCCTCCTTATCGGTTGCCGCAAGCGTGCCGCAAAACCGCACCGGATGCGTGAAGCGCACCGTCGGGCGGGGTGTCCCGGTCGCAGCGGTTGCGACGCCGCCGTGTTGGCATGGCCGCAGCATCGCCGGCGGTGCACACTTGCCGCTCTTCGCCACAGCGGATGCGCTCCGCACCATCCACCTGCTTCCGGAAACCGCCCCACATGCGCCTGCTGCACACCTCCGATCTCCACCTGGGCCAGAACTTCCTCGGCCAGTCGCGCGAAGCCGAACATGCGGCGTTTCTGGACTGGCTGATCGGGCAGGTGCGTGAGCACCAGGTCGATGCGGTGCTGGTGGCCGGCGACGTGTTCGATACCGGCACCCCGCCCAGCTACGCGCGCGAGCAGTACAACCAGTTCATCGTCGCGCTGCGCGACAGCGGGGCACGGCTGGTGGTGCTGGGCGGCAACCACGATTCGCCGGCGATGCTGTCCGAGTCGCGCGGGTTGCTGGCGCGGCTGGACACGCTGGTGGTGCCCACGCTGATGGCCGAGCCGGGCGAGCATGTCCATCGCATTCCCGGTCGCGCTGGCGCGCCGGGCATGATCCTGTGCGCGGTGCCCTTCATCCGCGCCCGCGATGTGGCGCGCAGCGAGGCCGGGCAGAGCGCCGATGACAAGCGCGGCGCGATGATGGAGGGCATCGCCGCGCATTACGCGCGCATCCATGCCGCCGCCGTGGCGATGCGCGAGGCCGAAGCCGCGCCGCTGCCGATCGTGGCCACCGGCCACCTCACCACGGTCGGGGCCAGCACCAGCGATTCGGTGCGCGAGATCTATGTCGGTTCGCTCAACGCCTTTCCCACCAGCGCGTTTCCGCCGGCCGCGTATATCGCGCTGGGCCATATCCACCAGCCGCAGAAGGTCGGCGGGCTGGAGCACATCCGCTACAGCGGCTCGCCGATTCCGCTGAGTTTCGACGAGGTCGGGCAGGCCAAGCAGGTGCTGCTGGTGGAGCTGGATGGCGAACAGCTGCAGTCGGTGACGCCATTGCCGGTGCCGCGTTTCCGGGTGCTGGCACGGGTGGCCGGCACCCTGGCCGGCCTGCCGCAGCAACTGGCGGACGTGGCGGCACAGGTTCCCTCCGGGCAGCGGGGCTGGGTCGAGGTCACCGTGGAGATCGACGACTACCTGCCCGATCTGCAAAGCCGTATCGCCGCACTGGTCGAAGCGTTGCCGCTGGAGGTGCTGCGTATCCGCCGCAAGCGCAGCAGCGTCACCGCGGTGATCGAGGCGGACGCCGGCCAGCATCTGGATGAACTGCAGCCGCGCGAGGTGTTCGCGCAGCGGCTGGCGCAGGAGCACGAGCTTCCGGAGGAACGGGTGGTCGAGCTGCATGCCTGTTTCGAGCAGGTGCTGGCCGATATCGAAGGCGGGGAGCCGGCATGAAAATCCTCTCGCTGCGGCTGAAGAACCTCAATTCGCTCAAGGGCGAAACCCATATCGATTTCACCGCGCCGGCCTTTGCCGATGGTCTGTTCGCCATCACCGGGCCGACCGGTGCCGGCAAGACCACGCTGCTGGACGCGATCTGCCTGGCGCTGTTCCATCGCACCCCGCGCATGGCCACCCTCTCGGCCGCGCACAACCCGCTGATGACCGAGCACACCGCCGACTGCCTGGCCGAGGTCGAGTTCGAGAGCCGTGGCCAGCGCTACCGCGCGTTCTGGGCGCAGCGGCGTGCGCGCGACAAGGTTGATGGCCGCCTGCAGGCGCCGCAGGTGGAGCTGGCGCTGGCCGACGGCCGCATCATCACCACCTCGATCAAGGAGAAGCTGGAGGAGACCGAGGCCCGCACCGGGCTGGATTTCGACCGCTTCACCCGCTCGGTGCTGCTGGCGCAGGGCCAGTTCGCCGACTTCCTCAACAGCTCCGACAAGGACCGCGCCGAGCTGCTGGAGCAGCTCACCGGGACCGATATCTACAGCGACATCTCCCAGCGCGTGTACCAGCAGACCGAGCAGCGCAAGCGCGAGGTGGAGCAGTTGCAGGCCCGTGCCGGCGGCGTGCAGCTGCTGCCGGAACCCGAGCGCGCGGCGCTGCAGGAACAGGCAGAGCAGTTGGCCGCGCAGTTGCCGCCGTTGCTGGCCGCGCAGCAGCACAGCCGCGAGGCGCTGGCCTGGCGGCAGGAGCTGGATCGTGTGCAGGCGCAGTTGCGCGCGGCCGACGCGGACACGGGCGCCGCGCAGCAGGCACTGGAGGAGGCCGCGCCGGCGCGCGAGCGCCTGCAGCGCGCGCAGCCGGCCGAAGGCGCATGGCCGGCGTACAGCCACTGGCAGCAGGCGCAACGGGCGCTGGCCGAGGCAGGCGTGGGTAGCGAACAGGCGCGGCAGCGGCACGCCGGACACCGCGAACTGGAGCGGAATGGCCTGTGGCAATGCCTGCAGCTGGCGCGGCACAGCGTGCAGGCCAGCAACGAGGCGTTGCACCGCGACCAGCAGCGGTTTGACCAGCTGCAGGCGATCCAGACCGGTGTTGCCGCCCATGCGCAGCTCGGCGAACAGCTGCCGGGCTGGCGCGCCGGATTCATCCAGTTGCAGGCGGCCAGCCAGCAGCAGACACAGGCCCAGCAGGCGCTGGGCGACGCCGCGGGAAAACACGCCCAGGCGCGGGCGCAGCTGCAGGCCGGCGAGGCCGAGCGGGCAGGGCTGGCGAGCGCACTGGAACAGGCCATCGCCCAGCGGGACACGCAGGCCGGACAGTTCAACGCCGCCAGCACCGGCACCAGCCTGGACGCGCTGCGCGCCTCGCGCGACCAGCTGCGTGAGCGCTATGGCGGCTTGCGTGATCTTTCGCCGCTGGCCGAGCAACGGCAGATGCTGCGTGCGCAGATCCGCGACGAACAGGCACAGCTGCAGCAGCTGCAGGCCGCCCTGGTCGATGACGAGCAGCAGCTGTCAGCGGCGCAGACCGCGCTGGTTGCGGCCAAGGCCACCTGGGACGATCGCCAGCGCATCGCCACACTGGAACGGCAGATCATGGATCTGGCCTGGCATCGCGCCGCACTGGAAGACGGGCAGGCCTGCCCGCTGTGTGGCGCCACCGAACACCCGGCCATCGAGCAGTACCGGCAGCTGGACCCCAGCGCCGCGCAGGCCGCCGCCAGCGCCGCCGAACAGCAGCACCGGCAGGCCTACGAACACCAGCAGCGCTGTGAGCTGCAGCGTGCGACACGGCAAGCGGAACTGACCCGGGTTGGACAACAGCTGCAGGCCTTGAACGTGCAGTACCTCGCGCTCGGCAACGCGTGGGCGGCGCGTTGTGCGCAGCTGCAGCTGGCGCTCGGCGAAGGCGATGAACAGACCGCCCTGCAGGCCGAGCTGGACGCCACCCGTGCCGCAGGCACGCAGCTCAGCGAGCAGGTTGCCCGGCTCGAACAGCTGCAGACCGCGCTGCAGGCCGCGCAGCAGCACTGCAACGAACAGCAACTGGCGCTGGATCGGCACGACACCCGACTGCTGGGCCTGCGCGAGGCGCTGGCGTTGGCTGCCGGCCGCGAGCAGGAGTCGCGCGAGCACCACGCGGCGGCGGTCGACGAGAGCGAGCGTCTGCGCGAGCGGTTGTCGGCCGATCTGCCCGGAGGCGAGCTGCCGGCCGATAGCGGCGCATGGCTGCAGCAGCGCGAACAGGAGTGGACGCAATGGCGTCAGCGCGAGGCGGAACTGCAGCAGTTGCAGCAGCTGCTGGTGCAACGCCGCAGTGATGCCGGGCAGGCGGACGCGCAGGGCCGTCACTGGCAGCAGCGCTGGGACGACAGCGGTCATGCCGCCGCGCCGGGGCCGGCGCTGGCGGCGGTGGCCGAACCCGCTGCCGCGCTGCGCCAGGCCATCGCCGCACTGGAACAGGTGCAGCAACAGCTGCAGCGGTCCGCCGCCGAAGCGCATGCCGCCGAGGTGCTGCTGGAGAGCCGAACGCAGGATCTGCGTCAGGCCGAAACCCGGCTCGATGCAGCGCTGCGCGAACACGGCTTCGCCAACGTCGAAGCACTGCTGGCCGCCCGTCTGCCGCCCGAGCAGCGCGCATCGCTGCAGGCACAGCAGGAGGCGCTGGCGCAGGCACTGGCCGATGCCCGCAGCCGTGCGGCGCAGTTGCGCGAGCGCGAGCAGGAGCTGCAGGCCAGCCGGCGCAGCGATGCCGATGCCGAACAGCTGCAGCGGCAGGCACAGGAAAGCGAGGCGGCGGTGGCGAAGGCACGTGACCAGGCCACACAGCTGCGCACCCGGCTGGAGCTCGATCAGGCCCAGCGCAGTGGCCTGCAGGCGCTGCAGGCGCAGATCGCCGAGGCCGGCGCGCGGCTGGAGCAATGGCAGCACCTCAACGGCCTGATCGGCTCGGCGCAGGGCGACAAGTTCCGCACCTTCGCCCAGGGGCTGACCCTGGACCAGCTGGTGCGGCTGGCCAACCAGCACCTGCAGCGGCTCGACGGCGGTCGCTACCTGCTGGCCCGCGCCGGCACCGGCTTGGCCCTGAGCGTGCTCGATACCTGGCAGGCCGATGCCCGCCGCGACACCCGCACCCTGTCCGGTGGCGAGAGCTTCCTGGTCAGCCTTGCGCTGGCGCTGGGCCTGTCGGATCTGGTCAGCCACAAGACCCGTATCGATTCGTTCTTCCTTGACGAAGGCTTTGGCAGCCTCGACCCGGATTCGCTGGATGTCGCCCTGGACGCACTGGACAGCCTCAACGCCCAAGGCAAGCTGATCGGCGTCATCAGCCACGTCGATGCCGTCAAGGAACGCATCCCGGTGCAGATCCAGGTACGCAAGACCCGCGGACTGGGGCACAGCACGGTGCTGAGCCCGTGAGGGTGGGGCGTCGCGCAGGTAGATAGCGGCCTGATGGTAGGCAGATCATGGGCAGATGGCGGGCAGGTCGCCCCGCTTTCCGGGACCGGAGCCCGGCGCTCCGGGCAAAAAGCTCGGGACTCCGAGCAGATTGCTCAATCGTCGGGGCAAAAAGCCCGGCGGCCTGAGCAAATAGCTCCGTGCACCGAGCAAAAAGCCCGGGACTACGAGCAAATTGCTCCATCGTCCGAGCAAAATGCTCGGCGTTCCGGTCTCAGGTACCCGGCGGCCCGAGCAAAAAGCTCGGGGCTCCGAGCAAATTGCTCCATCAACCGAGCAAAAAGCCCGGCGCTCCGAGCTCAGGTACTCGGCGGCCCGGGCGAACAGCTCCGCACGCCGAGCAAAAAGCTCGGGGACTCCGGGCAAATTGCTTCGTCGTCCGAGCAAAAAGCCCGGCGTTCCGAGCTCAGGTACTCAGCGACCCGAGCAAACAGCTCCGCACGCCGAGCAAAAAGCTCGGGACTCCGGGCAGATTGCTCCGTCGTCCGGGCAAAAAGCCCGGTGTTCCGAGCTCAGGTACCCGGCGGCCCGAGCAAACAGCTCCGTGCACCGAGCAAAAAGCTCGGGGACTCCGAGCAGATTGCTTCGTCGTCCGGGCAAAAAGGCCAACGCTCCGATTTCAGGAGCTTGGCGGCCCGAGAAAATTTCTCGGTCGTCCGGGCAAATAGCTCCACGATGGGTGGCAAAACTTTGGCCGGCTGCGGTGTTGCCATTCCCCTGCCTCGCGAAACAGACAAAAATTATTAGTTTGTTGGGTCAGGCGGCCTGTGACCCCAGTCAACTAAAGTCGGCTATCGGCCACTAGCAGTCGAAGAAGTGTCTCGCTCGATTTTTAGAGACGATCTGGCGCGGCTTAGTGAAGTCTCCGCGCTGTTGCTGATTACGAAGGAACCTCTAGACCGGTCTTGGGCAGCGGCAGCAGCCGGTGCTTCGTTTCCTACGCCTTGCAGCAAGCTCTCTCTCGCTTATAGTTATTAAGACCACCCATGAGATATGGACCGATGGGAAGAGCGAAGGATCTGATGTTCGATACCCCTTGGGCTGACGTATCAAATTTGCCTGAAGAAGCGCACTCCGAGCCCGATGGCGAGGCCTTTGAGCCTGACGACCGTTGGCTTAAGCGCGCTCAAGCACATGAGCAGGAGACAGCGGTGTTCGCATGGTGGTACAGCCGATACTGCGACCCGGCCCACGAAACACCCTATAACGGACGGGAAGGGGGATATCTTTTCATCCATGGAGGTCCTTTCGATCCAGCGGACGTGCTGTGGGATAGGTTTGGGGGAACAGCTCTGGACGAGGTGGTTGAGAAGGTCGTCGACGAGCTTCATGCGGAGCTGGGCGACGCTTGGGCGCCGCTGCGGTGGAGGAACCCGTATGAGTACGACGAGGACTATGACGTTATCGTCTCATCGGACGAGGCTGGCCCGCGATCACGCTTGACTAGCGCGGTAGTACAAGGACTGAAGCTTCAGTCGCTTACAGGAGACAGTTCGACCAAGGAACTCCTTAATCGCCTCGCGTTTGCTTATCTGTTCTCCGCCTTTGAGACGTACCTGTGGGAAACGATGGTCTACTGGCTAGAGGAAGACGAGAACGCTGCTACCCGCATCCTGGATCGACTACCTGAGTTCGCTAACAAGGAACTCAAAGGAAAGGACGCTCGTGCGTTTGTAGAAAATGCGAAGGAGAACATCAAGGGTTATATGCAGCGGATACCGTGGCATCGTTGGTCGGATGTACGACCGTTGATGCAGATAGGGCTGGATGTGAAGGTTCCCGAATTCGCGGCCTTCAAGGAGGATCTTAGGATCAGGCACGACATCGTCCACAGGAATGGAACGACCAAGGAAGGTGAGCCAGTGGTGATTTCGGAGCAAGCACTCCTCGATTTCGGCGCGCGAGTCAACGCTTATGCTGAGGAGTTAGAGCTAAAACTGAGCAGCAAGTACGACGATTTCTGAAGGAGACCGCCATTTCTAGAATGACCCTTGCCCTTGCGGCAGCGAAAAGAAATCGAAGAAGTACTGCGCGCGATGATCCACCGCTACCCGTGCCATCTGCGTCCTACAGTGCTATCGAGCGTTGATCAAACTATGCATGTTCGCTTTGTCCAGGCATAGCCAATGGCTCGGATCCTTCTCTGAGCTAAGCGGCAAGCTTGGGTTCAACAGCGATTACTATGCTCAGACTTTCGCTCTCATCCAGGAGTTCTCGTGGCACTTCCTCAGCGTACGGAAACGCATCGGATCGATACCCGTGCAGTGAGAGCTCTCTTGCAACACCTGCCTGACGACTGGCTGGTCCGCAGCCTTGAAGAACGCGACTACGGTGTGGATTTGCAGATTGAGCTCTTCAAGGGCGATGTCCCGACCGGTCGCATTGCATTGATCCAAGTGAAAGGCAAGGGTGAATCGTTCGGCGAGAGCGAGGTATCGCTCAGCGGTTTCCCGACAAAAACGGTTGAATACGCTTCGCTGTTTTCCGCGCCGTTCTTCGTCTTCCACACTTCCGTCGCTGACAATCTGACGTGCTTCGTCTGGCTTCAAAAGTACGCCGACACGAAGCTGGTTGACACGACGCCCGATTGGCGCAGCCAAGACAGCGTTACCCTCTACTTTCCTTCGACGAACCGGTTGGACTCGAACGCAGAGAAAATCGAGAAAATTCTCACTCTCCACGCCCTGCGAAAGGATTGCTTCGCCTTTGTCGGGTGCTGCGAGTGGCTTGACCGCCATATCGAGGAGGTGCTGCGCGGCAACATGGGCGCTCTTCAGCCCGCACTTAATCAGCTTGACCGAATCAGGCAGCTGGACCCCGATTTTCACGGTTGCTACTTGGTGACTGCAGCTGACCTCGATTTGAATAAGATGCGGGACAGTCTCCAAGCACTTCAATACCACCCCGAGGATGAAGCGGAATTAGCAGTCATTGAACGCCAGAGGGAGTACATGAATGCGGCGAAAGGGGCCGTCCTAGACCAAGACGACATCGATGCCTTCGTTGTCCAGCACGGCTCCACGGATGCTCACCCTTACTAGACGGGCGTTTGCCACGTTCAATAGATCGTTTTAAGCGCACCTCATGCGGCGCTAAGGCGGCTATCTAGAGCGCCCGGCTCTAAAAGTCGCCGGTCCGGATCAACGCGCACCAGCGCGTCCCCTAGCCTGCGTGACCTTTAGGACGCTTGGCTGCAGATGACTCTAGATCGCGATGCATATCAGTATGCGCAACCGACCATTGGCGTGGCTCAGTCTCTACCGCGCTCTCTAGGTGGAGGGGTCGACGGTCCCACGCTTTGCGGGCCCGTGCATTGGTGACGACGTCCGCTTTGGGTCGAAAACAGCCGGCTCTATATCTGCGCGACATGTCGATAAGAGCGATCATACGGCCCGACATTCAAACTCGAACATCTGGCGAGCAGTTATCTCAGTGACGCCCCGGCGAGCGGGCTTCAGCCCAGCGCCGCTGCAACACCAGCGTTTCGGCCCAGGCCTGGCCGCAGAAGCCGAGGTGTTCGCTGTGCGGGTCCCAGCCGAGGTGGTGGAATTCCAGCACGGTCATCGGTTCGCCCTCGTGTGGCAGGCCGCGCCAGGCGCGGGGGCTGGTGCGGCGGGAGAGGTCGAAGCGGATCCCGCTGCAAGGCCCGGCGGAGACCGGGCTCTGATTGGCGTGGCTGATTCACTTGTGTCCCGGTGGTGGGGGCTTCCGGCTCGGCAGGCTGGCTGGAATTCATCAACCGGCATCGCACGGCCGGGCAAAGACGCCGGGCGGGTACGGCCAGCGCCGCCTGGTCTGGTGGAACCGGCGCTCGCTGTTGAAGGCGGTGGGTGCCGGGGCGTTGCCGAAGGCGGGCCGTCTTCAACCGGAGAGGCGCTGGTAGCATTGCGCAACGCAAGTGGCCTGTGCGAGACGCCGTTGTCCAACACTTCCCCCCAGACTCCACCGTCACCGGGCAGCGCAGGCGAGGTTTTCCGCATCTTTCTGCGGCTGGGGCTGACCTCGTTTGGCGGTCCTATTGCCCATCTGGCTTATTTCCGCGAGGAATTCGTCAGGTTGCGTGGCTGGCTGGATGACGCCCACTTCGCACAATTGCTGTCCGTGTGCCAGTTTCTGCCGGGACCGGCCAGCAGTCAGATGTGCTTCGCGATCGGCCTGTTCCGTGGCGGCTGGGCGGGGGCGCTGGCCGCCTTCGTGGCGTTCACCCTGCCGTCGGCTCTGCTGATGTTCGGCTTCGCGCTGATAGCGCCCCATGTCGGGCAAGGCGTGGGGACCGCCGCAGTGCACGGCCTGAAGCTGGTTGCCGTGGTTGTGGTCGCACACGGTCTGCTGGGCATGATCCGGCAACTGGCCCCGGATGCGCCGCGAGTCCTCATCGCTGCGGGGGCGGCCGTGCTGATCGTGTCCACCGGAAGTGCATGGGCACAACTGGGCGCCATAGCCCTGGGCGCCATGCTGGGATGGTGCTTCTGCCGGCAGGTGAATGCCCCCCTGTCTGCCGCTTTCCCGGTGCGCTATGGCCGCCGCGGTGGCGTCGCGTTTCTGCTCGTCTTCCTGGCCGGCCTGGCGGGCGCGTTGATGTGGCCTGCCGCCGACGCCCCAACCGCAGCGGCGTTGGCTGCCGCGTTCTACAAGGCCGGGGCACTGGTCTTCGGCGGTGGTCACGTCGTGCTTTCCCTGCTGCAGCCGGCGGTGGTCGACACCGGTTGGGTGCATCCGGACACCTTCCTTGCCGGCTACGGAGCGGCGCAGGCGATGCCCGGGCCGATGTTCTCCCTGGCGGCCTTTGTGGGCGCCGAAGTGCCGGTGGGCTGGCCCGCCGCAGCCAGCGCGACGCTTGCGCTGCTGGCCGTGTTTCTGCCCGGCATCCTCCTGTTGCTGGCGGTGTTGCCGCTATGGGAGCACCTGGCGCGGCGCCGTTGGGCCACCCGTGGCATAGCCGGTATCAATGCCGCGGTGGTCGGGCTGCTCATCGCGGCGTTCTACACCCCGGTCTGGACCGAAGGCGTACATGGCGTGGCCGATTTCGTCATCGCGCTGATCGGATTTGCCCTGCTGACCACCCGGCGGGTTTCGGCGCTATGGATCGTGGCGTGGTGCGTGGCAGCGTCCATCGTGGCGCGTCTGCTCAGCTAGCGATCCTGGCCGAGGCGCTGCCGGTCGCTGGCGGTTTCCGGCCAAGGCTGTCTGAGGCCCGCGCCGCTGGCCGGATATCCGCACCACGGCGGCAAAGCCTAAAGCGCTCCGCCGCGCGTGCTGATCGGGGTGGGGTGGCCCAACCTGCAGTCGGCCACGCCACCCACGCTCCGCATTCACCGCCATCTGAGCTGCGTGGCGTCCAGCCGGCCGTCAGGCGCAACCCCACCTCATGTTGATCCTGATGGCGTCGGCGCTCCACACCAGGGCCGGCTTGCGCAAGGACAACGGCCATGCCCTCGTATCGGCCCGGCAGGCAGGGTGGGCGTCATACCCCCGCCTTGCGTGACTTGGCGGCAGCGGGTCGGTGAGCTCAACCCGTGGGCGGACCTGATGGCCACGTCCACGGACACGGGTGCCTGCCGTCCAGGCAGGCCCCCGCTCCAGTCAGTAGTCCACGTTGAGCTTCACCCACGCGGAACGGCCAGGCTCGTTGAACCTCAGCGGATCGGCCGGATAGCCGAAGTCGGCACTGCCCGACAGATTCAGGTGTTCGCTGTAGGCCCGGTCGAACAGATTGTCGACACCGGCGGTCAGCTGCACGCGGTCGGTGAAGCGATAGCCACCATTGAGCGCCAGCGTCGCAAACCCCGCACTGGGACCGATATCGCGTCCGACCACCGTGCCCTGGTTGAGCGCCACGCGTGTCTGCCTGGACACGGCGCGAACCAGGACGCCGGCATTCCAGCGCCGGTTGTCGTAGCCGGCGCTCAGGCGGGCCTCCAGTGGCGGCATCTGCGGCAATGCATCACCCGAGGCACGGTTCTCGCCCCAGGCGTAGGCCAGCGTGCCGCCCAGCTTCCAGTGGGGTGCGGGGCGGAACTCGACACCGGCCTCGCCGCCGCGGATGTCCGCATCCACGTTGGCGGCCGAGGACATCATTCCCATCATTCCGCCCTCCATGTACGCGAAGAGGATGTAGTCCTGGATGCGGCCGGCATACGCCGATATCCACGCATCGAACGTCGGGGCACGGTACTGCAGGCCGACATCCAGCTGCGTGGTCTTTTCCGGGCGGATGCCGGCAAAGGCATTCACCGCGCCCATCGGCCCCCGGTCGGGCGAGAACAGCTCCCAGTAGTCGGGCATGCGCGCGGTGTGGCCAAGGCCGGCGTACCAGGTCCCACGCGTGGAGGTGGTGTCCTGTTCGAACCGCATGAAGGCGGCCGGCAACGTCTCCTTGCGGCGGAGGCCGGCGGTGGGATTGGGCCTACCCATCATCCCTGCGACCGTCCGCTTGTCGGTCACTTCGGCGCGGTCCGCGCGGGCGCCCGACACCAGACGCCGGGCAGCGGAGAGCGTCCATGTCGCCTCGGCAAACAGACCTGCGTTCTGGAAATTCGCATCGGTCACCCACGGCATCGCGAGGTGGGCGTTGCGTCCCATGCCGCCGCGTTCGCGGTGCCGGCTCTGTTGCCCATCGATGCCCGCTGTCAGCTCCAGTCCCCCGGTTGCCCAGGTCCAGGCGTTGCGTCCGCCCAGAGTCCTGCGGTCCACCTGGGCGACCATCGGCATCGGCATCGAGCTCATCGGGTTGGGCGTGCGCAGGGTGTAGTTGTCCATCACGTGGTCGGCATAGTTGGCGAACACACTGGCTTCCACGCGCTCCAGGCTGCCGGGCAGGTTGGACTTCTCGAACCGCAGGCTGTAGCTCTGGCGCTTGAACTGCGCGCCGTCCATGCCCCGCCCGGCGTAGCGGGCGCTGCCGTCGCCGACACCGGCATTGAACTCCAGCAGCGTGTCAGCGTCGGGCGTCCAGCCCAGAGCGAGGTCGGTGTTCCACTTCTTCCATGACGAGGGCACGACGTCGCCGGAACCGTCCCTGTAGTCGTCCGACTCGGAACGGTTGGCGCTGAGCCGGGCATAGCCCACCGGCATACCCGCGGTGGCATCGAGCACCTGGTCGTTGCGGCCGAACGAACCACCGAGCAGGCTTCCGGTCAGATCGATACCGGGGGTGTCGAAGCGCGGGGTCCGCCGTTCAAAGCGCACCGTGCCCGCGGACGCGCCCGGCCCCCAGCGCACCGTCTGCGGTCCTTTGATGACGACCAGCCTGTCGTAGGTCTCGGGCGAGACGTAGGACATCGGATTGTCCATGCGGGCCGGGCACGCCCCCGGCATGCTGCCATCGTTGGTCAGCAGGTTCAGCCGTGAACCGAACATGCCGCGCAATACCGGATCGCCATTGGTGCCGCCGTTGCGCACGGCACTGAAGCCGGGAATGGTTTTCAGGTAGTCGGCGCCATCACTGGCGGGCACCGGCTGGCGTGGCAGTTTCGGGTCTGTTTCATAGGTCAGTGGGGAGACGGGGGACGCGGTCACGACCACGGCCTCAAAATCGACCGGATCAGGCGCGGCGGCCTGTACACCGAACGGGGAGGCCAGGGCCGAGGCAATGGCAAGGGACAGCCACGACGCGCGCGGCGCCGGGCGGACTGGATGGGACATGGGAACTCCAAAACACAAGTGAGGCGACACCCGGGGCGTCGCGCAGGAATACCGCTTGTGGATCAGAGGAGGACGGGAGGACCCCGGCTGCCCAGGCCGCGCAGGTTCTGCCACAGGCGCAGCGGCGGATCAGGCTGCCCCGTCAGCCGGGCAGCCGCAGCACGCGGCAGCACCAAGCCCAGGAACAGGATGACCGGCAGGAGCAGATCGACCAGACGGCAATAGGAACAGTCCTCTCCCATCACCGCATGGGGACCCTCGGAAAACGGCGTCTGCGAGGAGGATGGCGCGCCGGTGTCTACCCAGTGCATGCCGGTGGAGGTGCAAAGTTCCGTCCAGCCGGGCAGTACCTGCGGCCCGGTACCGGACAACACCCTGCTGGCCGACGGCGCGAGCGCCATCAGCAGCCCGGCGAGCAAGCCAAGCCGGCCGATAAATCGGAACAGGGTGGATGAACGGTTCACATGGAAAGTCTAGTCCAGTGCCCGCAGCCGATTCACCGGCGCCGGCCGCATCCGACCCCGAAAGAGCGCTATGTCATTGATATGAAAGCGTGCGACCAAGTGTCGCAGGCACCGGCGCGGTCATGCGGTGCCCACTTCCGGGACCCGCGGCAGGGGGCAGCTCAGTGATGGCCCGGGGTGCGGGCTTCGGCCCAGCGGCGCAGCAGGACCAGGGTTTCGGCCCAGGCCTGGCTGCAGAAGCCGAGGTATTCGCTGTGCGGGTCCCAGCCGAGGTGGTGGAACTCCAGCACGGTCATCGGTTCGCCTTCGTGGGGCAGGCCGCGCCAGGCGCCGGGGCTGGCGCGGCGGGAGAGCTCGAAACGGATCTCGGTACCGGACCAGGCCGAGGCGGGGCTCTGGCGGGGGTGGTGGCTGATCACCTCCCAGCGCACCCGTTGCCCGGGGAGGGTCTCCAGCACCTTCATCGCGACCACGCCATGACCGCCGCCGGGGTTGTGGCTGAGGAGGGTGTCCCCGTCGATCACCGATTGCTGGTGTGCGATCCACCACTGGCCCAGTCCCTCGGCGGTGGCCAGTCCGGCGTAGACGGTGGACAGGGGGGCATCGATCCAGAGCTGGTGATGGATGGCGGTCATGGCGGCATCCTCCTGTCGGGTGATACCGGCAAGCGTGCCGCAAACTGCGGCAGGTGGCGTGAAGCCGGTTCCGCTCAGAACTCCAGATCCAGCGCAGCGCACAGGTAATCGATGAACGGTGCCAGCGTGGCGTAGTCCTTGACCAGGGTCTGGCGCAGCTGCGGGCTGCACATCTGGGCATCGGTCAGCCGGCGCGAATACACCCAGTTGCGCTGTTTCAGATCTTCGATGTGCGGGTGGTCGGCCGGGTAGCCGCGCGGCGGCCGCTGCAGCTTCTCGTCGGTTTCCATCGCAAAGCGGCGGACGATGGCCGGATCGCGCACGGCGCGTTCCCAGCTGGCCGGGTTGTCGAAAATGAACTGCCGCACCTTGCGCATGCTTTCCGGCTCCGGGTGCCACAGGCCGCCGCCGAGGAAGCAGTTGTCCGGCTGCAGGTGCAGGTAGAACAGCGGCACGATCTGCAGGCGGCGGCGCTCGTGATAGAAGCGCGCGCCCTGCCAGGTCTTGTAAGGCGATTTGTCGTGGGAGAAGCGCGCGTCGCGCTGGATGCGGTACAGCGATCCGCCCACGGTGCGCGGATCGGCGCGGAAATGCGGGCTGATCGCCTCGATATCCGGCTGCAGGTCGGCGATCAGGCGCAGGAACGGCTGGCGCACGTGCGCTTCGTACTGCGCCTTGTGGTCGTTGAACCAGGTCTTGTCGTTGTGCGCGGCCAGCCCACGCAGGAATTTGAAACTGGCATCGGAAAAATAGGCGGTCATAGCGATTGCTGCAGGTGCTGGCCCCAGTGCTGCAGATGTTCCAGCAGGGCGAGTTGCTCGGGGTGGTCGTGGTATTCGGCGTGCAGCTGCTCGATCTGCGCGAAGTACTGCGGCAGGGTCTGCTCGCCCAGGCGGGCGGCTTCATCGAACAGGCGCAGGCGGCGGTAGTCGTCCCAACGGGCGCGGTCCTCACCGTGCAGCGTCTGCGGGTGGTTGCGGGCGCGATAGCGGAACAGCAGCTCGGGCAGGCGCGGGTCGCGGAAGCGGCCTTCCAGTTCGGCCAGCGCTTCGGGCGGAGCGGTGCGCACTTTTGGCATCAGCGCCTTGTCGCCCTCGGCCAGGAAGCCGTCGTAGAGCGAGGCGTCGGCATCGACCGGGCCGGCCGCGCGCTCGCCGGCGAACACGCAGCGCACCTTCTCGGCCAGTTCCGGGCCGAGCGCGCGCAGCTGTTCGACCTTGGCCGCGATGGCGGCCGGATCGATAGCCAGGCGCTCGAAGTCGGGCGCGCGCAGGTGGTTCCAGGCCACCAGCGCCGGCACCTTGTTCAGATGCACTTCCTTCAACGGCACCCGCTGCTGGCCCTCCGGCAGATCGGCGGCGCGGGTATACAGGCGCGCGGCGATCTCCTCGGCCGACAGGTCCAGCAGCTGCTGCACGTCGCCTTCCAGATCGAACACGATCACGCGGTTGCTGATGTGCGGATGGCGGGTCAGTGGCAGCACCGGGGCGGCGCACAGCCGGCTGGCCGGGTAGCGCATGGAGATGTGCAGCACCGGCGTCATCGCCACCACGTCCAGCAGGCTGCCGACGAAGCGCTTGTCGCGCAGCTTCAGCGCGTAGTCCCACATGCGCGGCTGGGCCTGTTTGAAGCGGCGCGCCATGCCGATGGTGGCGTAGACGTCGGACAGCGCCTCGTGCGCGTCGCCTTCGCGGACATCGTTGGCGATGGCCAGGTGTTCGAGCTTGAACGAGGTGGCGCCATCCTCGCGCTGCGGCCACTGGATGCCCTCCGGGCGCAGTGCGTGCACCAGCCGCAGCATGTCCAGCAGGTCCCAGCGAGAGTTGCCGCCGCGCCACTCGCGCTCGTAGGGATCAAAGAAGTTGCGGAACAGCCCGTAGCGGACGAACTCGTCGTCAAAGCGCAACGTGTTGTAGCCCAGCGTGCAGGTCTGCGGCCGTGCCATCAGGTCGCTGATCCGGGCGAAGGCCTCGGCCTCGCTGACGCCTTCGGCCAGGGCATGCTGCGGGGTGATGCCGGTGATCAGCGTGGCGATGGGCGAGGGCAGCAGGTCGTCGGCCGGCTTGACGTAGAAGCTGACCGGCTCGTCGACCACTTCCAGCTCGGCGTTGGTGCGCACCGCCGCGAACTGGGCGATGCGGGTACGGCGCGGGTCCTGGCCGAAGGTTTCGAGATCGTAGAAGAGGAAAGTGTCGGGCATGGGGGTCTTTACCGGCGGCTAGTGGCGCGCGTCAGCCGTGGTGACGGCATCGTTCATCCGCGTGCGGAACGGTGCAGGGGGCCATCAGTGCGCCCCTGCCAGTACCGGCAGCTGCGCGTGGACGATCCGCTCCAGTGCGGCCCAGTCCATCCGCGCCAGCGTGGTGTGGCCGGCGGTGGCCTCGGCCAGGATGCGCTGCTGGATGCGGGTGCGTTCCAGCGCCACGGCATAGGGCGTGTGCAGGAAGGTGACCATCGTGTAATGCGGCACGAAGCGGGTGGGCCAGCGCGCCTGCAGCGCCTGTTCCAGTTCGCGTTGCAGCAGGAAGGCAGGATCGGCCACCTGGTCGCGCATCTCGATGTAGTTGTCCAGCGCCATCTGCTGGATCGCCGCGGCATTGGGCTTGCGTTCGCGCTCGAACAGGGCGAAGGCCTGTGCGGGATCGGCGTTGGCGGCCAGCGCGTCGGCCAGGAACACGCAGTCCTCGAACGCGCAGTTCATACCCTGGCCGTGGAACGGCACCATGGCATGGGCCGCATCGCCGATCAGCACCGCTTTGCCGCCCTGATGCCAGCGATCCAGGTACAGGGTGCCCAGCAGGCCGGGCGGGTGCTGTTCCCAGTCGCGGCGCAGATCCGGAATCAGCGGCACCGC
This sequence comes from Stenotrophomonas sp. STEN013, assembly GCF_056760355.1. Taxonomy (NCBI): domain Bacteria; kingdom Pseudomonadati; phylum Pseudomonadota; class Gammaproteobacteria; order Lysobacterales; family Lysobacteraceae; genus Stenotrophomonas; species Stenotrophomonas sp. STEN013. The sequence goes on along the minus strand of NZ_JBRREO010000003.1, from coordinate 241,230 downwards.
GTCGGCGAACTCGCGCTCGAACAACGCCTGCGCCTCGGCGCCGCTGCGCACGTTGGCGAAGCTGGGCTCACCGTCGTTGGGCAGGAACAGGGTGACGGTGAAGGTGCCTTCGTCATTGGGCAGGGCGATGCACATATAGCGTCCGCGCGGCCAGATATGCAGCGCATTGGCTTCGATCTGGAAGCGGCCGTCGGCATGCGGCGGGATTTCCAGCTCCTTATAGGAGTGGTCGAGGAACTCGGTGCGCTCGCCCAGCGGCGACTTGCGGTTCATCGCCGCACGCAGCGCCGAGCCGGCGCCATCGGCGCCGACCAGCGGTGTGTCGAAGTGGGTGTCGTGCGGTGAATCGTCGCGGTCGTCGATAAAGCGGGCGTAGCCGGCATCGAAATCCACGGTGTGCAGGCGACGGTGGAAGTGGAACCGCGCGCCGGCCGCTTCGGCCAGCTGCAGCAGGGTGACGTTCAGTTCGGCACGGTGTACCGACCAGATCACCTCGCTGTCATCACGGCCGTAGCGCTGCAACTCCGGCGTGCCGTGACGCGGATGCACCATGCGTCCACGCATCATCACCGCCTTGGCCATGACCGCCTCTTCCACGCCAGCCTGGCGCAGCGCATTACGGCCGCGTTCGGCCAATGCCAGGTTGATCGAGCGACCGGACTCGTAGTCGGCGATGCGCGGATCGCCACGGCGCTCGTACACGGTGATGCGCCAGCCCTGGCGGGCCAGCAGGATGGCGAGCAGGGAGCCGGCCAGACCGGCGCCGATGATGGTGAGGCCGCGTGGGGCGGTAGTGGTCAAGTCGTGGGGTTCCGTCGGGTCATACACCGGCCCAGGTTTCCACTTCTTCGATGAAGCGGTAGACATCGCGGTAGCGGTTGTACATCGGGGTGGGCGAGATGCGGATCACGTCCGGCTCGCGCCAGTCGCCGAGCACGCCGACCGACTGCAGGTACTCGAACAGCGAGCGGCCCTGTTCGCGTCCGCCGGCCACGCGCAGCGACAGCTGGCAGCCGCGACGCTCCGGCTCGGTCGGGGTGATGATCTGCAGCACGCCGTACAGACGCGCGCGCACCATCGTTTCCAGATAGCCGGTGAGCTTGAGCGACTTCTCACGCAGGGCCGGCATGCCGGCCTCGTCGAACAGCGCCAGCGAGGCGCGCAGCGGCGCCAGCCCCAGCACGGGCGGGTTGCTCAGCTGCCAGCCTTCGGCGCCGACTTCGGGGACGAACTCCGGTGCCATCTGGAAGCGCGTGGCCTGCTCATGGCCCCACCAGCCGGCAAAGCGCGGCAGCGAGGTGTCGCGCGCGTGGCGTTCGTGCACGAAGGCGCCGGCGACCGCGCCGGGGCCGGCGTTGAGGTACTTGTAGTGGCACCACACGGCGAAATCCGGGGCGATGTCATGCAGCGCCAGCGGCACGTTGCCGACCGAATGGGCCAGGTCGAAGCCGACATTGGCGCCGTGCGCGCGCGCCAGCCGGGTGATCGCGGCCAGATCGAACACCTGTCCGCTGCGGTACTGCACACCGGGCCACAGCACCAGCGCCACGCGGCGGCCGTGTTCGCCCAGCGCCCGCTCGATGGCCTGCATCGAGATCGTGCCGTTGGGCTCGTCCGGCTGCACTTCGATCAGATCGGTGGCCGGATTGAAACCGTGGAAACGGATCTGCGCCTCGACCGCATGACGGTCGGTGGGGAACGCACCGGCTTCCATCAGGATCGCAGGGCGCTCACGGGTGGGGCGGTAGAAGCTGACCATCATCAGATGCAGGTTCACGCTCAGCGTGTTCATCGCGACCACTTCGCCGGGCTGTGCGCCCACCACGCGCGCGAGCGAATCGCGCACCAGACGGTGATACCCCATCCAGTGCGTGGGACCGGTGAAATGGCCTTCCACCGCGATGCTGGACCACAGGTCCATCACTTCCTGCACCATCGCCTTGGCGCCCTTGGGCTGCAAGCCCAGCGAGTTGCCGACGAAGTAGGTCTGGTCGGCGGACTGGTGCTGCGGAATCAGGAACTGGCTGCGCAGGTGGCGCAGCGGATCGGCGGCATCCAGGGCGGTGGCGTGGGCCGGGGACAGGGTTTCGTTCATCGGTACGCAGGTGGCGAGAATGAGCCCGAAGTGTACCTGTCCCGGCACGGTTGCCGGTTGCCTGTTGCGGATGCCGGCAGTGGCGCGGCAGATGGTGCCGGGCGATGGCCGGGGCGCCGTGCGAACCGCACGGAAGGTGCGCTCAGATTTCGGGCGAGGCCGGTGCCGGCAACGGATGCACGGTGCCGCAGCGCTGGCAGCTGCGGTGTTCCAGCGAGGAATGGAACCGGTCGAACACCTTGGGCAGGTCGGTCTCAATGTTCTTCAGATGGAAGAACTCCTCATAGAGCTTGTGGTTGCAGTGCGGGCAGAACCACATGAAGCCGTCGAGCTCGTGGTCCAGACGCTTGCGCTCGACCACCAGGCCGATCGAGCCGGGCATGCGCTGCGGCGAGTGCGGCACCCGCGGTGGCAGCAGGAAGATCTCGCCGGCGCGGATGGGGATCTCCCGCACCGCGCCGTCTTCCTGCACGCGCAGCACCATCTCGCCCTCGAGCTGGTAGAACCACTCCGGGCCTTCATCCCAGTGGTAGTCGCTGCGGCTGTTGGGGCCGCCGACCACCATCACGATGAAATCGCCGTTCTCGATCATCTTGTTGCCCACCGGCGGCTTCAGCAGGTGGCGATGCTCGTCGATCCAGGCGTGCAGATTGAGGGGGAGTGGCAGCATGCGGGGGGAGCCTGTGGCGGGAAACGGGCCTGCCCCTGCCGCGGCATCAGCGGCCACAGCAGGGGTTGGGAGGTCAGTGGCGTTTGCCCTTGCGCGGCACGAACGACAGGGCCCTCTCGTAGGCCGGCTGCAGATCTTCCGGGGCGCCCACGTCGATGCCCATCTCGCTGACCCGGCCGTCGCGCAGACTGTAGACCCAGCCGTGCACCATCAGCTTCTGGCCGCGCGCCCAGGCGTCCTGGACGATGGTCGAGCGGCAGGCGTTGACCACCTGCTCGATCACGTTCAACTCGCACAGGCGCGCATGGCGCAGGTCCGGGTCGTCGATCTGCGAGAGGATATCGTCATGCTTCTGCGCGACATCGCCGACATGGCGCAGCCAGTTGTCGGCCAGGCCGACGCGCACCTGGTTCAGTGCCGCGTGCACGCCGCCGCAACCGTAATGGCCAACGATCAGGATGTGCTTGATCTTCAGCTGGTCCACCGCGTACTGGATCACGCTCAGGCAGTTCAGGTCGGTATGCACCACCACGTTGGCGACGTTGCGGTGTACGAAGATCTCACCCGGCGCCATGCCGATGATCTGGTTGGCCGGCACGCGTGAATCGGAGCAGCCGATCCACAGGTATTCGGGGTTCTGCTGTTTGGACAGCTGCTGGAAGAATTCCGGATCTTCGCGTTCGATCCGGTCGGCCCAATCACTGTTGTTCTGCAGCAGTTTGCGGATGTCTTTCATGGTCATGCTTCCCTTGCGATCTGGAGGGGGAGGGCGTCGCCGTCATGGAAACGGCGGCGTCGCGGGAAATGGAGGCTGCGCCGCGTCATTGTGGCGTGTCGCGCGATGCGCGGTGGAGCGCCATCCAGCCGGCCAGCTCCTGTGCGCGTGGCGTGGACAGCGCCTGCAGCGCGTGTATCACGGCCTGCTGGTTGGCGGGTGGATGGTTCTGGCCCAGTTTCAGTTTGAGCTGGACCTGCTCGACCACGAAGCGGAATCCGACGATGCCGCGCACTTGACGGCGGTGGTCTTCGCGCTGTGGCTCGAACCGCCACTGCTGGCCCACGTCCGCCTCAAAGTGGTCGCTGAGATCGACCAGCAGCGCGGCAAGCGCGTCTTCATCGGTGAAGGGGTGCAGTTGCCCGCGCAGCTCGGCCGCCGCGTAGTTCCAGGTCGGAACGCGCGCGGCGCTTTCCTTGTCCGGATACCAGCTGGCCGAGACATAGCCGTGCGGCCCGTCCACCAGGACTTTGGCGGGGGTGCGTTGCCGGGCTTGCGGATTGGGACGCGCCCAGTGCCCGCGCAGCTCGATCTGCTGGTCCTGGCGCCGATACAGCACCGGCAGCCGGGTCAGCTCGGGCAGGCCGTCTTCGCCGGTGGTGAGCAGCGTCACGAACGGGTCGCGTGCCAGCAGCCGGTCCAGCCACTGCAGATCCGTCTCGGCGAAAGCGGCCGGAGTGAACATCCGTGGGGTCAGGCCCGCATGCCAAGCAGCTGGACCATGCGGCCCTGCAACGCGTCGTCATTGTCCGCGTGCGGTGGCTGGATCTCGTGCAGCGAGAAGCCGCGCTGCAGTGCATCCTCCTCGTCGATGCCGTCAAAGGCGACAAACTCGGCATCGAGCAGCTGTGCGCGGGCGGTGTCCTCGCTGTCGTAGCTGAGCGTATTGCCGTCGCTGTCCAGCACCTCGGCGGTGCCGGCCGGACGGATGCGCAGGCGCGCCCAGATCAGGGTGTTGCCCAGTTGCGCCAGCCACCACTGGTCGGTCGCGTTGTCCGAATCGTTCATGTCATTACCTGGGAAAAAAGCCACAGCAGCAGCGCCATGCCCAGCCCGCCGAACATCACCAGCAGCGCGAGGCGCGCCGGGGCTGCCAGTCCGGACAGGGAACGGTCCGGGATGCGGGAGAAGTCGCGGGCCAGCAGCCAGCGCAGGCTGTCGGGTTTGAGGAAAGCGCCGGCGCCGAATTCGGTCGCCAGCGCCGGATGCCGGTCGCGGATATGGATCAGGGTCAGCGGCCAGAAGATCAGGAAGGCGCTGAAGCCGGCAATGGCCACGCCGATGAAGCACAACGCGAAGAACAAGGTCACCGCAGACGCCTCCCTGTCACTGGATCAGAACTCCGCCGAGCCCGGCGCGCGCGGGTAGGGGATCGCGTCGCGGATGTTGCTCAGGCCGCAGACGTACACCACCAGACGCTCGAAGCCCAGGCCGAAGCCGGCGTGCGGCACCGAGCCATAGCGGCGGAAATCGCGGTACCACTGGTAGTGCTCCGGATCCAGACCGAACTGCGCCATGCGCGCGTCGAGCACGTTCAGGCGCTCCTCGCGCTGGCTGCCGCCGATGATCTCGCCGATGCCCGGGGCCAGCACGTCCATCGCCGCGACGGTCTTGCCGTCATCGTTCAGGCGCATGTAGAAGGCCTTGAAGTGCTCGGGATAGTTGGTCACCACCACCGGGCGACCGACATGCTCCTCGGTCAGCCAGCGCTCGTGTTCGGTCTGCAGGTCCAGGCCCCATTCGACCGGGTAGTCGAACTTCTTGCCCGACTTCTGCAGCAGCGCGATCGCGTCGGTGTACTCGATGCGCTCGAACGGCGCGTTGACGAAGGCTTCCAGGCGGGTGATCGCGTCCTTCTGAACGCGCTCGGCGATGAAGGCCATGTCGTCGGCGCGCTCGTCGAGCACCGCGCGGAACAGGTACTTGAGGAACTCCTCGGCCACGCGCGCGTTCTCGGCCAGATCGGCGAAGGCGATCTCCGGCTCCACCATCCAGAACTCGGCCAGATGGCGGGTGGTGTGGCTGTTCTCGGCGCGGAAGGTCGGACCGAACGTGTAGACCTTGCTCAGGGCCAGCGCGTAGGCCTCGACGTTGAGCTGGCCGGACACGGTCAGGAAGGTCTCCTTGCCGAAGAAGTCGCGGCTGAAGTCGATCCCGCCGTCACCGGTGCGCGGCAGGTTGCTCATGTCCAGGGTGGAGACCCGGAACATCTGACCGGCGCCTTCGGCGTCGGAGGTGGTGATGATCGGGGTGCTGATCCAGTAGAAGCCGTTCTCGTGGAAGTAACGGTGCACGGCCTTGGACAGGCAGTCGCGGATGCGGGTGACGGCGCCGAACAGATTGGTGCGCGGACGCAGATGCGCCACTTCGCGCAGGAACTCCGGCGACATCGGCTTGGGCTGGATCGGGTAGGTCAGCGGATCTTCCACCCAGCCGACAATCTCCAGGCTCTGGCCCTGGATCTCGAAGCTCTGGCCCTTGCCCTGCGACTTCACCAGGGTGCCGGTGGCGATCACCGAGCAGCCCGGGGTCAGCTTCCTGATGTCCTCGAAGTTGGTCAGGGCATCGGTGGCCACGACCTGGATCGGAGCGAAGCCCGAGCCATCGCTGACGTTGACGAAGGCCAGTCCAGCCGAGCCGCGCACCGTGCGCACCCATCCCCGAACCGTGACTTCTCCGCCTTCCGGGAATTTCCCGGCAAGGGCGTGTGCAACGCTGACCACCGTCATGACTTGAATCCTCTGTTGATCGACTCGATCTGTGAATGCGAGATTTTAGCGGCTGTACTGCGGGCAGGCGAGGCATTTATCCACGCTTGCGGTCCGTGGCGGCCGCCCACACCTATAATCGGAACGTAATTCTGCTGGAGTCGTCCCATCATGGCTGTTCATCTGACCCCCGTCGCCCATTCCCGTGTACAGCGCTTTGTCGCCTCCACGCCGGGAGCACTGGGGCTGCGTTTCGGTGTGACCCGCACCGGTTGTTCGGGCTGGGGGCATGTCACCGATCTGGCCCGGGAGCAGCGCGAGGGCGATACCGTGTTCGAGCAGGACGGGGTCCGCATCTATGTCGACGCCGATAGCCTGGCACTGGTGGATGGCACCGAAATCGACTTCGGCAAGCAGGGGCTGAGCGAGACCTTCACCTTCAGGAATCCCAATGCCGCGGCTGAATGCGGGTGCGGCGAGAGCTTCACCACTGACGCCGACAAGGCCTGAGACCAGCATCGCCCGCGGTGTCCGGGGCCGTAGCAATGCCGGACGCGGGCGCCGCTTCCTGCGCCGGAGCGCTTTCCTTGCGGGCGCTGGCCGCAGCTGCCATAATTCGCGGCTTCCTGCGCCTCCTGGTGCAGGTTCCTTGCCCCACCTCGATTCAACGCGGGGGGCTGTCCGGCCCATACAGGCCACATCCGAAAGGTAGAAAAACATGAGTCGTCATTACGAAGTCGTGTTCCTGGTCCACCCGGACCAGAGCGAACAGGTTCCGGCCATGATCGAGCGCTACAAGGCGCTGGTCGAGAACGGCAACGGCACCATCCACCGTCTGGAAGACTGGGGCCGTCGTCAGCTGGCTTATCCGATCCAGAATCTGGTCAAGGCCCACTATGTTCTGATGAACATCGAAGCCGACCAGTCGGTTCTGAACGAACTGACCGAAAGCTTCCGCTTCAACGACGCCGTGCTGCGCAACCTGGTCATCAAGCGTGACGAGGCTGACACCGAGCAGTCGCTGATCATGAAGAGCAAGGACGAGAAGGGTGACAAGCCCGAGCGTGGCGAGCGTCGTCGTCGCGACGACGAAGAGGGTGCCACTTCCACCAATGAAGAAGCCGGCGAAGACGCCGCTTCTGCTGAATAAGGAGCGCCACCATGTCCAAGTTCTTCCGTCGCCGCAAGTTCTGCAAGTTCACGGCTGAAGGTGTGAAGGAGATCGATTACAAGGATCTCAACACCCTGCGCCAGTACCTGACCGAGAACGGCAAGATCGTGCCGAGCCGCGTCACCGGTACCAAGTCCAAGTACCAGCGCCAGCTGGCCACGGCCGTCAAGCGCGCCCGTTTCCTGGCCCTGATCCCGTATACGGACAACCACGACGTCTGATTCCGGATTTTCCGGTCTGATCTGCGCGGTTGCGCGCGGAAATCAAACGTAAAACGGATGACGGATGCCTCAGGGCATCCGTTTTCCCACCCGTCCTATTCGGACAGCAAGCGTTGCGGAGCCCTCTGGCGCCGCTAACGAATAACGGAGCACCATCATGAAGCTGATTCTTCTGCAGAAAGTGACCAACCTCGGCGGCCTGGGCGACCTGGTTGACGTGAAGCCGGGCTACGGCCGCAACTTCCTCGTGCCGCAGGGCAAGGCCGTGCCGGCCACCGAGGCCAACGTTGCCGAGTTCGAAGCCAAGCGTGCCGAGTACGAAGCCAAGGCCCAGGCCTCGCACGCCGGTGCACAGGCTCGCGCCGAGAAGCTGGAAGGCGCCAGTGTCACCATCGGTGCGCATGCTTCGACCGAAGGCAAGCTGTACGGCTCGGTCGGCCCGCGCGATATCGCCGAAGCCTTCACCGCTGCCGGCCTGGAGCTGAGCAAGAGCGAAGTGATCATGGGCGAAGGCGCCTTCCGTGCCGTGGGCCAGTACGACGTCACCGTCAAGCTGCACGCCGACGTGGAAGCCACCGTCAAGGTCATCGTCGAAGCCGACGCCTGATCTGCGCTGCCTATGTGCAAGAGAAACGGGCCCCGAAAGGCGCCCGTTTCTTTTTCCGGGATGAGCTCGGCGCCCGCAGCGCGAGGTGTCGTTATACTCAGTCCCCAGTGCCGTGCTCGTGGCGTTGAATTCCTGAAAATATCAACGACTTGAGAGCGGAAAAGGAACCTTCCGGAATCTTCCCTGCGGTATTGGCCAGCGGCTTCCGGCGCCAGGAAACAGTCTGACTCCATGCGTCTATCCACGATCAAGCTTTCCGGTTTCAAGTCGTTCGTCGACCCCACGACCCTGCATCTGCCCACCAACATGACCGGTGTGGTGGGGCCCAACGGCTGTGGCAAGTCCAACATCATCGACGCCGTGCGCTGGGTGATGGGTGAAAGTTCGGCCAGCCGCCTGCGGGGCGACTCGTTGACCGACGTGATCTTCTCCGGTTCGGCAGGGCGCAAGCCGGTGTCACAGGCGACGGTGGAGCTGATCTTCGACAACACCGACCATACGATTTCCGGCGAGTACGCCTCGTTCAACGAAATCTCGGTCAAGCGCACGGTCAGCCGCGACGGCAGCAGCAACTACTACCTCAATGGCACCAAGTGCCGCCGGCGCGATATCACCGACCTGTTCCTGGGGACCGGTCTGGGGCCGCGCAGCTACTCGATCATCGAGCAGGGGATGATCAGCAAGATCATCGAGGCGCGTCCGGAGGACCTGCGCGTGTTCCTGGAGGAAGCGGCGGGCATCTCCAAGTACAAGGAACGCCGCAAGGAAACCGAAACCCGTATCCGCCACACGCGCGAGAACCTTGATCGCCTCAACGACCTGCGCGATGAGATCAGCAAGCAGCTCGAGCACCTCAAGCGCCAAGCGCGCCAGGCCGAGCAGTACCAGGCGCTGCAGGAAGAGCGTCGGGTCAAGGATGCCGAATGGAAGGCGCTGGAATACCGCGGCCTGGATGGGCGCCTGGGCGGTTTGCGCGAGGCGTTGTCGCGCGAGGAAACCAAGCTGCAACAGCTGATCGCCGAACAGCGCGAGGCCGAGGCACGGATCGAAACCGGCCGCGTGCAGCGCGAGGAAGCGGCGGACCTGCTCAGTCGCGCGCAGGCCGAGTTCTATCAGGTCGGCAGCACCCTGGCGCGGCTGGAGCAGCAGATCCAGCATCAGCGGGAAATGTCCCAGCGTCTGCACAAGGCGCGCGATGAAGCGCAGCATGCGCTGGCCGAACTGGGACAGCACATCAGTGGCGACGAGGCCAAACTGATGGTGCTGCGGGAAGCGGTGGACAGCGCGGAGCCGCAGCTGGAGCAATTGCAGGAAGACAACGAATTGCGTCAGGAAGCGTTGCGCGAGGCCGAAGCGAAGCTGGCCGACTGGCAGCAGCGCTGGGAGGCCCACAACCGCAATACCTCCGAGGCGACCCGCTCGGGCGAAGTCGAACGCACCCGCGTGGACTACCTGGAGCGGCAGATCCTGGAAGCCGAACGGCGGCGTGAGGCGCTGCTTTCCGAGCGGGCCGGGCTGGATCTGGAGGTGCTGGCCGACGCGTTCGAGCAGCTGCAACTGCAGCACGAAACGCAGAAGGCGGCGCTGGATGAACTGAACGAGCAGGTCGAAGAACGCAAGAGGGCGGTAGCCGACCTGCAGGAACAGCAGCGCACCAGCCAGTCCGAACTGGCCGAGGTGCGCAAGCAGGCGCAAAGCGCCCGCGGGCGGCTGTCTTCGCTGGAAACCCTGCAGCAGGCCGCGCTCGGTCAGGAGCAGGGGGCAGCGGTGGCGTGGCTGAAGGCGCGCGGGCTGGATTCGGCGGTGCGTGTCGGCGAGCGCCTCACCGTGGAAAGCGGATGGGAAAACGCGGTTGAAAGCGCGCTGGGGCAGCTGATCGAAGGGGTGCTGGTGGATTCCCCCGAGGCGCTGGTCGACGCGCTGGGGGAGCTGGGCGAAGGCCGCATCGCGCTGGTGTCCGCGGCCACGGAAACGGCGGATTTCGCCCCGACTTCGCTCGCGGCCAAGGTGCAGGGGCCGCTGGCCATCCGCCGCCTGTTGGCGCGGCTGCATGGTGCCGAAGATCTGGCCCAGGCCACTGCGCTGCAGCGCCAGCTGGGCGAGGGCGATTCTGTCATCACCCGTGGCGGTGAGCGGTTGGGTGACGGCTGGGTGCGCGTTTCGCGCTCGGGCGCGGCCAAACAGGGCGCACTGCTGCGCGAGCGCGAGATCGTCAGCCTGCGCGAGCAGATCGAAATGCTGCAGGAGCGCGAGGCGCAGCTGGAGCAGCTGCTGGCAGGCTTCCGCGAGCAGTCACTTGCCGCCGAACAGCATCGGGAAGAGGCGCAGCGTGCGCTGTATCAGGCGCATCGCAGCGCGTCGGAGCTGGCCGGACAACTGCAGAGCCAGCAGGGCAAGTTGGATTCGGCACGCAGCCGGATCGACCGCATTGAAAGCGAGCTGTCGCAGCTGCTGGAAACACTCGAGGCCAGCCGTGAACAGGCCGGCGAGGCGCGTATGCGACTGGAGGACGCGCTGTCGAGCATGGGCGATCTGGAGGGCACTCGCCAGGCGCTGGAAAGCGAGCGCCGGCGGTTGACCGAAGCGCGTGATCTGTCGCGCGATGCCGCGCGCAGCGTGCGCGAGCGCATGCACGCCCTGGCACTGACGCTGGAGTCGCAACGCGCGCAGGTCACCTCGCTGAGCCACGCGCTGGAGCGGATGATCAACCAGCGCGGACAGCTGGATTCGCGTCTGGGTGAGCTGCATTCGCAGTTGGACGAGGGCGATTCGCCGGTGCTGGCGCTGGAGGCCGAGCATCAGAATGCGCTGGGCGAGCGGGTCCGCGCCGATCGGGCGCTGGGCGAGGCGCGCGCGCAGCTGGACAGCATTGATGCCGAACTGAGGGCGCTGGAGCAGACCCGGCATCAGCGTGACGAGCAGGCACTGGCGCAGCGCGAACGCATCTCCCAGCGCAAGCTCGACCAGCAGGCGCTGGTGCTCAACGCCGATCAGCTTTCCGCGGCGGTGGAGAAAGCCGGTTTCGTGTTGCAGGACGTCCTCAACACCTTGCCGGACGACGCGAAGCTTTCCGAATGGGAGCAGGCGGTGCACCAGATCGATGCGCGCATGCGCCGGTTGGAGCCGGTCAACCTTGCCGCAATCCAGGAGTACGGAGAGGCCTCGCAACGCTCGGAGTATCTGGAGGCGCAGAACGTGGATCTGACTACCGCCCTGGAAACGCTGGAAGATGCCATCCGCAAGATCGACCGTGAAACCCGTGGCCGCTTCAAGGACACTTTCGACCGGGTCAATTCCGGGGTGCAGGCGCTGTACCCGCGCCTGTTCGGCGGCGGTCACGCCTATCTGGAACTCACCGGCGAGGATCTGCTCGATACCGGGGTGACGATCATGGCGCGCCCGCCGGGCAAGCGCGTGTCGTCCATTTCGTTGCTGTCCGGTGGCGAGAAGGCGATGACCGCGGTGGCGCTGGTGTTCGCCATCTTCCAGCTCAATCCCGCGCCGTTCTGTCTGCTGGACGAGGTGGATGCGCCATTGGACGAGGCCAACGTCGGTCGCCTGGCCACGATGGTCAAGGAGATGAGCGAGAAGGTGCAGTTCCTGTTTGTCAGCCACAACAAGGCGACGATGGAGGCGGCGCATCAGCTCTCGGGCGTGACGATGCGCGAGCCGGGCGTGAGCCGTCTGGTCAGTGTGGACCTGGAAGAGGCTGCGCGATTGGCGGGCGCGGCCTGACGTGCCATTCTTTAACCACCTGAACGATTAATCCGGAGAACGCATCGAATGTCCGACACGGAACTTCTGCGCATCGGCATCCTGGCTGCCGGACTGCTGCTCATTGCGGCCATTTTCCTGTTTGGCCGCCCGAAGCGGGCCCCGCAGGGCAAGCGCAAGGAGTCGGCGGAGGTCGAACGCCAGCGCAGCGAGCCGGTGCTGGGCGAGACCGGCGACGTCGCCTCCGAAGAGGACGGCAGCCTCGACGGGGACGCCAGTGTCACCCAGCCCGAACTCGGGCTGCCGGATGTCGAGCCATCGGCGGGCAGCGATCTGGGCAAGCGTCCGAGCCAGGATTTCGACAAGATCGTCTCGTTGTATGTGGCTGCACGTGCGGGCGAAGTGCTGCGCGGTGAAGACATCGTCGTCGCCGCGGAAAAGACCGGGCTGGTGTTCGGCTATATGAATGTCTTCCACCGTCTGGTGGAGGGGCATCCCGAGCGCGGTCCGATCTTCAGCATGGCCAGCATCATGAAGCCCGGCAGCTTCGATATGACCCATATCCGCGAGATGGAAACGCCGGCAATCGCGTTCTTCCTGACGTTGCCGGCGCCAATGACGGCACTGGATGGCTGGGAGAAGATGCTGCCCACGGTTCAACGCATGGCCGAGCTGCTGGACGGTGTGGTGCTCGATGACAGCCGCAACGCCCTGGGGCGCCAGCGCATCGCGCATATCCGTGACGAGCTGCGCGCCTATGACCGCCAGCACCAGGCGCCGCCGCTTACTAAGTCGCCACGCTGGTAAGCGCTGCATCTGGAGCTCTGCAAAGCCCCGCTTGCGGGGCTTTGCTTTGGGACGAATGCCGGCGACGTTACCTTTGCTGCCGCGACCAGGGATCCGCTCGGCCCGCTGACAGGAAGGCGCTAAAATTCCGCGTATGACCACAGATATTCCCGCACAGCAGCGCATTGCCGCGTTGCGCGAGCAGCTCGCCCGGGCATCGCGCGCCTATCACGAGCGCGACGAGCTTCTGATTCCTGATGCCGAATACGACCGGTTGATGCGCCAGTTGGAAGCGCTCGAAGCGCAGTATCCGGAACTGGAGAGCGGTGATTCACCCAGCCGGCAGGTCGGCGGAAAGCCATCCTCGCGTTTTGCCGAGGTGGTGCACGCGGTGCCGATGCTGTCGCTGGGCAATGCCTTCAGCGAGGCCGAGGTGCACGATTTCGTCCGCCGCATCGATGAACGGCTGCATCGCAAGCAACTGCTGTTCTCGGCCGAACCCAAGCTCGATGGACTGGCGATCAATCTGCGTTACGAGAACGGCGTTTTCGTGCAGGGCGCGACCCGCGGCGACGGGGCGACCGGCGAGGACGTGACCGCCAACCTGCGCCAGATCAAGGTGATCCCGCAGCAGCTGGCTGGCGAAGGCTGGCCGCAGGTGCTGGAGGTACGGGGTGAGGTCTACATGCCCCGCGCCGATTTCGAGCGCTACAACGAGCAGGCGCGTCTGCACGGCGGCAAGGTGCTGGCCAATCCGCGCAATGGCGCGGCCGGTTCGCTGCGCCAGCTCGATCCGAAGATCAGCGCGCAGCGGCCACTGAGCTTTTACGCGTACGGCCTGGGTGAAGTGTCTGGCGGCGCACTGCCGGCGACCCATTCGGGAACCCTGGCGCAGCTGGCGCACTGGGGTTTCCCGGTCAGCGATCTGTGCGCGGTGGTGGAAGGCGCCGAAGGCCTGTTGGCGTACTACCGCGACATCGGCGAACGTCGCGACGGCCTGGCCTTCGATATCGACGGGGTGGTCTACAAGCTCGATGACCGTGACGGCCAGCAGCAGATGGGCTTTGTCGCGCGCGCCCCGCGCTGGGCCATCGCACACAAGTTCCCGGCGCAGGAGCAGAGCACCACGGTGGAGGCGATCGAGATCCAGATCGGCCGTACCGGTGCCGCCACGCCGGTGGCCCGACTGAAGCCGGTACATGTCGCGGGCGTGGTGGTGACCAATGCCACGCTGCACAACGCCGACCAGATCGCGCGTCTGGATGTGCGTGTGGGCGATACGGTGATCGTACGCCGCGCCGGCGATGTGATTCCGGAAGTGGTGAGCGTGATCGCCGAGCGTCGCCCTGAGGGCACGACACCGTGGCAAATGCCGCGCGCCTGCCCGGTCTGTGGTTCGGAGATCGTGCGTGAAGAAGGGGAGGCCGCGTGGCGCTGCTCCGGTGAGCTGAGTTGTCCGGCGCAGCGCAAGGAGGCCATCGCCCACTTCGCCTCGCGCAAGGCCATGGACATCGACGGACTGGGCGACAAGTACATCGAAACGCTGGTCGATGCCGGCATCGTTCGCGGCGTGGCCGATCTGTATGCCCTGCAACGCGACCAGCTGCTGTTGCTGAAGCTCGTGCTGGATGCCGGTTCGCCCGAATCTCTGGCCGCCCAGTTGCAGCTGCACCTCGCGCCGGAGGGTAGTGGAGACACACTCAACCGCATCCTCAAGCTGGATGGGGCCGATGCCGGCTGGCGTGCGCAGGTGCTGTCGGTCCCTGCCAGTTTCCAGTGGAATACGAAGAAGATCGCCACCCGCTGGGCCGACAACCTGATCGGCGCCATCGAGGCCAGCCGCAGCACCACGCTGGAGCGGCTGTTGTTCGCGCTGGGCATCGAACACGTCGGCGAGAGCACTGCAAAAGCGCTGTCCGCATGGTTCGGTGATCTGGAGTTGATCCGGCACCTGCCATGGCCGATGTTCAAGCGGGTGCCGGATATCGGTGGTGAAGTGGCGCGCGCGATCGGCCACTTCATGGCGCAGCCGGGCAACCAGCAGGCCATCGATGCGCTGCTCGCGCGTGGGGTGCAGATCACTGACAGGCACGCGCCCAGCGCCAAGCTGCGGACGGAGCTGACACTGGCCAATCTGCTGTCGGATATGGAAATCCCCAAGGTCACGCCGGTACGGGCCAAACAGCTGGCACAGGCGTTTGCTTCGGTCGATGCGATCCTCGATGAAAGCGCACACAACTTTGTTACCGCCGGACTGCCTGCGGAAACGGCCAATGCACTGGTAGCGTGGCTGGACGTTGACGCCAATGCCGCCCTGTTCTCGGCTGCCGGCAATGCGCTGGCTGAACTGCTGGCGCGGACGCCCGAAGCGGCGTTGCAGGCCGAAGGCGTGCTGGAAGGAAAGACCGTGGTGCTGACCGGCACCCTGGCGCAGATGAGTCGTGAGGACGCCAAGTCGCGACTGGAAGCGCTGGGTGCGAAGGTGGCCGGCAGCGTGTCGAAAAAAACCAGCTTCGTCGTGGCCGGCACCGAAGCCGGCTCCAAACTGGACAAGGCCAATGAGTTGGGCGTGGAGGTGTGGGATGAAGCCCGTCTGCTCGCCTTCCTGGCCGATAACGGAAAAACCGCATGAGCAACACGTTGCAGGCCCGCATCGCCGGGCCAGAGGACTTCCCGCGCCTCATCGCCATGGTTCGCGACTTCTATGTCGAGGACGAAATCCTGTACCAGTCCGGACTGGTTGAGCCGGGGCTGCGCTCGCTGCTCGAAAACGCCAGTCATGGCGCGGTGCTGCTGTTGTCCAGCGAGGACGTTGCCGAGGCCGGTTACATCACGCTGGGCTGGTGCTTCAGCGTGGAGCAGGGTGGCCGTTTCGTGCTGCTCGACGAGCTGTATCTCACCCCGGCCGTGCGTGGCCGTGGCTGGGGCCGACAGGCGCTGGCGCTGGCACGCGACTGGGCCGCCGGCGAGGGCGCGGCCGTTATCCGGCTGGAAGTGAACCATCACAATGCCCGGGCAAAACGGCTGTATCTGGCGGCCGGCTATCGCGATGACGAGCGTGACATCCTGACCTTGCCTTTGACCAGTGCCGGGCGCGGGCTGCATCCATGAAAAAACGGCAGGACAGCGGTTTTTCACGGCGAAGCCGCCCGCAGGGTGGCGCACGGCCGGTTTTTGCTCCTGCAAAACCGACATTCCCATCATCCATGGCGATCAGGTGTGCGCCATGATCGAGGTGCTGCGCCAGCGTGCCCGTCTGAACGCGCTGATCCGCGAGTTCTTCGCGCAGCGTGACGTGCTGGAAGTGGAAACACCGATCATGTCCGCGGCCGGCAACACCGAGCCGAACATCGAAGGTTTCCATACACGTTTCAGCGGGCATGTCAGCGCCGGGCCAGCGCTGCGCTGGCTGCGCACCTCGCCCGAATATCCGCTCAAGCGACTGCTCGCCGCCGGTGTGGGCGACTGCTACGAGCTGGGCCGGGTGTTCCGCAATGGCGAGGCTGGCGGTCGCCACAACCCGGAATTCACCATGCTCGAGTGGTATCGGGTCGGCTGGGATCACTATCGCCTGATCGGTGAAACGATCGAGCTGGTGCAGGCCGCGCTGGCCCAGCGCGGACGTCAGGCCACGGTGCGCATCCTCACCTATCGCGAACTGTTCGTGGAGGCGCTGGGGCTGGATCCATTCCTGGCCGATGAGGCGCAGCTGCGCGCCGGGCTGGGCGAGATCGGTATCGATCCGGCAGGTCTGACCCGCGATGACTGGCTGGATCTGCTGATGACCCATCGCATCCAGTCGCAGTTTCCGGCCGATGGCATAACCGTGATCCACGATTGGCCGGCCACGCAGGCGGCGCTGGCGATCATCCGCCCGGGCGAACCGCCACTGGCCGAGCGCTTCGAACTGTATCTGGGACCGTTCGAGCTGGCCAACGGCTATCACGAGCTCAACGATGCTGTTGAACAGCGGCAGCGTTTTGAGCGCGACCTCGAGGTGCGGCGCACGCGCGGGGCGACGCTGCCACCGCTGGATGAGCTGTTCCTCGCCGCACTACCGTCGCTGCCGGCCTGCGCCGGTGTGGCGGTCGGCGTGGATCGGCTGTTGATGGCGCTGGGCGGCACAGGACGCATCGCCGATGTGCTGGCTTTCGATTTCGCCCACGCCTGAAGATCACCAGACGTTGCGTGGCCCAGCACTGGCTCATCGTCGATGATGATGCTCTGATCACGGTCATGCAGGCAGTGTGTCGGTCAACGGAATACCTCAGGCTCTTGGATAGGCAGGTCGGATGAGGAGCATTTACGCCGTGCTGTTGTGTGCCATGCCGATGCTGGTGGCGGAAACGCCCGATCCTGTGCCTACCGCTGACACGGTGGTGCGTTGCGAATCGAAAGGCGCAGAACGCATGCATTGCCCGGCCAGCCTTGCCCGGGGCATACAGCTGGTACGACAGCTGTCCGAGCACAGTTGCATCCGTGAGCAGGACTGGGGCACGGACGCTGCAGGTGTGTGGGTCGCCAATGGCTGTCGCGCCGAATTTACCGCGGAAGAGCCCACCGCTGCGCAGCGGGTAACGCGCCGGGTGGTGCGTTGCGAGTCGCGAGGACGCACGGAGGTATGCCCGGTACTCCTGCGCGGGGCGCCGGTGCGACTGCTCCGGCAACAGTCCGTACTGCCCTGCAAGGAGGGCCGCACGTGGGGTTACGGACGCAACCAGGTGTGGGTGAGCCGGGGCTGCCAGGGCCAGTTCGAGGTCGGTGCGGCCGATGGCTCCGGCTTCGTGGATGTTCCGCGACGGGTGACCTGCGAATCCAAAAGCAATCTCCGCCGCGAATGCGGGGTGACCGTCGAGCGCAAGGTGACGCTGGTGAAACAGCTGTCCTCCAGGGCCTGCATCGAGGGGCAGAGCTGGGGTTGGGATCGCAGCGGCGTCTGGGTGGATGACGGTTGCCGCGCGGAATTCTCCGTGAACTGAGGCGGGCCTGTGTGGCGCCCATTACAATGGAGCCATGAATGATTCCAATTCCCTCGATTACGCCCGCTACGACCATATCCGCCCGATCCGCTGGACCGGCCACGCGCTTGAGCTGCTGGACCAGCGCAAGCTGCCGTTCGTGGTCGAACATGTGCAATGCCATGACAGCGATGCGGTCGCGGAGGCGATCCATGCGTTGACGGTGCGCGGTGCGCCGGCCATCGGTATCGCCGCCGCGTGGGGCGTGGTGCTGGCAGCGCGGGATGTGCAGGCCGCGGACGGCGCGCAGGCGGTGCAGCGACTCGAACCGGCGCTGGTTAAGCTCAATGCCTCACGGCCAACCGCGGTGAATCTGGCCTGGGCGCTGGCGCGGATGCGGCGGGTGCTGGCCGCCGCTGGCGCTGACTGGCAGCAGGTGTTGGAGCTGGAGGCGCAGGCGATCGCCGATGAGGATCTGGCAGCCAACCGTCTCATGGGCGCGCTGGGCGCCGCACTGATCGCCCCGGGCAGCGGAGTGCTGACCCATTGCAACACCGGGTCGCTGGCGACTGCCGGTTTCGGCACCGCGCTGGGCGTGATCCGTGCCGGCAAGGCGCAAGGGCATATCGAGCGCGTGTTCGCCGGTGAGACGCGGCCGTGGCTGCAGGGTGCCCGCCTGACCGTATGGGAGCTGCAGCAGGATGGCATCGACGCCACCCTGATTGCCGACTCGGCGGCCGCGCATCTGATGAAGACCGGGGCGGTGCAGTGGGTGGTCGTCGGCGCCGACCGCATCTGTGCCAATGGCGATACCGCCAACAAGATCGGCACCTACCAGCTGGCCATTGCCGCCCGCCACCATGGCGTCAAATTCATGGTGGTGGCGCCATCGTCCACCGTGGACATGCACACCGCGCACGGCGATGAGATCGAGATCGAGCAGCGCGATCCGGGTGAGCTGTTTGGTGTTGGTGGCGTGCGCACCGTGGCCGAGGGTATTGCCGCATGGAATCCGGTGTTCGATGTGACGCCCGGTGAGCTGATCGATGCCATCGTCACCGAACGTGGCGTGATCCTGCAGCCGGACACCGCGGCGATGAAGGCCGCGTTCGGCGGCTGAAGGCAGGTCCGCAGCGCAGCGGGGACGGGATGACTGGCGTGGTTTGCCAGTTCGCGGGCCATCCGCGCGCCACTAGGGCGGGCGGGGCCGCGATCACGTATTCCGGCGGCCTCCCGAGGGGCATCTAAGTTGCTGATTTACTCCGGTAAACACCCGGCTGGAAGCGGCGGAAAACCGTCCTTTGTGCTAGACTCCGCAGGTTGATTCGAGTTTCCGGCATGGCCGCCTGTCACAGGCCCGTCGCCGGACGGGATCGCTACCAGACAACGGAACCCGAATGGCAGAAAACGCCAAGGAAATCATCCAGGTCAACCTGGAAGACGAGATGCGCAAGAGCTACCTCGATTACGCCATGAGCGTGATCGTGGGGCGCGCACTCCCCGATGCCCGCGATGGCCTCAAGCCGGTCCATCGCCGCGTCCTGTTCGCGATGAGCGAGCTGGGTGCGCACAGCAACAAACCGTACTTCAAGTCGGCGCGTATCGTCGGTGACGTCATCGGTAAGTACCATCCGCATGGCGACCAGTCGGTGTACGACACGCTGGTGCGCCTGGCACAGCCCTTCTCGCTGCGCTACATGCTGGTGGACGGCCAGGGTAACTTCGGTTCGGTCGATGGCGACTCCGCCGCCGCGATGCGTTACACCGAGGCGCGCATGTCGCGGCTCTCGCACGAGTTGATGGCCGATCTCGACAAGGAAACCGTCGATTTCCAGCCCAACTACGACGAGAAGGAGCTGGAGCCGACGGTCATGCCGACCCGGTTCCCGAACCTGCTGGTCAACGGCTCGGCCGGTATCGCCGTGGGTATGGCGACGAACATCCCGCCGCACAACCTCACCGAATCGCTCAATGCCTGCATTGCGCTGATCGATGATCCGACGATCGACGTCGATGGCCTGATGGAGTACATCCCGGGTCCGGACTTCCCGACCGCCGGCATCATCAACGGTACTGCCGGCATCATCGCCGGCTACCGGACCGGTCGTGGCCGGGTGCGCATCCGCGCCAAGGCCGATATCGAAGTGGCTGACAACGGCCGCGAATCGATCATCGTCACCGAGATTCCGTACCAGGTGAACAAGGCGCGGTTGATCGAGAAGATCGCCGAGCTGGTCAAGGAAAAGAAGCTCGAAGGCATCAGCGAGCTGCGCGACGAGTCCGACAAGGACGGCATGCGCATCTACATCGAGATCAAGCGTGGCGAGTCGGCGGAAGTTGTCCTGAACAACCTCTACCAGCAGACCCAGATGGAGTCGGTGTTCGGCATCAACATGGTGGCGCTGGTCGATGGCCGCCCGAAGCTGTTGAACCTCAAGCAGATGCTGGAGGCGTTCATCCGCCACCGTCGCGAGGTGGTCACCCGCCGCACCATCTATGAGCTGCGCAAGGCGCGTGCGCGTGCGCACGTGCTGGAAGGTTTGACGGTCGCATTGGCCAACATCGACGAGATGATCGAGCTGATCAAGACGTCGGCCAATCCGGGCGAAGCCAAGGAACGCCTGCTGACCAAGACCTGGGAGCCGGGTCTGGTGGGTGCGTTGCTGGGCGCTGCCGGTGCCGAGGCCTCGCGTCCGGAAGACCTGCCCAAGGGCCTGGGTCTGGTCAATGGCCTGTATCAGCTCAGCGACGTCCAGGCCACGCAGATCCTGGAAATGCGCCTGCACCGCCTGACCGGGCTGGAGCAGGACAAGCTGACCGAGGAATACAAGGTCCTGCTGGAAGTCATCGCTGGCCTGATCCGTATCCTGGAAAACCCGGAAGTGTTGCTGCAGGTGATCCGCGACGAGCTGATCGCCGTGCGCAGCGAGTTCGGTGATGAACGCCGTACCGAGATCCGCCACAGCGAGGAAGATCTCGACATTCTGGATCTGATCGCGCCGGAAGACGTGGTGGTGACACTGTCGCGCGCCGGTTACGTCAAGCGCCAGCCGGTCAGTGCCTATCGCGCGCAGAAGCGTGGTGGCCGTGGCCGCAGCGCGGCGGCGACCAAGGACGAGGATTCGATCGAACAGCTGTGGCTGGTCAACACCCATGACACGCTGTTGACCTTCACCAGCGCGGGCAAGGTGTTCTGGCTGCCGGTGCACCAGCTGCCGGAAGCCGGCTCCAACGCGCGCGGCCGTCCGATCATCAACTGGATCGCACTGGAAAACGGCGAGCGTGTGCAGGCGGTATTGCCGGTACGCGAATACGACGAGAACCAGTATGTGTTCTTCGCCACCCGCCACGGTACGGTCAAGAAGACCCCGCTGAGCGAGTTCGCGTTCCGCCTGGCACGCGGCAAGATCGCCATCAACCTCGACGAGGGCGATGCGCTGGTTGGCGTCGGCCTGACCGATGGCGAGCGTGACGTCCTGCTGTTCGCGTCCAATGGCAAGACCGTGCGCTTTGCCGAAGACAAGGTCCGCTCGATGGGCCGCACCGCCACCGGCGTGCGTGGCATCAAGATGGCCAAGGGCGAGGAAGTGGTCAGCCTGATCGTGGCTGAAAGCGCCGGCGGCGCCGAGGACGAGAACGAGGACGACAGCAACGTCGAGGACTTGGCAACCGAGGGCGGCGATATCGTCGACACCGGTGCCGATGACACCGGCGTGCAGTACATCCTCACCGCGACCGAGAACGGTTACGGCAAGCGCACGCCGCTGGCCGACTATCCGCGCAAGGGGCGGGGTACGCAGGGCGTGATCGGCATCCAGACCAGTGAGCGCAACGGCAAGCTGGTCAGCGCGGTGCTGCTGGGCACCGGCGATGAAGTGCTGTTGATCTCCGATGGCGGCACGCTGGTGCGTACCCGCGGCTCGGAAATCTCGCGGGTCGGCCGCAACACCCAGGGCGTCACCCTGATCCGCCTGTCCAAGGGCGAGAAGCTGCAGGCGGTCGAACGCCTGGACGCGTCCCTGGAAGCCGGTGATGACAGCCTGGATGACGAAGCCGTGGATACCGCCGTGGTTGAGGGTGCGGCTGTCGAAGGGCAGACGCCAGAGGCGACACCGGAGGCCTGATTGACGGGCTTCAGGTAACAGAAAACGCCGGCGCAAGCCGGCGTTTTCTGTGTCGGAAATCAGCGTGCAGCAGCCCGCGCAGAACTCGACATAGGCATCCTCGCCATGAAGCACCGCCGCTGTTCCAGGCCATTTTCCGGTTCGGCGGCGCGGCCGGCATAGGGCTGCAGCTTTGGCCCAACGCGCTGCGCTTGGCAGTGACAAATGGAAAGGACGCACGGTGGACGCTGCGTGATCGGGCCAGCACCGGCGTGGCTGTGACCTATCGTCGCAATCGCATCCAGGCAGGCTTGCAGGATCTCGCTGTTCCGGCTGCGTGACGGAGATGCTGCAGGGGCAAACGATCGATCCCGAATACCGCCTGGAGGAGGGCAGATCCATGTCCGCCACCGGATCGCGTCCCCTGCTGGAGAAGGCTGGTGGCTATCGGGTTGCTTTGCGCGCGGCGTCATCAGGTTGAGCGACAACCGCTGTAGACGGGGTCGGGCAGATGTTGCCGACTGCGCCAGGTGATGGGCTGGCGACCACCCGGTTCCGGCCTTCGTGCTTGGCCCGGTATACCGCCTGGTCTGCGCGCTCCAGTGCGCTTTCCAGGTCCTCCGCGCCCGCTACCAAAGTGACGCCGAAGCTGGCGGTCAGGGTGTGTTTCGCCGGGGAGCAGCGCATCTGGCTGAGGCCGTTCCGGATCCGCTCGGCGATCCGGGTGGCCGTTGGCAGGTCATCGCAGCGCAGCAGCACTACGAATTCCTCTCCGCCGAAACGCGCGACCAGATCATCCGGGCGCGTCATCTCCTGCAGCAGTGCACCGACTTGACGCAGCACGTTGTCGCCAGCGGCATGGCCCCAGGTGTCGTTGACCTGTTTGAAGTGATCGACGTCGCAGGCGAGCAGTGCCCAGTGGGCGGCGGTGCCGTGCTGCAGGCGCTGGTGGGCGATCTCGAAGAAAGCGCGGCGGTTGAGCAGCAGGGTGAGCGGGTCGTGGTTGCGCTCGTGACGCAGTTCTCCCATCAATTGCTGGGCCACGCCGCCCAGCAACAGAAACAACAGCCACAGATTGAGCAGCAGATTGAAAGCCAGCATCCACAGCCACAGACCTGAGCGCGGCATGCCACTGCCGCTGAACCAGCCGGCCAGTGTTCCGGCCAGCAGCGGGCGCAGGAGCGCGTACACCACCAGCAGCAGATAGGTCCGGCGCAGCAGGCGTTCGAACAGGGTGTCCGCCCGGTCGCGGCCGAACAGCACCGGCAGTGCCAATGCCAGCAGCAGTCCCATGCCAAGGTTGAGGAAGACGATGCGCGCGCCGAGCCCCTCGTTCGATCGCGAGAAGCACAACAGCGCAAGTAACGTGCCGAGGCTGATGGCCAGCGCCGCGCGCGCCGACACCCTGCCGCCGGATCTGAGCGCGAAACCCTGCGCGGTGGCCCAGCTACCTGCGCAATACAAGGCACCGGTGAGTACAGACCAGGTCGCCAGCTGCGGGGTGTCCATCAGGATCTGGGCGGCGAGCGGAACGGCAGTGACCATGTAGCCAGCGGCCAACCACAACAGATAACGGTGTCCGCGCACAGAGCGCCAGCCAGCCAGCAGCGCCAACCCGAGCAGCAGGGAGGTGGCGGGGACCACGAGCGGGAAGTACTGTTCAGCGGTGGCGCTCAAGGGTCAAGCCACGTTCGGCGATTGGGACAGGCGGGGGCGAAGTATATGGGCAGGCTGGGCGCATGCGATGGTCGGCGCAGCGGTGGCGTGGTGCGATGCAGGTGGGTATCCCATTCGCCGAATGCTAGGCGCGCAGCTATCCGTGACCGGTCCCCGGGAGCATCCGCGACGTGGTGTTCACCCGCCGCGGCGGGCTGTACTTCGGCGCCCTGCACCTGCTTGGCTACACGACCCCATATACGCAGAAAGTGCGCCGCTTCGCCGACTCCAACGCTGGCTGGTATGCCAGTCGAAATGCCGCGTTCCAGAAGGCGGTGGCCCTGGCCAGTGGAAGCGCGCTGGCGTTGGATGGCGATCAGCTCGATTCTGGCGCGCCCCTGGACGAGCCCGTCAGACCGAGCGCGCGTTGCGCCGCCTGGCACCGCAGCTGGGAATGGATAACCACACGATCCGCCGTGCGCTGGAACAGGGCGACCGCTTGCAGTTCAGTGACCGCGCGTTGCATGCCAAGGTGTTCGCACTGGCTGAAGCCAGCGCCGGCAACGTTGAAGCGCGCAACAGCGCTGCCGCCGCTGCCAGGCGGGCAACCGCCAGGGCTCAGGTGTTGGGAGGGTGGCGCGCCAGGGCGCGCGAGCCGGTGATGATCATGCGGATCATCTGGCTCATCTGTTCGATCAGCTCGGGATCTTTTTCCGCCGGCAGGTCCATCGCCGTGCCGCCCATGGCGAAGATCAGCCGGGTGATGGCCTTGGCCGCCAGCGCCGGCTCATAGAGGCTGGCACCGTCCAGCGCGGCCAGCCGCACCAGGTCCACCCGCAGCTCGTCTTCGAAGTAACCCAGCTCGCGGTCCACCGCGTGCTTGAACGCATCCGTGCCGGCCGTGCCCTCACGCAGCAGCACATGCATCAGCCGGTCATCGGCGCGCAGCTGTTCCATGAAGGTTTCCACCGACAGCCGGATCACTCCGCGGTTGCTGTCGGCCGCGCGCAGACGCGCCTGGCCGATGATCGTGCGCAGCGAACGGCCGGCCAGATCGATCAGCGCCACGGTCAGTTCGTCCATGTCCCGGAACTGGCGGTAGAACGAATTGGGGGCGATGCCGGCTTCGCGCGCGACCTCGCGCAGGCTCAGCGTGGAGACGCTGCGATGCGGCCCGACCAGGGACAGGGCCGCCGCCAGCAGGTCGTCACGCGAGATGGAGGCTTTGCGCGGGGTGTGCGCGTCATCGGCGGTCGGCAGGGGCAGGTCGTGAGTGGTCATCAGGCTCGGGCCGGTCAGGACAATGAATCATAGCCGGTATGGAGGGTATACACCTGTATACACAGGTGTGCGCTCATCCGTATAGTTGAGTCATGAGTGCCGTCTACCGCAATGCCGCGCCGCCGCCGATTCATTGGTTCAGTGAAGGCTTCTTCGATTTCTGGTCCACCCGCGTGCATCCGCTGTGGACGCTGCGGCGTCCGCTGGCGCGTCTGGTCGGGCGTACCGCCGCCAGCGCCGATGCGGTAACGCTGGAATTGCAGCCCAATCGCCACTTCGGCGGTCTGCTGCCCGGCCAGCACGTCAATCTGGGCGTGGAAGTGGACGGGCGACTGCTCACCCGCAGCTACAGTCCGACGCCGCTGACCAATGGCCGGCTGGCGATTACCGTCAAGGCGATCCCCGGAGGCAAAGTCAGCCAGCACCTGGCCCGTGAGGCCGCACTGGGCGAGGTTTTCAGCCTCGGCCAGCCGTTCGGCGAGATGACCGTCCCGGCCACTCCTGGCCAGCGCCTGCTGCTGCTGGCCGCCGGCAGTGGGGTTACCCCTATGCGGGCGTTGCTGCGCCAGCTGGCCGATGCCGGCATGCCGGCCCCGGTGGACCTGGTGTACTGGGCCCGGCGCAAGGAAGAGCTGTGCTTTGTCGATGAACTCCAGGCGCTGGCGGCCCGGCATCCGGACTTCGGCCTGCATCTGGCGCTGACCCGCGATCCTGCCGCGCCGGCCGCGCGCGTGGACCAGTGGTCGTTCGCCGGCATCGAGGATCTGGGCAACGCCCGGGTACTGGCCTGTGGACCGGCCGGCTTTGTCGAGGCGGCGCGCATGCGCCTGCACGACCAGGTGGCGAGGTTTGAAAGTGAGGCGTTCAGCCTGCCGGTCCTGCCCGAGGTGGAGCAGGGCACGGTGCAGGTGGAGCTGCGCCACAGCGGCCGCACGCTTGCCGTGGCGCGCGGCACCCCGCTGCTGCAGGCCCTGGAAGCGCAGGGCATCCAGCCGGCCAGCGGCTGCCGCATGGGGATCTGCAATACCTGCGTCTGCGGCAAGGTCGCCGGCGTCACCCGTCATACGTTGACCGGCGAGTACGCCGGCGAGCCATCCGTTCCGCTGAAGCTGTGCGTGAGCAGCGCCAGCACCGATCTGATCCTGGAGCTTTAAGCGATGTCCTCCGTGAAAAACCGTGCACTCTCGTCGCGCGAGCTGCAGGCCTTCGGTGACGAACTGGATGCGCTGCGTGCGCGCCACTTCGCCACCCTCGGCGGCAGCGACGCGCGCTATATCCGCAAGGTGGTGGCCGCGGTGCGCTGGACCGGTGTGGCCGGCCGCGCGTTGCTGTTCCTGGGCGCCTTCGTGCACAGCGTGCTGGTCCCGGCGTGGATCGCCGGCGTGCTGCTGCTGGCGCTATCCAAGATCCTGGAAAACATGGAGCTGGCGCACAACGTCATCCATGGCCAGTACGACTGGATGGGCGATCCGGCGCTGCAGGGCAAGACCTACGAATGGGACATCGTCGGCACCTCGGAGAACTGGCGCAAGACCCACAACTTCCGCCACCACACCTATACCAACGTGCGCGGACTCGATGACGACATCGGCTATGGCCTGCTGCGCATCTTCCCCGAGCAGCGCTGGCACCCGTTCTTCCTGACCCAGCCGTTTGTGGCGGTGGTGTTTGCGTTGCTGTTCGAATGGGGCATCGCCATCCAGGACCTGCGCATCGGCCGGGTGCTGGCCGGCAAGATGACCCTGAAGCAGCTGTGGCGGCAGGCGCGCCCGGTCGGCCGCAAGATCAGCAAGCAGATGCTCAAGGACTATGTGCTGTTCCCCGCGCTGGCCGGCCCGTTCTTCCTGCCGGTGCTGCTGGGCAACGTGGCGGCCAACCTCATCCGCAACGTGTGGACCTATGTGGTGATCTTCTGCGGCCACTTCACCGCCGATGCCGAAACCTTCCCCAAGGAATGCGTGCGCAATGAAAGCCGCGGCCACTGGTACCTGCGCCAGCTGCGCGGCTCGTCCAACCTGACCGGCGGCAAGTGGATGGACGTGATGACCGGCAACCTCAGCCATCAGATCGAACACCATTTCTATCCGGACATCCCCGCCAACCGCTATGCGGCGATGGCGGTGGAGGTGAAGGAAATCTGCGCCCGCTACGGTCAGCACTACAACACCGGCTCGATGCCGCGCCAGTTCGGCCAGGTGATGTGGCGCATCCTGCGCCATGCCTTCCCCAGCAAGCCGGCACGCCGCGAGCCGTTGCCGGCCGGTGCGCAGCTGGACGCCGGCTGAGACACCCTCACCGACGCCGCTTCCGGGCGGCGTCGGCGTTTACGGCAGCAGGTCCTGCGCGCGCAGTACCGGCGCCTCATCGGTGGAGTCCTCGGCCGGATAGCGCAAACCGGCGTGGCCGGCCTGCCTGGCCAGCGCACACACGATGCTTTTACCGGCCGGCAGCGTCTCGGGCTGGCGCGCATAGAGCGGATCATCGAACGCGATACGCGGGTCCACCAGGGTCCAGTCGCGGGCCCGGAACGCGGCCACGATCTCGCCCAGCGCGTCGGCATTGATCTGGTTGATATGCGCCGGGCTGCGCCCCAGCGTGGTGACGGCCAGCGCCTCGTAGTAGTTGGCGCGGTCCAGCAGGTGCCGGATATAGGCGCGCTTCACCCGGCTGGCCTTGTCAGTGTCGCCCTTGGCAATGTGCGCCGCATACACCTGGTCGTAGTACCCGTCCCTGGCGTCGATGGAAACCGGTGCGGCGCGGTAGCCGTGGGCCTGCATCCAGGCGCGCATGCCGTCGCGGCGCTCGACGGTGTTGCCTTCTTTCAGATGGGGAAAGCTCAACAACGGCACCCGGTTCGGATAACTCCCGAACACCGCGTCGGCCCGTTCCACATCGGCGATGAACCCGGCCAGGGTGATCGAAGGCGAGGACAGGCTGCGGTGCGAGGCGGTGTGGTTGCCGATGGCGTGGCCGGCCTCTCGGCCCATTGCCGGATCAGCGCCAGTCCTTGGCTCTCCCCGGTGCGGGCCAGCGAGGGAAATGCCATCCCAATGAGGTCGGCCTCACGCAGGCTGGCGAGGATCTGTGCATTCCACCGCGCCGTGTGGGGTTCGGTGTCGGGGCTCAAGTCATCGTCAAACGTCAGGCCCAGCTGTTGCGCGCCTGCCAAGAGAAAGGCGGCGCTGAGGATCAGCAACATCAAGATTCGCAACAGCAGCGGCATGGTCTGGGCTGTCATGAAGCGGCGCGGCACCGGAGTGTAGCTGCCGTGCGCAGAAGGCTGGCCATGACCGCCTGCTTACAACCGCAGTGATAAATCATTGCCCGAGCGCAATCGCTGCCGCAGGTGGCGATCGTCCTGTCTATCCGAACGGGAGACGCCCGATGCCCGGCAAGAACACGATCTGCCTGTGGTACGACCACGCCGCGCTGGAGGCGGCCAGCTTCTATGCGGCGACCTTTCCCGACAGCCGCGTCACCGCTGTCCATCGCGCTCCCGACGACTACCCGGCCGGCATGCGCGGCGATGTGCTGACGGTGGAGTTCACGGTGCTGGGGGTGGCCTGTCTGGGCCTGAATGGCGGCCCGGGCGTGCCCCACAGCAATGCGTTTTCGTTCCAGGTGGCCACCGACGACCAGGCTGAAACCGACCGCTACTGGGATGCCATCGTCGGCAACGGTGGCCGGGCCAGTGAATGCGGCTGGTGCCAGGACAAATGGGGGCTGTCCTGGCAGATCACCCCGCGTGCGTTGACGGCCGGGATCACCGATCCCGATCCGGGAGTCGCCCAGCGGGTGTTCGCCGCGATGATGACCATGGGCAAGATCGACATCGCCGCAATCGAGGCGGCGCGACGCGGCTGAGGGCAGGGCGGCCACCGGCAGGCCAGAGGGGACGATCCGGTCCATGGCGATGCCCCTCCCAACCGTCGTCGAAGCGACCGGCCGGCATATCCGCCGGTCGACGTCACGTTCGGCCGCGCCGGGCCATGGGGCCGGACAGGGGGGCGAGGGAGTTCGCCCACTGCCGCCCCACGTCCTGGCTCCCCCCCGCAACGGGTAATGCCATGAGCGGCGGTGGCGCCGGACGCCACTTGTCCGCGCTGGAGGTGCCGGGCCGTCACAGCCGTTTCACCGGCGCCGCTCGTACCCTCAGCGGACGCGCCGGCAGGGCGCATCCGGTGCTGATTCCCTTCCCGCCATGCGGGTGTCTTCCTCGCCCGTGATTTTCCCGGAGCTACGATGAGACCTTACGTCAGTGCATGCCTGTTGCTGTACTCGGCCTCGATCGGACAGGTATTCGCGCAGTCCGCGGAGCTGGGCGCGCCGAAGACCGATTCCTTCGAGGTGATGATCTCCATCCAGGCCACCTGCACGGTGGTGGTCGCCGATGACATCAACTTCGGCACCCGCTTCTCCACCCCCGGGCCGATCGACCAGACCGGCAATATCAACGTCTGGTGTACCCGCGGCACCGAGTTCCAGCTGGGGCTCGACGGTGGCACTACCAACCAGGATGTGAACAACCGGGCCATGACCAATCTGCCCAGTGGTGGCGAGGCGGCAGTCAAGATTCCCTACACGCTGTCCTACGACGCCTTCGACGGCAACAACTGGGGCAACAGCAGCGGCAGCTGGTTTGTCGGCACCGGGGCCGGTCTGGGCGGCAGCGATGCGGTCAGTGTGCCGGTTTATGCCCGCGCCACGCTGAGCGGGCAGGAGCCGGCCGGCGTCTATTCGGACACGGTAACCGCCACGCTGACCTACTGATCCCAAGGAGCGCATCCATGTTTTCGCAGATCCGTCCGGTTTCGCCGGGGGCGCTTGCCGCACTGGTGCTGGCCGTTCTGGCGCCGCTGTCGATGGCCGTGCAGGCGGCCACGCTGCAGGTCACCCCGATCACCGTCGCGTTCGATCCGGGCCAGAACGCGCAGGCGCTGTACCTGGTCAACAGTGGCCAGCGCACGCTCGACGCCCAGGTCCGCGTCCTGCACTGGAGCCAGAAGGACGGGCTGGATCAGCTCAGTCCGGCCGACGATATCGTCGCCAGCCCGTCGATCGTCAAAATCGCGCCGGGAGAGCGACAGACGGTGCGGTTGGTGCGTCGCGACACCCGCGCCCCGGAGACCGAAAAAAGCTACCGGGTGCTGGTCGACGAGTTGCCGCAGGCACCGGTCACCACCCCTGGCAGCGGCGTGACGGTACTGCTGCGCTATTCCATTCCGGTGTTCATCCATGCCGCCGGCAGCGCGACGATCAAAACCCAGGAGCAGCAGGCTGCGGCGCAGCAGCTGCCACAGATCGACCTGTCCGGCATCCGCGCCTGGCTGGCCCGGGGCGCCGACGGGCGTACCGCGCTGCACGTGGCCAACGGTGGCAAGCGGCATGTGCGGCTGACCCACCTCAGCCTGGCCCGGCCGGACGGCGGCAAAAGCGCGGTGAGCGCGGGCCTGGTCGGCTATGTGCTGGCCGGCCAGCAGATGCAGTGGCCGGTGGCGATCCCGCTGCCTCTCCCGGCGGGCACCCTTCTGAAGGTGCGGTTCAATGACGACCGGGACGCGCGGCCGATCCCGCTGGCTGGCGCTGACCGCTAGGCTGCTGGCGGTATCCAGTGGCGGCGCAATGCCGGGGCAGGGCGATTGCGCCCCGCCGCCAGTGCCCGCTGCCGCTGTGGCTCCCGTCCCGACGGCCACCGCCCCGGCCACCGAGGAGGAACTGTTTCTCGAGGTCGAGGTGAACCAGGTCGACAGCGGCCAGCTGGTGCGCTTTCTGCGCCGCGAAGGCCGCTTCTACGCCGCGGCGGCGGACCTGGCCACACTGGGATTGAAGGTGGAAGGAGCCGGCGGCAGCGCGCTGGTCGGGTTGGACACGTTGCCCGGGCTGGTCAGCCGGTACCACGTTGCCGAGCAGCGCTTGAGCCTGCAGGTGCCGGTGGCGCTGCTGGCGCGCCCGGTGTCGCAGGTGGGCTACCGCCCGCCGCCGCCGCCGACCCTGGATCCACAGACCCGCGCCGGCGGCCTGCTGCTCAACTACGAGCTGTACGGGCTGGGCAACCGCGACTACCGCAGCGGCAGCGTCTGGGGCGAGCTGCGCCTGTTCGGGGTGACCCCGGGCATCTGGCGCAGCAGCGCGGTGGTGCATGCCACCAGCGGAAGCTACGACAACGTGCAGCGCTCGGTGCGGCTGGATTCGTCCTGGCAGCTGGATTTCCCCGACGCGATGACCACCGTGCTGGTGGGCGATGCCATCAGCGGGAGCCTGGGCTGGACCCGCAGCAGCCGCATGGGCGGGGTGCACGTCTCGCGCAATTTCAGCCTGCAGCCGTACCGGGTCACCGTGCCCCTGGCCTCGTATGTGGGCGAGACCGCGTTGCCTTCGACCGTGGACCTGTACATCAACGGCATCCGTGAGGCGCAGCAGCAGGTCGCGCCGGGGCGGTTCCAGGTCGACAGCGCACCGATCATGATCGGCAGCGGCCGCGCCCAGGTGGTGATCACCGACATCACCGGACAGCAGCGGGTGGTCGATTTTTCGATCTACAACGACCGGCAGATGTTGCAGGCCGGGCTCAGTGACTGGTCGCTGCGGGCCGGTTACCTGCGCCGCGGATACGGGGTGGAGTCGTTCGCCTACAGCCACGATCCGGCCGTCAGCGGCAGCTTCCGCCATGGCATGAGCAACGCCATGACCGCCGAGGCGCATATCGAGCGCATGGGGGCGCTGGCCATGGCCGGTGCCGGTGCGTTGCTGCGGCTGGGGCGTGCCGGCGGGGTGGTCAGTACGTCCTATGCCCGCAGCCGCTTCCACGACGAGGCGGGGCACCAGTACAGCTGGGGCTACGAGTACCAGGGACGGCGCTTGAGCCTGAGCGCCCTGAGCCAGCGCCGCAGCGCCGGTTTCCGCGATCTGGCCAGCCTGGAAGGCTCGCCGCTGCCGCGCCGGACCGAGCAGCTGTTTGTCGGCCTGAACATCGGTACCGGGCAACTGGGAGCCAGCTACGTGCGCCAGAAGCCGGTGGATGTGGCGCGCATCCGCTATGCCAGCGTGACCGCCGCCCAGGGGCTGGGGCGCTACGGCGACCTGCATCTGAGCATCAACCGCGACCTGGAAGGAAACGCGGGTACCAGTGCGTATCTGTACTGGTCGCTCTCGCTGGCCAAC
Source organism: Stenotrophomonas sp. STEN013 (assembly GCF_056760355.1). Classification (NCBI taxonomy): domain Bacteria; kingdom Pseudomonadati; phylum Pseudomonadota; class Gammaproteobacteria; order Lysobacterales; family Lysobacteraceae; genus Stenotrophomonas; species Stenotrophomonas sp. STEN013. The sequence goes on along the minus strand of NZ_JBRREO010000003.1, from coordinate 209,324 downwards.
CAGCATCACGCCTGGAGCGGCGTCCAGCGGCGCGACGGGGACAATGTGGTCGCGCTGGGGGCCATGCGTGCCTTGCCCGATGACGCCGATGGCTGGGGGTGGCGCACGCAGCTCAGCCGCGGCAGCACCGCCAGCAGCCAGGGAGAGGTCAGCTACCTGGGCCGCCACGGCCTGTGGCAGGCCGGCGTGTTCCGCCAGCGCTACGCCGGTGACATCGACAACACCTATTACCTGTCCGGCAGCGGCGGCCTGCTGCTGATGAAGCGGCGCCTGTTCCCGATGCGCCATACCTACGACGCCTTTGCCCTGGTCTCCACCGACGGCATCGCCGGAGTGCCTGTGCTGCTGGAGAACCGCCCCATCGGCAACACCGACGAGAACGGCTATCTGCTGCTGACCCGGCTCAACGCATGGGAAAACAACAGTGTCTCGATCGATCCACTGGTGCTGCCGGAAGATGTCAGCGTCACGCGCACCCGCACCGAGGCGGTGCCGTCCACCGGTGCCGGCATGTTCGTGCGCTTCCCGATGCTGGCCTCGGTGATGGTGCAACTGGCCGTGCGCGGCCCGGACGGTCAATGGGTGCCGGCCGGTACGCCGGCCAGGCTGACCGGCGGCGACGGCGACGGCGCCGGCTCCACCACGGTGGGCTATGACGGCGTGCTGTATCTGGAAAATCCGCCGCCCGCCGCGCAGGTGGAACTGATGCTCGAGCAGGGCCGCTGCGTGCTGCCGCTGCCGCAGGTGCTGCCGGGCCGGGGCTGGATCCAGCTGGGGGAGCGCACATGCCAGCTGCGGTGAAACGGACCCGGTGGCGGTGGGTGCTGGCCCTGCTGCTGGCCGGGCCGATGGCGGCGCACGCCCAGCAATGCTTTGTCAGTGGGGCGTTCGGGCTGAACTTCGGCGAGGTCAACGAGCGCGGCAAGGATGCCCATTCGCAGCTGACCTACACCTGCGCCCCGGACTACTCCGGAGCCGGGGCCACGCTGCACTACCGCCTGTGCCTGTCGCTTGGCCCGGGGCAGTGGAGCGCCGGCCAGCCGACCCGGCGGCTGGGCAACTACAACGGCGACTTTCTGTCCTACGACCTGTTCTCCGATCCGGCCCGGACCCGGCTGATCGGCGCCGAGGGCAGCCTGCCGGTGTATCAGCTGGACCTGATCGTGCCACCGGGAGCACCGCGCAGCGGTCACGCCACGATCTATGGCCGGGTGTATCCGGGCCAGTCGGTCAACGCCACGGCGATCTTCCAGGAGCAGGGCATCAACGGCGTGCTGCGCTACCGCTATTCCCGTGGCGAGCTGCCCGCCAGTACGGACTGCAGCAGTGTCGGCAGTGGCGGCGGCAGTGTCAGCATCGGCTCGTCGGGGGTGTACGCCAGTGTCGAGAACAGCTGCTGGATCGTCGCCGACGACCTAAACTTCGGCAGCGCAGCGCCCCCGCAGCGCCCGCTGCACGCGCAGACCACGATCCGCATGCAGTGCCCGCCGCAGACGGCCTGGCGGATCAGCCTGGACACCGGCCGCCACTTCGACGGCAGCAATCGTCGCATGGCCGGTGGCAGCGGTTTCGTGCGCTATCTGCTGTTCCGGGATGCCGGCCTCACCGCGCCCTGGGGACAGACCCCGGACGAAATGGCGATGGGGACCACCGATGTCACCGGCAATGTGATCTCGCTGACGGTATACGGCGAGGTGCCGGTACAGACCGGGGTGGAACGCGGGCTGTACTCGGACACGGTGCTGGTGACCCTGTACTACTGACGGCGCCGGGGCACCCGGGACCGTTCAGAACGTCAGTTGCACGACCACCGTATCGGTGTAGGTGCCGGCCCCCGGCAGCGGTGCATCGACCGCCTTGGCATACAGACGCAGGCTGCGGCTGCCGTCTTCGCCGGCCCCGGGGAGCAGCGCGATGGTGTCGCGCGCGCCAAGTGGGCGGCTGCGGCCGCTATCGGCATACAGGTCGTAGGCCAGCACGGTGCCGCCGGTGCTGAGCAGCGCATGCCGGCCGCCGGGGGCGAGACCATCGTGGGTGCCGCGCAGCAGGGTGACGGACGGGTAGTGGCCAAAGGAGCAGCGGATCGCCAGCGCTTCGCCAGCGCGGCCGGATGGGACGGTGGTGTGCGCGCCGCCAAAGCCCGGTACGCCGAAGTCCACGGGCCGGGCGTGCGGATCGGTACGGGTCTGGCAGTGCTCCACCAGTACCAGCGACACCCACAGGCTGTCGCGGGGTGCTCCGGCGTGGGCGAATGGCGCCAGCGCCAGGCTGCAGACCAGCAAGCCCGGGCGGAATTTGAAGGGAGGCTTCATCAGGTTCGACATCGCACGATGGGGGCATGTTTTCCGGCACGTTCGCGCTCGAACCGGCTGGCGCGGTGCATCCCGGAAAGGGATGTCCGACCGCCATGTTTTCGACCGCTGGCAGATTTTCTAAAGTGCGCTGTGCCGGCGACAGCGTGCGATCCCGTGGACTGTTCCGGTCCATGCCTTGATCAGCCGGGCGTGGCAGCCGGCCCCGGAGCCCCCCCCCTGTGGCCGCATGGCGCCAGGGGGCGAGCGGTGAGGGGGATTGGCCGGGCCGCACCCGGCCGGTTCCTTCCGGTCATGACCCGTCAACGGCTAGTGGCGGCCGTTTTCCGGTCGGCGACGACCGGTTTTTGCTCGCGCGCGACCATTTTCTGCTCGATGTCGAGCGATTTGTGGTCAACGGGATCTTTCTTTTTGTAAGAAAGATAGGTGTGCAAGTGTGTCAGCGGACTGGCGGCAGGCTCGTTTATCCAACTCCCCGGCAAACCGGGAACCGGCTGCACCCCTTGAAGGCTTTTCCCGTTCGCCGGTTCCGCCGTTCAACCAGTTCAGCGCCGCAGCGCGGGCAGGGTGCGGCGCTACCGGCGGCCTTGTTGAAGGTGGGTTCAACCCGTTCGACAGGAGAAGTTGGGGCAGTTGTTGCCGCATGGGATGGGGCCTGTGTCGCCCTGACCATCCGCAGCAACTCTTCACCGCTCACCAGCTCGATGGGTTTTCCGGCGGCGAAAGTTTCGGCGTCGCGGGTGAACGTGCCGGTGCTGACGATTTTCACTGCGTTGGCGTTGTGGTGGACGAGCAGGCCGTACATCTCGCGGACGATGGCGACGCCGACCTGTTGCCGCTTCCACTGTTTGCACTGGACGAGTGTGCGGCGGCCATCCTTGTGCAGGATCAAGTCGATGCCGCCGTCCGGGCCAGGCTGGTGGTTTTCATCGATGCTGTAACCCTGACGGCGGAAGGCTTCGCCGACCAGCTGTTCGAAGTTTCTCCAGCCGGTAGCTGAGAGGCTTTCCAGATCGGTGCGGGTATCGAGCAGGCTGCGTTTCTTCCGTGCAGTGATGAAAGATGCCAGAGCGCCGAACAGGCAGACCGCCAACCAGAACCATGCCAGCAGTTTGAGCATTGGCGAGAACGCTGGTGCGAGCATGCCGCCGGTATTGAGCAGCCAGCCGGCGAGTCGATATCGGATAAGCAGGAATCCGATGACGGCAAGTGCCACACCGCCTTGCCACGGCATTACTGCCACGGCGTCCATCAGTCCATTCGGTTTGCGCTTGCGTCCCATGCAGCCCCCCTGTAGCTGGATGGACCATAGCAGCGCCACAGACAAAAGGCAGCCAGAAAAAGTCAGTCACGCAGGCTGTGTTGCTGTTGCTGTTGCGTGCAGCATTTGACTTGCCCAAGCCGTAAAGCATGCCGAGCATCGCAGCGGATCGGGGGAGAAAGGCGCGGGTGTCTGAGCGTAGCGAGTTCCGCGCCGCCCCGATCCGCGAGAAGCGCAGGGCACCGATGCGGCTCTATTGCATCGGCATGCGTCCGGCGAAAGCGGTTTTGGTTCCTTTTGCCAAGACAAGCGCTTTTCAACAGCCGAATGGCTGGTCAAAGGAACCCGCACGCGCAGCGTGTGGGAGCTTTCCTGTACCGGCGAAAAACGACGCGCTCCTGCGCGTCGCCCTGCGGGTATCCGCGCCGGTCATTGGCCATGCTCTACGGGAATGAAGGTCAACAGCGAAAAGCGGGAAACAGAGAGCGGGAAGCAGAGTCAACCCAGCCTGCGGCTCTCCATTCGGAATAGAAAAAGGCAGCCCTGGGGCTGCCTTTTATTTCATGCGGATAACAGAGAGCGATGCCTCTGTTCCTGCAAGGCTGGAATCAGCCGAGAATCCCCGGCAAATCCAACCCCTTTTCCTTCGCGCAGTCGATGGCGATGTCATAACCGGCATCGGCGTGGCGCATGACGCCGGTGCCGGGGTCGTTCCAGAGCACGCGGGCGATGCGCTTGTCGGCTTCGGCGCTGCCGTCGCAGACGATGACCACGCCCGAATGCTGCGAGTAGCCCATGCCAACGCCGCCGCCGTGGTGCAGGCTCACCCAGGTGGCGCCGCCGGCGACGTTGAGCATGGCGTTGAGCAGCGGCCAGTCGGAGACGGCGTCGGAGCCGTCCTTCATCGATTCGGTTTCGCGATTGGGCGAGGCGACGCTGCCGCTGTCCAGATGGTCGCGGCCGATCACCACCGGCGCGCTCAGCTCCCCGTTGCGGACCATCTCGTTGAAGGCCAGGCCAAGCTTGTGGCGCAGGCCCAAGCCGACCCAGCAGATGCGCGCCGGCAGGCCCTGGAAGCTGATGCGCTCGCGTGCCATATCCAGCCAGCGGTGCAGGTGCGGATCATCGACGATGATCTCCTTCACCTTGGCATCGGTCTTGTAGATGTCTTCCGGATCGCCGCTCAGTGCGACCCAGCGGAACGGGCCGATGCCGCGGCAGAACAGCGGGCGCACGTAGGCCGGCACGAAACCGGGGAAGTCGAAGGCGTTCTTCAGGCCCTCGTCGAAGGCCATCTGGCGGATGTTGTTGCCGTAGTCCACGGTCGGGACGCCGGCGGCGTGGAAAGCCAGCATTGCCTCCACGTGCACGCGCATCGCCGCCTTGGCGGCGTCACGCACCATCGAAGGGTTGGCCTGCTGTTCGGTGAGCCACTGCTCCACGGTCCAGCCGATCGGCAGGTAGCCGTGCACCGGATCGTGCGCGCTGGTCTGGTCGGTGACCGCATCCGGGCGTACGCCACGGCGCACCAACTCGGGCAGGATCTCGGCGGCATTGCCGAGCAGGGCGATCGACTTGGCTTCACCGCTGGTGGTGTACCTGGCGATGCGTGCCAAGGCGTCGTCGATGTCGCTGGCCTGCTCGTCCACGTAACGGGTACGCAGGCGGAAATCGATGCTGCTCTGGCGGCATTCGATGGTCAGCGAGCAGGCACCGGCCAACGAGGCGGCCAGCGGCTGCGCGCCGCCCATGCCGCCCAGCCCGGCGGTGAGGATCCACTTGCCGGTGAGGCTGCCGCCGTAGTGCTGGCGGCCCATCTCGACGAAGGTTTCGTAGGTACCCTGGACGATGCCCTGGCTGCCGATGTAGATCCAGCTGCCGGCGGTCATCTGTCCGTACATCATCAAGCCCTTCTTATCGAGCTCGTTGAAGTGCTCCCAGTTGGCCCAGTGCGGCACCAGGTTGGAGTTGGCGATCAGCACGCGCGGGGCATCGGGGTGGGTGGGGAACACGCCGACCGGCTTGCCCGACTGCACCAGAAGAGTCTGGTTGTCGTCCAGCCGCTTGAGCGTTTCCAGGATCCTGTCGTAGCTCTCCCAGTCGCGCGCGGCGCGGCCGATGCCGCCGTAGACCACCAGCGAGGTGGGGTCTTCAGCCACTTCGGCGTCGAGGTTGTTCTGCAGCATGCGGAACGGCGCTTCGGTCTGCCAGGACTTGCAATTGAGCGTGGCGCCGCGCGGGGCGCGCGGGCTGCGGGAATGGTCGTGGCGGGTCGTCATCAATCTCTCCGGGAAGCAAAGTTCAGGCAGGCGCGCAGCACCTGTTGCAGGGTGTCGCGCACCGCGGTGGCGCGGGCAGGGGCGTAGGGCGTGGGCCAGCTGTGCACCGCCACATCGCCCGGCGCCGGTTCGTGCATGTAGCCGCGGCAGGCCAGCTCCATCTGCAGGCTGTGCACGCCGGCGGGGATGTCGCTGTAGTGGCGGGTGATCCAGCCGCCCTTGAAGCGGCCGTTGCGCACATGGCCCAGGCCGCTGAGCGCGCACAGGTTCTCGACCACATCGGCCAGCGCGTTGTCGCAGGAGGTGTCCGGCTCGCCGGTCGGGCCGGCGGTGCCGAGATTGAACTGCGGCAGCTGGCCATCGAACAGGTGCGGGATCTGCGAGCGGATCGAGTGCGCGTCGTACACCACCACGGTGCCGTGCTCGGCGTGCAGGCGGGCGATCTCCGCTTCCAGCGCGGCGTGGTAGGGCGCGAAATAGGTGTCGCGGCGGCGGGCGATTTCGGTCGCGTCCGGCTCACAACCCTCGCGGTACAGCGGCTGGTTGTCGAAGGTGGTCAGCGGGCACAGGCCGGTGGTGTTCTGCCCCGGATACAGGCTCACCCCGGAGGGATCACGGTTGACGTCGATCACCGAGCGCGAGATGGAGGTGCGCACCGTGGTGGCGCCCAGCTCGCGGGCGAAGGCGTACAGCTGGTGCACCCACCAGTCGGCGTCACGCCGCGCCAGCCACGGCGAGACGAACCGCCCGGCCAGTTCGGCGGGCAGTCCGGTGCCGGTATGGGGGAAGCTGACGATCAGCGGCGCGGTGCCGCGATGGATCTGCAACCACGCCGGCGCGGCGCTCATGACACGGGCTCCACATGCGGCAGCAGCGCGTCCAGGCCGTGGGCGAGGGCGCCGCTGCGCACCAGTTCAGTGGCGGCGACCATATCCGGATGGAAATAGCGGTCGTCCTGCAGCGTCGGCACCTGTGCGCGCAGCGTGGCGCGCACGGCCTCCAGCGCCGGGCTGGAGGTCAGCGGGGCATGGAAGTCACAGCCCTGCGCGGCGGCCAGCAGTTCGATGCCGACCACGTTGGCGGCGTTCTCGGCCATCGCCAGCAGGCGGCGCGCGCCATGTGCGGCCATCGAGACGTGGTCTTCCTGGTTGGCCGAGGTCGGGATCGAATCGACGCTGGCCGGATAGGCGCGCTGCTTGTTCTCCGACACCAGCGCCGCGGCGGTGACCTGCGGAATCATGAAGCCGGAGTTGAGGCCGGGCCTGGGGGTGAGGAACGCCGGCAGGCCGGACAGCGCCGGATCCACCAGCATCGCGGTGCGGCGCTCGCTGATCGAGCCGATCTCGCAGATCGCCATGGCCAGCATGTCGGCGGCGAAGGCCACCGGCTCGGCGTGGAAGTTGCCGCCGCTCAGCGCCTCGCCGGTGTCGGTGAACACCAGCGGGTTATCGGACACGCCATTGGCTTCGATCTCCAGCGTGGTCGCGGCCTGGCGCATCACGTCGAACGCGGCGCCCATGACCTGCGGCTGGCAGCGCAGGCAGTACGGGTCCTGCACGCGCACATCGTTGTCGCGGTGGGATTCGCGGATGGCTGAGCCACTCATCAGCTGGCGCAGGCTGGCGGCGGTGGCGATCTGCCCGCGCTGGCCACGGATGGCGTGGATGCGCGGATCGAACGGAGTGTCCGAGCCCTTGGCCGCTTCCACCGACAGCGCGCCGGTAACCAGCGCGGCCTGGAAGACGGTTTCGATCTCGAACAGGCCGGCCAGCGCGTAGGCGGTCGAATACTGGGTGCCGTTGAGCAGGGCCAGACCTTCCTTGGCGCCGAGCGTGAGCGCGGCCTGGCCGATGCGGGCCAGTGCCTCGGTGGCCGGCAGGCGCACGCCATCGACGAAGGCCTCCCCGACACCGATCATCACGCTGGCCAGATGCGAGAGCGGGGCCAGATCGCCGGAGGCGCCGACCGAGCCCTGGCACGGAATGACCGGAATGAAGTCGTGCTGCAGGAATGTCTCCAGCAGCGCCAGCGTCTGCGGGCGGATGCCCGAGGCGCCCTGGGCCAGGCTGGTGAGCTTGAGCGCCATCATCAGCCGCACGACATTGGCCGGCATCGGCTCGCCGACACCGGCGGCGTGGGAGAGCACGATATTGCGCTGCAGGGTTTCCAGGTCCTCGCGCTCGATGCGCACGCTGGCCAGCTTGCCGAAGCCGGTGTTGATGCCGTAGACCGGCGCGCCCTTGGCGACGATGGCCTCGACCACCTGAGCGCTGCGCAGCACCGCGGCCTGTGCGGCCGCGTCCAGCTGGACGCGCGCGCCACGGTAGATCTGCTGCCACTGCGAAAGCGGCACGTGGCCGGGGCGAAGGGTCAGGGGGGTGCTCATGTGTTCTCCGGAGTCGTACTTATGCGTGCTGACCGCGCCAGACGCGCGCGTGCAGCGGATTGAAGCCGATGCGATAGACCAGATCGGCCGGCGCCTCGATGTCCCAGATCGCCAGATCGCAATCGAAGCCGGCGGCCAGCCGGCCGAGCCGGTCCTGGCGGCCGAGCGCGCGCGCCGCTTCGCGGGTGAAGCCGGCGATGCATTCGGCCACGGTCATGCGGAACAGCGTGGCGGCCATGTTCATGGTCAGCAGCGGGCTGGTCAGCGGCGAGGTGCCGGGGTTGGAATCGGTGGCCAGCGCCATCGGCACACCGGCCGCGCGCAGCTGCGGGATCGGCGGCACGGTGGTGTCGCGGGTGAAATAGAACGCGCCGGGCAGCAGCACGGCGACCGTGCCGGCCGCGCGCATCGCGCCGATGCCGGCCTCGTCCAGATGTTCGATATGGTCGGCCGAGAGCGCACCGAAGCGGGCGGCCAGTTCGGCGCCGTGCTGGTTGGACAGCTGCTCGGCGTGGATCTTCAGCGCCAGCCCGTGCTGCCGGGCGGCCTCGAACACCTGCTGCGCCTGGGCGGCGGAGAAGCCGATGTTCTCGCAGAACACATCGACCGCCTCGGCCAGCCCTTCGGCGGCGATGGCCGGGATCATCACCGCGCAGACCTCATTGATATAGGCCTGCGCCTCGGATCCCGGTGGTACCGCATGCGCGCCGAGGAAGGTCGGCACAACCTCGACCCGGCGCAACTGGCCCAGCTGGCGGGCCACGCGCAGCTGGCGGGATTCATCGGCCAGGCTCAGGCCGTAGCCGGATTTGATCTCGAGGGTGGTGACGCCTTCGGCCAGCATCGCGTCCAGCCGCGGCAGCGAGGCGGTGACCAGCGCGGCCTCGTCGGCGGCGCGGGTGGCGCGCACGGTGGAGACGATGCCACCGCCGGCGCGGGCGATGTCGGCATAGCTCACGCCCTGCAGGCGCTGCTCGAACTCGCCGGCACGGTTGCCGGCGTAGACCAGATGGGTGTGGCAGTCGATCAGGCCCGGGCTGATCCAGCGCCCACGGCAATCGATGCGCTCGGCGGCTGCGAACTCCGGCGCGGTGGCGGCCTGGCCGGCGTGGATGAGCTTGCCGTCCAGCGCGGCGAGCACCCCGTCACGGACAATGCCGAGCCCACCGGTGGCGTCGTCCAAGGTCATCAGGTGGGCGTTGTGCCAGAGCGTGTCGCAGCGCATGTGCAGCTTCCAACGTTATTTGTATATACAATAATTGCGGTAACCGGAGAGTGTCCAGTGATTGCCAGCGCCGCCCCCCAGACCGTCTGTTTCCACGCCGCGCAGGCGCTGCTGCCCGCCGGCTGGGCGCGCGATGTGCGCATCGAGTGCGTGCAGGGGCGGATCACCTCGATCATGGCGGAGGCGCCGCGCCAGGACGGCGACCACGCCCTGTGGACGGTGCTGCCGGGGCTGGGCAACCTGCACAGCCATGCCTTCCAGCGGGCGATGGCCGGCCTGACCGAAGTGGGCGGAACCCGTGGCGACAGCTTCTGGAGCTGGCGCGAGCTGATGTATCGCTTTCTGGACCGGCTGGACCCGGACAGCTTCCAGGCCATCGCCGAGCAGGCCTATATGGAAATGCTCGAAGCCGGCTTCACCCGCGTCGGCGAGTTCCACTATCTGCATCACGCCCAGGACGGCCGCCATTACGCCAACCCGGCCGAGATGGCCGCCCGCGTGGCGGCGGCGGCCGCCAGCACCGGGTTGGGCCTGACCCTGCTGCCGGTGTTCTATGCCCACGCCGATTTCGGCGGAGTGGCGCCGGTGCCGGCGCAGCGGCGCTTCCTGCACGACATCGACGGCTTTGCCCGCCTGCTGGAAGGCAGCGCGCAGGCGCTGGCCGATCTGCCCGACGCGGTGCTCGGGCTGGCGCCGCACAGCCTTCGCGCGACCACCGAAACGGAGCTGCAGGCGCTGGCCGGCATGACGCGCGGGCCGATCCATATCCATATCGCCGAGCAGGTCCGCGAGGTCGAGGCCTGTCTGGCGTGGAGCGGGCAGCGGCCGGTGCAGTGGCTGTACGCGCACGCGGCGGTGGATGAGCGCTGGTGCCTGGTCCACGCCACCCATGTCACCCCGGAGGAGGTGCGGCTGATGGCCGGCAGTGGCGCGGTGGTCGGCCTGTGCCCGATCACCGAGGCCAATCTGGGCGACGGGCTGTTCCCGATGCGCGAGCACATCGCCGCCGGTGGCCGTTTCGGCGTGGGCTCCGATTCCAATGTGCTGATCGATGCGGCCGAGGAATTGCGCCTGCTCGAGTACGGCCAGCGGCTGACCCTGCGCGGTCGCAACGTGCTTTCGCCGGCCAATCTCTCCACCGGTCGCTGGCTGTACCAGCAGGCCCTCGAGGGAGCGGGGCAGGCCCTGGGAGTGCGCGCCGGACTGGCGGTCGGTGCACCGGCAGACCTGCTCGAACTGGATCCGGACCACGTCTCGCTGCATGGCCGCAGCGGCGACAGTCTGCTTGACAGCGCGTTGTTCGCCGCACGTAATGGCGCCGTTCGCGCGGTCTGGCGAAATGGCCGCGAGCTGGTCCGTGAGGGACGGCATCTCAATCGCGACGCGATCCAGACGCGCTACCGTGCCGCGCTGGACCGGATTCTGGCCTGACCCGCAACGCCCGGCCCGCCGATCTTTTCAGGAACCCCGAGTGAAGAGCAAAAAAGCTCCCACCCTCAATCACCGCATCCGCAGCGATATCGAAAGCCGCATCCTCAGTGGCGAGTGGGCCCCCGGTTTCCGCATCCCGTTCGAACACGAGCTGATGGAACAGTACGGCTGCTCGCGGATGACGGTGAACAAGGTGCTGACCACGCTGGCCGAAAGCGGCATGATCGAGCGCCGCCGGCGGGCCGGCTCGTTTGTCGCCCGGCAGCCACCGCACCTGGAGCAGGTGGCACTGGAAATTCCCGATATCGAAGTGGCAGTGACCGAACGGGGCCATGCCTACGGCTTCCAGCTGCTGGACCGGCAACTGCGCAGCGCCCACCGCGGCGTGCCCGAAGAAGTGCAGCTGGCCGCCGCCGGGCAGCTGCTGGCGATCCGTTGTCTGCACTTGGCCGACGGCAAGCCGCTGGCGCTGGAGCGCCGCCTGATCAATCCCGAAACGGTGCCGGAGACGCTGGGCGTGGATTTTTCCGAGCACGCCCCGGGCAGCTGGCTGCTGCAGAACGCTTCGTGGACACGCGGCGAGCACCGCATCAGCGCAGTCGCAGCGACCGCCGCCGAGGCCGCGTTGCTGCAGGTGCCGGCCGGGACCGCCTGCCTGGTGATCGACCGCCAGACCTGGCGCGGCGAACTGCAGATCACCTGGGTGCGGCAGATGTTCCTCGGCGATGCCTACGACCTGATCGCCCGCTTCGCACCCGGGGCGCGCTGAGTTCCCGCCGGGCGGATTGCCGCTATGGAAAAGGCGCCGTTTGGCGCCTTTTTCCTTGTGCGCTCAGATGGTGCTGCACTGGCGCCAGCGCACGGGTTCATCGACACCCGGGCGCGGGTTGAGCTGGATGCGCACCGTGCGCAGCGCCGGGTAGCGCTCCACTTCGCGGCAGATCAGCGGCCATACGGTCTTGTCATCGGCCGAGCGCTCCACCGACAGGGTCAGGCGGGTCAGCCAGATGCCGCTGATGACCCCCGGCGTGCGCGCCAGCGCCTTGGAAACCGACTGCTGGTAGCGCAGCAGCGTTTCCGGATCGGGATCTTCAAGCAGGTCCTCGGCGGCCATGCCGGCGCTGGGCTCGGGGACAACGTCCGCGGCGGGCGTATCGGCGCGGGCGACGCTGGCCGCCGCCGGCGTGTTGCCGGCCGCGGCGATGACCGGTGCGACCGGGGCAGGGCCGGCGTCGTCGTGAACAGTGTTGTAGCCCATGCCCGCCAGCAGGCCGAGGGTCAGCGCCGCCAGCGCGGCGATCCCGGTGTGGCGGATCGCCTCACGGCGTGCGATGCCGACCACACTCTGGAGCATCTCCTCGGGCACATAGGACTTGAGCATCTGCCACAGGTTGCGGTCATCGACCACTTCGATGGACTGCTCCGCGGCGGCGGCAAGGCCGTCGCGCTCCACATGGCCCTCGGTGATCAGCACGGCGCCACGGGCGCCGGTCAGGCGCAGCGCAGCGCCCAGTTCGTTGATCGCGCCGGCGCCGATACGGTAGGCGCGACCATGCTTGCACGACACCAGCCAGCGTTCACCGTTGCGGGTCATCAGAAAGTCGCTGCTGGTGCCGGCGTCGCTGGCTTCTTCGGCAATCGCGTCCTGCATGCTGCGCTGTTCGGCCATCGCATCCCGCACGATCCGCGAGAACTCGCGCCAGCGCATGCCCGCCAATGCGGCCAGACCATGGTTTGTCTCGATCTTCCTGCGCCGGACCAGCCACAGATAGAGCACGGCCAGACCCCAGAGAACCAGTGCGAGTACCAGAGCCAGAATCCACGAGAACATCAACACACCCAGCGACGACACGGACAGAGCCGCAGTTTATAGATGTTTGTGGCCGTAATCGTGCGGCCGGACCGTGCCCGGCGTGGCGGTTCAGCCATGTGCGTCCAGACCGGGCCAGTAGTGGCTGTCAGGCACCGCGCGTGCGCCGAAGATGGCCTGGCCGACCCGCACCACGGTGGCGCCTTCCTCGATGGCGATCTCGAAATCCCCGGACATGCCCATCGACAGCCCGTCCAGCTCCACCCCGGCCGGAGCGGTCTGCCGCAGGCGGTCACGCAGTTCGCGCAGGCGGATGAAACAGGCGCGGACCTGCGCCGCCTCGGCCGAGAACATCGCCAGCGTCATCAGCCCGCGCACGCGCAGCGCACCGAACTGCGGCATCGCCTGCAGGAAACCGTCCACCTGCCCGGGCGGCAGGCCGTACTTGCTGTCCTCATCGGAGCTGTTGACCTGGATGAAGACATCCAGGCTGCGACCTTCCTGTTGCAGGCGACGGTCCAGCGTCTCGGCCAGGCGCAGGCTGTCCAGCGCCTGGAACTCGCTGGCGAACCGGGCCACCAGCTTGGCCTTGTTGGTCTGCAGGTGGCCGATCACCGACCAGCGCAGATCGGCCAGATCCTGCATCGCCTCCCATTTGTGATGGGCTTCCTGCACCTTGTTCTCGCCCAGGAAACGGCAGCCGGCGGCATAGGCACGGCGGATGTGGGCTTCATCGATGGTCTTGCTGACCGGCAGCAGGCGCACACTTGCCACATCGCGTCCGGCACGCTGGCAAGCGGCGGCGATGCGCGACTGGACCGCGGCCAGGTTGTGGCGGAAATCCTCCACGGTTTCGGCGGTGCGGTAACGGCCATGCAGGTCGTGACGGGTAGGGGTGCTGGACGAGGGGTCCGGACCTGGGGTGTTCAATGGCGGCCTCCTGCGGCGGCTGCGCGGCACGACGCCGAATGCAGCGGATCTGGGCGGCCCATTATCGCGGCAATCGCCGGAAAAGGCCGGGCAGGAGCGACCTGCGCGAACGGCAGGCACAAAAAACCCGCCATCCGGAGCCGTGTGGGGAGGGAGACATACGGCGCGGTACTGCTGGCGGGTCGGGTTGATTCTTGCGCAGCTTTTGCTGCTTTGCAACATCAGTGTGATTCAGGATCCGCTTCCGATCGCGAAGACTGGCTTTCGGCCCGCGTCAGCCGGCGGTTAAGTGCGTCCAGGCGGTCGTTGAGCGTCTCGATATCCGAACGGCTGGGAATATCCATGCGCCGCAACACGCGCTGGACGCGGTCTTCGAAACTCCGCTCGACCCGGTCCCAGGTGCCGGCGGCGCGCTCGCGTGCCTGGTTCAGTGTGGTCTCGACGCTGTCACGCAGGGTTTCGCCACGGTCCGATTGCTGGCGCGACCGCTCCTCCATCGATTCGCCTTCCTTGACCAGTGAGTCGAACAGGCTTTTGCCTTCATTCTGCGCGCGTGACAAGGCGCCCAGACCGGCCAGCCATATCTGCTGGGCCGATTCGGTAACGCGGCGGGTCAATCGTTCGGCAGGTTCGTGCTGCTCGGGGGTGTCATTTTCTTCAGGGCGAGGTTCGTAAACACTCACGGCATTGCTCCTCGGCAGGGAAACAGATCAGGTTCCTACCGTAGCGATGGCCGTGCGTGCATTGCGTGAGGGCGCCGGGTTCAGCCGAGTTTTTCCGCCAGCACCCGTTGGATCTCCGATTCCACCATGCCCTTCATGGCCGACAGCAGAAAGCCCAGCTCGGCTTTCACCCGCACCGCGCCCGGCAGCAGTTCGATGGCGCCATCAACCCCGGAGCGGACGAAATACAGGGTCTGGCCCTCCCAGCGGGCGGTCACTTCAAAACGCTCTTCCAGCTTCTGGGCGACTTCTGCGATGGCGGTGCGCGCGCCTTCGTCGGACAGGGAATGGGGGTGACGGATATCAATGGTGGACATGGAGAGGCTCCCGGCGGACCGGCGATAAAGACAAGGTGCGGCATTGTGCGGACTGTGGCGACGCAGTCCAAGTCCCGCGGCCATCTTCTGCATGTCCGGGTGAACTGATAATCTGCGACAGTGCGCACACTGCAAGTCCACTTCAGCAACCGTCAGCAACCCGATCAGCCTCTGAAGCCGGGCGTGCAGCGTATCGTCCGTCACGCGACCGGCCAGGTCGGCCTCGGGGATGACCGTGTCGGCCCTCTGTTGCTCGCGCAGTTCTGCGTGGACCAGCGCGGGGTGTGGCTGCAGGTGGCCAGTGGCACCCGTGGCATCCATGTCAACGGCCGGCCGGTCCGGCGCATGGCGTTGCTGCGGGCCGGGGATGCGGTCTATGCCGACGGTGCCGAGATGCTGTTGCGCGGGGAATGCGAGCCGGTGACACACCCGCCCGCGCCACAGGCCGCCAGCGACGAAGACATGCGCGTGCTGCTGCGCGGTGTGGGCGGGCGCTATCACGGCCGCTGCTTCACGCTGGACCAGCCGCGTACGATCGGCGGCGATCCGCACAGCGATATTCTCATCGATGAGCCGGCTTTCGCCGACAGTCATGCGCGGCTGGAGCGCCACGGCGAGAAAGTGCTGTTGCGTGATCTGGGCTCGGCCGAGGGAACCCAGGTCAACGGGGTGACTGTGCGGCATTGCTGGCTGCAGGCCGGCGATCAGCTGGTGTTCGAAGGCAACCACCGGTTTGTGCTTGAAGTGCCGTTGAACCCGCGCATTCCGGCAAGCCTCTTTCCGCAAAGCGAGGAGCGCGAGACGGCCGAGCCGGCTGATGCGCCGATGCCGGAGCGGCGCCCGCGGCGCTGGCCATGGCTGCTGCTCAGTGCGCTGTTGCTGGGTGCCGCGATCAGCGCGCTGCTGCTGTTCGGCGCCCGCTGATTAGGCGCGCTGGCGGTGCGTGATCCGCATCGCCGGGGCGATCCGGATCGCCGCTGCAGATGCATGCAAATGCAACTTTTTTAGCGTCCCCCAAGCCTGCTGCGCTGCGGCATACTAGGCCTTCAGCCCAGCAGGTGTGATATGACGCGCGCATTCAATTTCAGTGCCGGTCCCGCGACGTTGCCCGAAACGGTTCTGCGCCAGGCGCAGGCGGAAATGTTGGAATGGAACGGCGTGGGCGCGTCCATTGTCGAGATCAGTCACCGCAGCGCCGATTTCATGGCCGTCGCGGCCCAGGCAGACGCCGACCTGCGCACGCTGATCGGCATTCCCGATGACTATGCCGTGCTGTTTCTGGGCGGCGGCGCCACCACCCAGCAGGCGTTGCTGCCGTTGAATTTCGCCGCGCCCGGCCAGCGCGTGGACTATGTGCTTACCGGCCACTGGGGCAAGACCGCGGTGAAGCAGGCCCGGCCCTACGTGGATGTGAACATCGCCGCCAGCAGTGAGGCCGGCGGCTTCCGTGACATTCCGGCGCGCGCGCAGTGGCAGCTGTCCAACGATGCGGCCTACGTGCACATCACCGCCAATGAAACCATCCACGGCGTCGAGTTCCGCGACGTCCCGGACGTGGGCGGGGTGCCGCTGATCGCCGATTTCAGTTCCTCGATCGCCTCCGAGCCGATCGATGTGTCGCGTTACGGGGTGATCTATGCCGGTGCGCAGAAGAACCTGGGGCCGGTCGGGATCACGGTGGTCATCATCCGTCGCGACCTGCTCGAGCGCGCCGGCCAGCCGCGCGCGGACATCTTCGACTACCGCTCGCACGTGGCCCGCGACTCGATGCTCAACACGCCGCCGACCTGGAACTGGTATCTGGCGGGGCTGATGTTCAAGTGGATGCTGGCGCAGGGCGGGGTGGAGGCGTTCGCCCGCCTCAGCCAGGCCAAATCGACGTTGGTGTACGAGGCGATCGACAACTCCGGCGGCTTCTACCGCAACGACGTCGCCGCGGCCGTGCGCTCGCGGATGAACATCCCGTTCTTCCTGCCCGATGACGAACTCAATGCGCGTTTCGTCAGCGAGTCCAAACGCGCCGGATTGCTCGCGCTGAAAGGTCACAACGCGGTCGGCGGCATCCGCGCCTCGCTGTACAACGCCATGCCGCTGGAAGGCGCGCAGGCGCTGGCGGCGTTCATGCGCGACTTCCAGCAGCGCAACGGCTGATTTTTCCCATTCCGCCGGGCGCACAGGCGCCGGCTCGTAACAGACGGTGATTCCATGGCTTCAAAGCCCCGTAAACCGGCAGCAGACGCTGCACCGCGCAGCACCAAGACCAAGAAAGCTGTTGTCAGCAAGAAGCCCAAAGCACTGAAGAAGGACACGCAGCCGGCCATCGCCGCGCCGGTACTGTCGGATGTGCGCGCCAAGATCGACCACATCGACCGCAGCATCCAGGCGCTGATCGCCGAGCGTGCACAGTTCGCCCACCAGGTCGGCAAGGCCAAGGGCAAGCTGGCCGCGGCCGTGGACTACTACCGGCCCGAGCGCGAGGCGCAGGTGCTGCGCATGGTGGTGGACCGCAACGAAGGCCCGCTCAGCGACGAGGTGCTGGTGCATGTCTATCGCGAGATCATGTCGGCCTGCCTTGCCCAGCAGGAGCCGCTGAAGGTCGGTTACCTCGGGCCGGAAGGCACGTTCACCCAGCAGGCGATGCTCAAGCATTTCGGCCGCTCGGCCCTGGGCCTGCCGTTGTCGAGCATCGAGGAGGTGTTCCAGGAAGTGGAGGCCGGCAATGCCGACTTTGGCGTGGTGCCGGTGGAGAACTCCGGGCAGGGCACCATCCAGATCACCCTGGACATGTTCCTGACTTCCAACCTGAAGATCTGTGGCGAGGTCGAGCTGCGCGTGCAGCAGTACTTGATGTCGCGCACGGGCCGGCTGGAGGACATCGAGCGCATCTATGCCCACCCGCAGGCGTTCATGCAGACCTCGTCGTGGTTGCGCGCCAATCTGCCGAAGGTGGAAAAGCTGCCGGTGTCGAGCAACGCCGAGGGCGCGCGCCGTGCACGCAACGCCGATGACGCCGCGGCGATCGGTGGCGAGAGCGCCATCCATGCCTATGGCCTGAAGAAGGTCGTCACCAAACCGATCCAGAACGATGCCGACAACACCACCCGGTTCCTGGTGATCGGCCGCCAGATCTTCCCGTCCTCCGGCCACGACCGTACCTCGGTGCTGGTCTACATCCACGACAAGCCCGGCGCGCTGTTCGATGTGCTCAGCCCGTTCGCCCGCCACGGCATCAGCATGAACCGCATCGAATCGCGGCCCTCGCATCAGGCCAAGTGGGAGTACGGCTTCTTCATCGACCTGGCCGGCCATGTCGAGGATCCGGCGATGCAGGCCGCGCTGGCGGAGCTGCAGACCCATTCGGCGCAGATCAAGGTGCTCGGCTCCTATCCGGTGGCCGTGCCCTGACCGATGCCATCGGTGGCGCCCTGCTGGCGGCAGCTCCGCCGGCAGCTGTGCCGCCCTCCCTTTCGTTCTGATGGCCGGGGATTCCGGCTTTGATCGGCCCGCGCATTGGCGCGGGCGGCTACCACAGGAAGCAGCATGACCGATTCTCCGTACTGGATTGCACGCAAATGCTCGGCCCTGCAGGGCACGCTGGATATTCCCGGCGACAAGTCGGTCTCGCACCGGGCGGTGATGTTTGCCGCATTGGCGGACGGTGTCTCGCATATCGATGGCTTTCTCGAAGGCGAGGACACCCGCGCCACCGCCTCGATCTTTGCGCAGATGGGGGTGCGTTTTGAAACCCCGTCGCCCTCGCAGCGCATCGTGCATGGCGTGGGCGTGGATGGCCTGAAGGCGCCCCAGGGTGAGCTGGATTGCGGCAACGCCGGCACCGGCATGCGCCTGCTGGCGGGTCTGCTGGCCGGGCAGCCGTTCGACACCACGCTGGTGGGCGATGCGTCGCTGTCCAAGCGGCCGATGCGTCGGGTGACCGGGCCGCTGGCAAAGATGGGCGCACGTATCGATACCCAGGCCGATGGCACGCCGCCGCTGCACATCCATGGCGGGCAGACTCTGCACGGCATCGACTACGAGCTGCCGGTGGCCAGCGCCCAGGTGAAGTCGGCGGTGCTGCTGGCCGGGCTGTATGCACAGGGCGAGACCTCGGTGGCCGAGCCGCATCCCACCCGCGACTACACCGAGCGCATGCTGCGCGCGTTCGGCGTCGAGATCGCGTTCTCCCCGGGCAGGGCGCGCCTGCGCGGCGGTCAGCGGTTGCGCGCGACCGATATCGCGGTCCCGGCGGACTTCTCCTCCTCGGCGTTCTTCATCGTCGCCGCCAGCATTATTCCGGGCTCCCAGGTGCGGCTGCGCTCGGTCGGACTCAATCCGCGCCGTACCGGTCTGCTGACCGCGTTGCGCCTGATGGGCGCGGACATCACCGAGGAGAACCATGCCGAGCATGGCGGCGAGCCGGTGGCGGATCTGGTGGTGCGTTACGCGCCGCTGCAGGGCGCGGAGATTCCCGAGTCGGTGGTGCCGGACATGATCGACGAGTTCCCGGCGCTGTTTGTCGCCGCTGCAGCAGCTTCTGGCCAGACCGTGGTGCGGGGTGCCGCCGAGCTGCGGGTCAAGGAGTCGGACCGTCTGGCGGCGATGGCCACCGGCCTGCGCTCACTGGGCCTGCGCGTGGATGAAACCGAGGATGGCGCCACGATCCACGGTGGCCCGCTGGGCAGTGGCACTATCGAAAGCCACGGCGATCACCGCATCTCGATGGCCTTTGCCATCGCCGGCCAGCTCAGTACCGGGGAGGTACGGATCAACGATGTAGCCAACGTGGCGACCTCTTTCCCGGGTTTTGACGAGCTTGCCAGCGGTGCCGGCTTCGGGCTCAGCGTCCTGTCCTGAAGTCATCCGGAATCCGGGCCGCACTGGCAACGGTGCGGCCCGGGCGCAAGCCGAACCCGGGTGCATCCCCGGAGCGGCATCCGCCGGGTTGGCGAATCTACGGAGTCCCGCTTACTGCGCGGGCTTGAAATCGAAGGGAATCTCCAGGGTTCCCTGCATCGGCTGCCCGTTGCTCTGCGCCGGCTGGAAACGCCAGTTGCGCACGGCGTCCAAGGCGGCGCGATCCAGATCACGCGAGCCGCTGCGCTGGATGATCTTCACATCCAGCGGCACACCGCGCGTATCGACCACCGCCTGCACCACGACTGTCCCGCTGTCGCCGCGACGCAGCGCTGCGGGCGGGTAGGTCGGGGCTGGACTCTGATCCGGCAGCGGCACGGGCCGGTCGGTCGGCGTGTCCGCGACTGGGGCAGGGGCCGTCTGGGCCGGTGGCGGAGCCGGTTCGGCTTCGACGATGGGTTGCGGTGGCGGGGGCGGTGCGGTTTCCACCAGCTGCGGCGCTTCTCCGGCCGCTTCCTGACGCGATTCGGGCATGTCGCTGGCGCCGGCACCGGCACCGGCAGGAAGTGGCGCGGGCAGCGGAGCGGGCTCGGCAACCTCCGTTTGCGGCTGGGCGGGGCCTGCACGGTAGAAATCATTGTTCCTGCGTGCGTTGAGCCAGACCACGAAAAACAGCAGGAGGCCTGCGCAAAAAGCGATACCGGCGATTTTCAGGCTGCTGCGCGGCAGCTGGAAGGTGACATTCTGCTCGGAGCGGGAACTGTGTGCTGACATGGACTGGGCCCGTTTCAAGTGGCCGATTCTTGCACAGGAACAATGAATCGCGCGGCAGAGAATGGCGGTTCGGGCGATAATCGCACTCCACACCCGTACACAGTGCCGCCTCCATGCTTGATCCCGCCCTTCTTCGCCAGCAGCCCGCCGAACTTGCCGAACGCCTGCGTGTCACACGCGGCTACGATCTGGATGTGGCGGCGTTTGAAGCCCTCGAGGCTGATCGCAAGCGTATCCAAGTGCGCACCCAGGAACTGCAGAGCCTGCGCAACAGCCGCTCCAAGGCGATCGGCCATGCCAAGGCCAAGGGGGAAGACGTCTCGGCGATCATGGCCGAGGTGGCGGCGTTTGCCGATGAGCTGAAGGCTTCGGAAATCCAGCTGGACGAGCTGCGCGAGAAGATCGAAGCACTGTCGCTGGGCATTCCCAATGTGCCGGCCGACGACGTACCGCTTGGCAAGGATGAAAGCGAGAACGTGGAGCAGCTGCGCTGGGGCACGCCGCGCGCGTTCGACTTTCCGGTGCTGGACCATGTCGAGCTCGGCGCGCGCAACCACGGGCTGGACGCGGAAACCGCTGCCAAGCTCTCCGGGGCGCGCTTCACCGTGCTGCGTGGCCAGGTCGCGCGCCTGCACCGTGCACTGGGGCAGTTCATGCTGGATCTGCACGTCAATGCCCACGGCTACGAGGAAACCAACGTGCCGGTGCTGGTCAATGCCGATTCGCTGCGCGGTACCGGCCAGCTGCCCAAGTTCGAGGAGGATCTGTTCAAGACCACGCTGGGCGAATCCACCCGCTATCTGATTCCGACCTCCGAAGTGCCGCTGAGCAACATCGTCCGCGACGAGATCATCGATGGCGAGCGCCTGCCGCTGCGCATGACCGCCCATTCGATGTGCTTCCGTTCCGAGGCCGGCAGCGGCGGTCGCGACGTGCGCGGCATGATCCGCCAGCACCAGTTCGAGAAGGTCGAACTGGTCAGCATCTGCAAGCCCGAAGACAGCGAAGCCGAACACCAGCGCATGACCGGGTGCGCCGAAGCCGTGCTGCAGCAGCTGGGCTTGCCGTACCGCAAGGTGCTGCTGTGCACCGGCGACATGGGTTTCTCGGCGATCAAGACCTATGACCTGGAAGTCTGGCTGCCGTCGCAGCAGACCTATCGCGAGATTTCCTCGTGCTCCAACTGCGGTGATTTCCAGGCCCGCCGCATGCAGGCACGCTGGCGCAATGCCGCCGGCAAGCCGGAGCTGGCACACACCCTGAACGGCTCGGGTGTGGCGGTGGGGCGGGCGATGATCGCGGTGATGGAGAACTACCAGAACGCGGACGGCTCCATCACGGTTCCGGACGTGCTGCGTGCGTACATGGGCGGAATCGAGCGCATCGGCTGAGCCCGCCGTATCGGCCCGAATTAACAAAGAGCCCGCCGTGATGCGGGCTTTTTTGTGACCGCCAGCTTCGGGCTCGAGACCACTCGCTGGAGGATGGCGGTCAATCCGCCAAATACAGGACCGTTTGAGGATTGATTTGCAGATTCGGGACAAAGGTGTTTGAATTCCACCACTCGTTCTATTTGTGGAATTACCCCATGCAGGATCTCAACGACCTCTACTACTTCGCGATGGTCGTGGACCACGGCGGTTTCGCCGCGGCGGAGCGCGCGTTGGGTATCCCCAAATCCCGCCTGAGCCGGCGCATCAGCCAGCTGGAAACCGAACTGGGCGTGCGCCTGCTGCAGCGCTCCACCCGCCGCTTCGCCGTCACCGATGTCGGCATGAGCGTGCATCGCCATGCGCAGACCATGCTGGCCGAGGCGCAGGCCGCACGCGAGGTGGTGGATCGGCTCAGTGCCGAGCCGCGCGGGCTGGTCCGTGCCAGCGTTCCGGTGTCGCTGGCGCAGATGCAACTGCCGCGCCTGCTGCCTAGATTCCTCGAGCAATACCCGAAGGTGCGACTGCAGCTCAATATCAGCAACCGCCGGGTGGACATCATCAACGAGGGCTATGACGTCGCCCTGCGCGTGCGTTCGCGGCTGGATGACGATGGCAGCCTGGTGATGCGCAGCTTCGGCCAGGTGCAGGAGCTGCTGGTCGCAAGTCCCGCCTATCTGGATCGCGCCGGTCGCCCGGCCACCCCGGAGGAGCTGGCCAGCCATGTCACCCTGAGCATCAGCGAGGACGAGGCGCGCCAACGCTGGGAACTGCATGGCCCCAACGGGGCGGTCAGCCGCGTGGACCTGCAGCCGCGGGTGGCCGGCTTTGATTTCCCGCTGCTGCAGTCGATGGTGAAAGACGGCTTCGGCATCACCATGCTGCCGGAAACCGTGTGCGCCGAGGCCGTGCGCAACGGCGAGCTGGAGGTGGTGCTGCCGGACTGGTCGCTGCCGCAGGGCATCTGCCATGCGGTGTTCGCCTCGCGCCGCGGCCTGCTGCCGGCAGTGCGCGTGTTCATCGACTTCCTCGCCGAACACCTGCCGCCGGAACTGGAGGCCTCGCGGCTGGATTGCGGTGGCGCCTGCGAGCGGGCCAAGGAAAAGATCCGCGCCTCGACAATCGGCGCGCTCGCCGTGGACGCGGGTTGAACAAAAACGGTGCAGGCATGCGAGAATGCGCACCCGGATCGGCGCGGCTGGATCGCGCCGGACGACACGGGCAGATGGCCGAGCGGTTTAAGGCACCGGTCTTGAAAACCGGCGAAGGGTCAAACCTTCCGTGGGTTCGAATCCCACTCTGCCCGCCATAACCCTCCCGCCCTCCGTTTCTTGCGGGGTTCGGACCCTCTGGCGTCCGGAGCCAGGCACCGTGACTTCTGCGATGACCGACGATCTCAGCACCGCCCCGGTGGACGAGCACTGGATGCGCCATGCGCTGGCGCTGGCGGATCGTGCGCAACGCGAGTTCGATGAGATCCCGGTGGGCGCGGTGCTGGTCGGCAGTGATGGCCAGCTGCTGGGCGAGGGCTGGAACCTCAACATCATCAATCACGACCCCAGCGCCCACGCCGAGATCATGGCCATGCGCGAGGCCGGCAAGCAGCTGGGCAATCACCGTCTGATTGACTGCACCCTTTACGTCACGCTCGAGCCATGCGCGATGTGTGCGATGGCGCTGGTGCATGCACGGGTCGCGCGCGTGGTGTTCGCGGCCACCGACCCGAAGACGGGCGCGTGCGGCAGCGTGTTCGACCTGGTCGCCGATCCGCGCCACAACCACCGCGTACAGGTCTGCGGCGGGGTTCTGGCCAAAGACGCCAGCTTGCGCCTGACCAACTATTTCCGCGCCAAGCGCGGGCGTCCGTTGCTGTCGCCGGACGATATTTGACGCAGCGGTGCGTGGCGGCCTGCGTATCATGTGCGCCTGGATATTCCGGCCCGGCAAAGATATTGTCCGGCCCACTGCATGAGGTATTACATGGCGGAAAACAGCGCAGGCAACGACCGGTTGATCTGGATTGATCTGGAAATGACCGGGCTCGATACCGACAACGATTCGATCATCGAGATCGCCACCGTCGTCACCGACGCCCAGTTGAATGTGCTGGCTGAAGGGCCGGAGTTCGCCATCTCGCACCCGCTGGCGACGCTGGAAGCGATGGACGAGTGGAACCGCAACCAGCACCAGCGCTCGGGCCTGTGGCAACGCGTACTGGACAGCACCCTGACCCTGGGACAGGCCGAGGCGCAGACCATCGTGTTCCTGCAGGAGTGGATCAAGGCCGGTGCGTCCCCGATGTGTGGCAACTCGATCTGCCAGGACCGGCGCTTCCTGCACCGGCAGATGCCGCGACTGGAGAAATATTTCCACTACCGCAATCTGGATGTGTCCACGATCAAGGAGCTCGCCAAGCGCTGGGCCCCTTCAGTGGCCGCCGGGGTGAGCAAGACCTCCAGCCATACCGCGCTGAGTGATGTGAAGGACTCCATCGCCGAGCTGCGCCACTACCGGCAGTTCATGGGCGCGCTGGCGGGGTTGCCGGCCGCAGGCTGATTGGCATGAATGCCCCCGCGATCCGCCTGCAGGATGACGTCCACGACTGGGCCGACCTGCAGCGTGCGGTGGCGTTGCTGGAAGCGCCCACCCTGACGGCCAAGGTGGCCAATCTGGTAGGCTCGCCGTTGGAATTTGCCGTACGCAAGCTGCCGGCATCGGTGTCTTCCCGGATCCACAGTGTCACCGAGGCGGCCCTGTACAAAGCCGCGCAAACGGCGCTGTGGAGCATGGATCGCGAGCAACCGGGAAAAACGGCATCGCCGCGCCTGCACAAACTGGCGGCCGCTGCGTCCGGCGCGTTGGGGGGATTGGGCGGGCTGCCTGCATTGGCGGTGGAATTGCCCCTGTCGACGACGATCATCATGCGTGCGGTGGCCGATATCGCCCGCAGCGAAGGGTTCGACCTGAACGATTTCGCCACCCGCCAGGCCTGTCTGGAGGTGTTCGCACTGGGCGGCAATACCGGCAGGGATGACGCCAGCGAAACCGGCTATTACCTGGCGCGCGGCTTCACCACCGAAGTGATGCGGCATCTGTCGGCGGAGCTTGCCGGCACGGCGGTTGGCGGCGGCCACGGTGTAATCCTCGGCCTCGCTCCGAAGGAGGCGGGCAAGTGGCTGGCAAAGATCGTGGAGAAGATCGCCACCCGTTTCGGGGTTGTGGTCACGGAGAAATTCGCCGCACAGGCGGTGCCGATCATCGGCGCGGTCGCTGGCGCGACCTTGAACACCATGTTCACCAGTTACTACCAGGATATGGCGCGCGGCCACTTCATCGTCAGGCGGCTGGAGCGCAAATACGGTTTTGAACCGGTACGGCTGAGCTATCAGGCGCTGGCTGGTTACATGACGGGCTGAAGCCGGCAATACAGGCCTGCATTGGCAGCCGGCACTGGAAAATGGCGCCCCTGCAACACCGCATCGGCGGACGGCAGGCCAAAACAAAACCCCGCCGGAGCGGGGTTTTGTCTGTCAGGGCCAGGGAGGTCAGCTGTTGGCCTTGAGCTTGGCCAGGCGCAACCAGGTGTCGACCACCGTGTCCGGATTCAGCGACACCGACTCGATGCCTTCCTGCATCAGCCATTCGGCCAGATCCGGATGGTCGGACGGCCCCTGGCCGCAGATGCCGACGTACTTGCCCTTGGCGCGTGCGCTCTTGATGGCCATCGACAGCAGCTTCTTGACCGCCGGGTTCCGCTCATCGAACAGGTGGGCGACGATCGAGGAATCGCGATCCAGGCCCAGGGTGAGCTGGGTCAGGTCATTGGAGCCGATAGAAAAGCCGTCGAAGATCTCCAGGAACTCATCGGCCAGCAGCGCGTTGGACGGCACTTCGCACATCATGATGATCTTCAGGCCGTTCTCGCCCTGCTTCAGGCCATTGGCGGCGAGCACTTCCACCACCTTGCGGCCTTCTTCCAGGGTGCGCACGAACGGGATCATCACCCACAGGTTCTCCAGGCCCATCTCGTTGCGCACGCGCAACACGGCCTGGCATTCCAGCGCGAAGGCCTTGGAGAAGCTCGGGTCGACGTAGCGGCTGGCGCCGCGGAAGCCGATCATCGGGTTCTCTTCGTGCGGCTCGTAGTTGCTGCCGCCGATCAGGTTGGCGTACTCGTTGGACTTGAAGTCCGACAGGCGCACGATCACCGGATTCGGTGCGACCGAGGCGGTGAGGGTGGCTATACCCTCGGCCAGGCGGTCCACGTAGAAGCTCACCGGATCCTTGTAGCCGGCAATCTTCTCGTCGATCTTCTTGCGGGTGGCCGCATCCTGGCGGTCATATTCCAGCAGCGCATTCGGGTGGATGCCGATGTGGCTGGCGATGATCATTTCCAGTCGGGCCAGGCCGATGCCGGCATTGGGCAGCTGACCGAAGTCGAAGGCCCGTTCCGGGTTGGCCACGTTCATCATGATCTTGAGCGGTGCCGGCGGCATGTTCTCAAGGTCGGTGGTGGTGCGCTCGAAGGCCAGTTTGCCGGCGTAGATGAAGCCGGTATCGCCTTCGGCGCAGCTCACGGTCACTTCCTGGCCGTCCTGGATCAGGCTCAGCGCATTGCCGGTCCCGACCACGGCCGGAACGCCCAGCTCGCGGGCGATGATCGCCGCATGGCAGGTACGGCCGCCACGGTTGGTGACGATGGCCGAGGCGCGCTTCATTACCGGCTCCCAGTCGGGGTCGGTCATGTCAGCGACCAGTACGTCGCCGGGCTGCACGCGGTTCATGTCATCCAGCGAACGGACCACGCGGGCCACGCCGGCGCCGATCTTCTGGCCGATGGCACGGCCTTCAGCGATCACCTCACCCTTGGCCTGCAGCGCATAGCGCTCCATCTGGGTGGCCTTGGCACGCGATTTCACGGTTTCTGGGCGGGCCTGCACGATGAACAGCTTGCCGGATACCCCGTCCTTGGCCCACTCGATATCCATCGGGCGGCCGTAGTGCTTTTCGATGATCAGGGCCTGCTTGGACAGCTCCTGGACATCTTCATCGCTGATCGAGAAGGTGCCGCGCAGTTCCGCCGGGGTGTCCTCGATCTTGACGCGCTCGCCCGGGACGTCCGAATAAACCATGCGGATGGCCTTGGAGCCCAGCGAGCGGCGCAGGATCGCCGGCTTGCCGGCCGTCAGGGTGGGCTTGTAGACGTAGAACTCGTCCGGGTTGACCGCGCCTTGCACGACCATTTCACCCAGACCGAAGGACGAGGTCACAAACACCACGTCACGGAAACCGGACTCGGTGTCCAAGGTGAACAGCACGCCGGAAGCGCCAACACCCGAGCGCACCATCAGCTGCACACCGGCGGAGAGGAACACGTCCTCGTGCTTGAAGCCGTGATGCACGCGATAGGCGATGGCGCGGTCGTTGTACAGCGAGGCGAACACTTCCTTGACCTTGTGCACGACGTCGTCGGCCCCGGTCACGTTCAGGAAGGTTTCCTGCTGGCCGGCGAAGGACGCGTCGGGCAGATCTTCGGCGGTGGCCGAGGAGCGCACGGCCACGGCCACCTCACCGCCGCCGTTGTCGGCGCACAGTTTGGCGTAGGCGTCGCGGATGTCGGTGTCCAGCTGCGGCTGCAGCGGGGCATCGATGACCCAGCCGCGGATCTCCTTGCCGGCAGCGGTCAGCGCATTGACATCCTCGACGTCCAGCGTTGCCAGCTTGTCGAAGATGCGCTTGGACAGGTCGTTATGGGCGATGAAGTCCTTGAACGCTTCGGACGTCGTGGCATAACCACCGGGCACCGAGACACCCAAGCCGGCCAGGTTGCCGATCATCTCGCCGAGCGAGGAATTCTTGCCACCCACGCGGGCCAGGTCGGCCAGGCGCAGCTCATGCAACCACAGGATATTCTCGTTCAAGCGCGATGCTCCGTTGAGGCCATCGCCCGAGGCGGGCTTGGATGGCCACGTCCGTAGGAAGAAGCCAATATGATGCAGCGCACACCTGGGCGGCACAAGCTTGTGACAGCGCTTTGTCTTGTGCTTGTCTTTTCCGGGACAGGCGATGGCTGTCGGCCTGACCCGGGGTCATCATCACAACTTTGAGGAGCGGATATGGCGGCGATTCGTCCGGTTTTCTATGTTTCCGACGGCACCGGCATCACCGCCGAGACGGTGGGGCACAGTCTGTTGACCCAGTTCACAGGCTTCAGTTTCGTCACGGATCGCATGTCGTTCGTCGACGATGTCGACAAGGCGCACGACGCCGCCGCGCGCATCCGGGCCGCGGGAGAGCGCTACCAGGTGCGGCCGATCGTGATCAGTTCCTGCGTGGATTCCGACCTCGGCGCGATCCTGAACGAGAGCGGGGCGCTGGTGCTGGATGTGTTTGCGCCCTTTATCGGCCTGCTGGAAAGCGAGCTCGACGCCACCCGCCATTCGCGGGTGGGACAGGCGCACGGCATGGTCGATTTCGACACCTACCACCGCCGTATCAATGCGATGAACTACGCGCTCAGCCACGACGATGGCATCGCGGTGAACTACGATGAGGCCGACGTGATCCTGGTGGCGGTATCGCGCGCCGGCAAGACGCCGACCTGCATCTATCTGGCAATGCACTACGGCATCCGGGCGGCGAACTACCCGTTGACCGACGAGGATCTGGAGCATGACCGGCTGCCACCGCGGCTGCGTCCTTATCGCAGCAAGTTGTTCGGCCTGACCATCGATCCGGAACGGCTGCAGCAGATCCGCCAGGAGCGCCGGCCCAATTCGCGGTATGCCAGTGCGGAGACGTGCAAACGCGAGGTCGCCATGGCCGAGAAGATGTTCCGCGCCGAACGGATCCCGACGTTGAGCACCACCCATACCTCGATCGAGGAAATCTCCAGCAAAGTGCTGGGCACGCTGGGACTGCAACGGGAAATGTTCTGAAGCTCCCGCCGGGCAGCGCCATGCTGCCCGGTTCGCGGCACAGCGTGTAGGATCGAAACATGACCCGCGCACTGTCCCGCATCGACCGCATTCCCAAGCTGAGCCGTCTTGGCTGGCTGATGGGGCTGTATGCGGAAAACTATGTCCACCTGATGCGCCTGTTCGCACCGGATCACCTGCAGCCCGGCTGCCATGTGTCATCCATTGGCGATGGGCTGGACGTGCGGCTGGATGTCATCGAGTGCCACCGCTATACGGTCGAGCTGCGCATGACCTATGACATCTGCGACCCGCTGACCGGCGAGCCCGATCCTTCGGCCTATCTGCGGCTGTATCGGGACGCGCGCCAGGCCGAGACCACGCACTGCTATGTTGGCCGTCGCTGGCAGGACGTGATGGGGATGTACCCGCCAGCCGATGAGCTGATCAGCCATCGCCTGCGCATGAACACCTTTCTGGGCAAATGGCTGGAGTACCTGGCCGAGCGCGGTCATGGGGTGGCGACGTTGCAACGCTTCCCCGGCACCCCGCACGCGGCGCGCGATCCAGCCACGCTGCAGCACCGCTGAGCCGCGGGAGTGGATCGGTCATAATGGCCGACCCTGCCGGCCGTGACTCTGCTGATGCCTTATACCCCGATTCTCGCCACGCTTGGTTATGTGCTGTCGGCAGATGGCCGCCAGGCCTTGATGATCCATCGCAACACGCGCCCCGGCGACATCCACCTGGGCAAGTACAACGGGCTGGGCGGCAAGATGGAGCCTGATGAGGACATCTTGGCCTGCATGCACCGTGAGATCCGCGAGGAAGCGGGTATCGAGTGCGGCATCACGCGCCTGCGCGGGACTATCAGCTGGCCGGGCTTCGGCAAGCAGGGTGAGGACTGGTTTGCTTTCATTTTCGTCATCGACGATTACACCGGCACGCCGCTGGACGCCAATCCGGAAGGCACGCTGGAATGGGTGCCGGTCGACCAGCTCGAATCGCTGCCGCTGTGGGAGGGCGACCGCCACTTCCTGCCACTGGTGTTCGATAAGGATCCGCGCCCATTCCATGGCGTGATGCCCTACCGCGATGGACGTATGCAGTCATGGAGCTACACCCGGCTTTGAGTGGCAGCGCCGCGGTCCAGGGCGACTGTTCGTGCAAATAGCGAAGCGCGCATTCGCGAAATTCGCGTTAGGCTGATGCGGTTCCGGCCAAAAGACCCGATATGAAGCGCCACTTTTCGATGCTCCGTGAATTCCAGCTCGCCGATTGGTTCACGCTCGGCAATGCCTTCTGCGGCACTGGCGCGGTGTTCGCCGCGATGCGCTTCCTGCAGGACGGGCGGCGTGGCTTTTTGATGTTCGGCATGGCGCTGATTCCGCTGGCTTTCATCTTCGACGCCTTGGATGGACGCGTGGCCCGCTGGCGCCAGTCCTCGTCCACGCTCGGGCGCGAACTGGATTCACTGGCTGATGTCATCTCCTTCGGCGTCGCACCGGCCGCACTGGCTTATGCCTGCGGCATGCAGGGCGGCTGGGACTGGATGGTGCTGAGCTATTTCGTCTGTTGCGGTGTCAGCCGGCTGGCCCGCTACAACGTCACCGCCGAGGCCTTGTCCGGGGATTCGGACAAGGTGCCTTATTTCGAAGGCACGCCGATTCCCACCAGTCTGGCTCTGGTGATCGTGCTGGCGGTTGCCGCGCACTTCCAGGCCATCGGCCCTGCGCTCTGGGGCGGCAGCTGGCAGCTGGGGCCGTGGCAGCTGCATCCTCTGGTGCTGCTGTTCGCGCTGTCGGGTTCGCTGATGATCAGCAAGACACTGCGTATCCCCAAGCCCTGACACGGCCGCCGGGTGGCATTGTTATGATCCCCCGATACTCCGGGAGTGGATCGATGGCAGCGCCAGGCAACAACGACAGCAAGGGTTTCGAGGAGGGCATGCGCCGCCATTGGGAGGCCTGGACCCAGGCCATGCAGGGCCAGGGCGCCGCAGCCACCGCCGACTTCCCGTGGCGCGAAAGCATCGAGCAGTGGACTCGGCTGGTTACCACTGACACTCCGGCGGAAGTCCAGGAACTGGGTGCGCGCTTCCAGCACCAGGCTGGTGACTGGCTGGCGGCGATGCAGCAGGTGGCGGCACGCTTCGCCGGCCGTGATACCAGTGCCGCCGAGGTGGCTGGCGCCTGGCGCGACACGGTGCAAGGGCAGGGCGATGATCTGCTGCGCTGGATGCTGGAGGCCGCCCGGGGAGGCAACGCACTCAACGACCAGCCATGGGTTCGCGAGTTCGCGCGCGCGGCGCAAACCGGCTTCGGTGGCGAATGGCTCAATTCTCCCTTGTTCGGCCCGGCCCGCGAGCACCAGGCGCGCTGGCAGGCGCTGCTGAAAATCCAGCAGGACTATCAGGCGCGTGCCGAGGCTTATATCGATTTGATCCGCACGGTTCTGGACGACGCATTCAAGCGCTTCGAGGCCAAGCTCGCCGAGCACGAATCTTCCGGAAGCCAGCTGACCAGCGCCCGGGCCATGT
This sequence comes from Stenotrophomonas sp. STEN013, assembly GCF_056760355.1. Classification (NCBI taxonomy): domain Bacteria; kingdom Pseudomonadati; phylum Pseudomonadota; class Gammaproteobacteria; order Lysobacterales; family Lysobacteraceae; genus Stenotrophomonas; species Stenotrophomonas sp. STEN013. Next base: position 178,137 of record NZ_JBRREO010000003.1, on the reverse strand, counting down.
TCGATCTGTGGATCGATGCCGCCGAGGACGCGTACGCAAAAATGGCGCTGTCGGAAGAGTTCCAGCGTATTTACGGGGAATTGGCCAACGCGCAGATGCGCCTGCGTGCGGCATCGCAAAGCGAACTTGAGCGCGCCTGTGAGGCGATGGGCGTGCCCACGCGCAGCGAGATGGATACCGCGCACCGCCGCATCACCGAGCTGGAGCGCCAGCTCCGGCGTTTGCTGGAGGCAACCGCGCGTACCACTGAGGCCCCGGCTTCGGTGGCACCGGCAGCCCGATCGCGCAGCACATCCGCAGCAAAGGCCGCACCGAAAGCCCCGAAAGCCTCCAAAAAAGCGGCAGCAAAAGCAGCGCCGGCAAAGGTCAAATCGCCCCGGGCCAAACCTCGGGAGAAGCTGGGCGCGACCAGGAAACAGCCGCCGGCCCGCGGTGAGGGCAAGGCATGAAAGGGCCACTGGGATTTGGCAGCGATGACCTGCTGCAGGAGACCCTGCAATGGCAGCGCAAACTGCTGGATGGCCTGAAGCTGCTGCCACAGGTGGAAGACGTCAATTACGGTGTCACCGAGCGCCAGGAAGTATGGAGTGACGGCAAGGTCAAACTGTACCGGTTCGTGGGAGAACACCCCAAACAGGACCTGCCCCCGCTGCTGATCGTCTATGCCCTGGTCAATCGCCCGTACATGGTCGATCTGCAAGATGGCCGTTCGCTGGTGCAGAAGCTGCTCGCCTTGGGGCAGGACGTCTATGTGCTGGACTGGGGGTACCCGGACCGCTCCGAACGTTTTCTCACGCTGGAAGACTACCTGCTGCGCTACATCGACGGCGCGGTGGATCACCTCCGCGCGCAGCAGCGCGGCGCGCCGGTGAACCTGCTCGGCATCTGCCAGGGCGGCGTGTTCTCGCTGTGTTACAGCGCGCTGCGGCCGCACAAAGTGCGCAATCTGATCACCATGGTGACGCCGGTGGATTTCCATACGCCCGACAACATGCTGTCGCATTGGGCGCGCCACGTGGATGTGGATCTGTTCGTCGATACGCTGGGCAACATCCCGGCAGATCTGATGAATGCCAGCTACCTGATGCTCAAGCCCTTCCGCCTGAACGTGCAGAAATACGTGGGGCTGATGGACATCCTGGACGACAAGCAGGCGCTGGAGGATTTCCTGCGCATGGAAAAATGGATATTCGATTCACCGGACCTTGCCGGCGAAGCGTTCCGCCAGTTCGTCAAACAGTTCTACCAGGCCAATGGATTGATGGAAGGAAGCATCCTCATCGGCGAGGAAGCGGTGGACCTGGCCCAGCTGCAGATGCCGTTGCTGAACATCTATGCCGAGCAGGACCATCTGGTGCCGCCCGCCGCATCACGGGCGATGCGGGATCGGGTGGGCAGCCGCGACTACACGGAACTGGGGTTTCGCGGGGGGCATATCGGCATCTATGTGTCAGGCCGGGCACAACGCGAGGTTCCTGGCGCGATCCATCAATGGCTGAGCGAACGCGCATGAACCGTTGGACGGTGCTGTGGATATGCGCGGTCCTGACGGCCACGCCAATGCGCGCGCAGGCCGCCCCCACTGCAACCACGCAACGCGAAATCGCAGGACTGATGCAGGCGCTGGAAAATTCCGGCTGCCGCTTCCAGCGCAATGGCAGCTGGTATGGCCCCGGCGAGGCACGCGCGCATCTGCAGCGCAAATACGACTACCTGCTCAAACGTGACCTGGTCGGCAGCAGCGAGCAGTTCATCGAACGCGCGGCCAGCCGCAGCAGCCTGAGTGGCCGGCCTTACCGGGTTGCGTGTCCGGATGCTCCCGAGCAGGACGCGGCGGCATGGTTCCAGCACACGCTGCGGCAGTTGCGCGCACCGTCACCCTGATGGCCGGCATTCGGGCGCGCGGTGATTGCGGTGCGAGGGCGTGATGACTGGTCACACGCCGTCCTTGCGTTGGGGATTGCGTGCCTTGCAGGGGCTTGGCGCGTTGTGGACGCTCCCCAATTCCCTTGTCGGCCTGGCTGCGGGCCTGGCCGGATGCGTTGCCGGCGCGCGCGCCTACTGGAGTCCGCGCGACTGTGCACTGGTGTTCAGCCACTGGCCCTGGGGGCCGGGGGGTGCAATCACCTTCGGCATGGTGATCCTGCATACCGGTGACAATCTCGACGGGCTGTGCGCGACCTATGAACATCGGGCCGGACACTGCGAGCATCCCCGCGTGCGACTGGGAGACCATGAACGTGCACATGTGTTCCAGTACATGGTGCTGGGGCCGCTGTTCCTGCCGCTCTATCTGCTTTGCGGCGGTGTCAGTGTGCGCAATCCTTTCGAACGTGCGGCGGATCGCTATGCACTCAGCGGCCGCGGCTGGTGGCCGGGGCGTCACTGAACTTCTGTGAAGGTTCGCCCTGTTTTGATACGGCAACACCACGGTCATGAAGCGTCAACGCGATCTGTACATCCTTCTAACGCGTCGCCAAGTAAGGTGGCGCCGTTCTGGTTTCTGGAGGAGTACCAACCACCATGGCGGTTGTTCTTTATATCGGTGGCAGCAAGGATGGCGACAAGGGCGTGGTGCCCTACGGTTTCAGCAAGACCCGCGCGGACACGGAGCAAGGTCCAGAGTTCTATGTGGAGCGGATGATGGATGTGAACGGTAGAGGGCGGGTGCGCGTGATGGTGCTGGAGGATCTGCGCGACGAAATCGCCATCCAACGGCTGAGCCAGCACCTGGGGTGAGTGAGCTTGCCGCGCGCCGGGCAACAGGTCCGGCGCCTGCTGTCAACGGCTTCCGCTGACAGCCATGCGTTGCCAGAATGGCTTTCCTGTCATCGTGGTTTCCGCATCAAGCAATGCAAGACATCAAGCTCGCGCAGCACATTGCGCAGACCATCGCTGCCGAGATCGGCGCAGATCCGTCACAGGCCAAGGCCGCCATCGCCCTGTTGGACGAGGGGGCGAGCGTTCCGTTCATCGCGCGCTACCGCAAGGAAGCTACCGGTGGCCTGGATGACACACAGCTGCGCAATCTGGAAGTACGCCTGACCTATCTGCGCGAGCTGGAGGATCGTCGTGCCGCGGTGCTGGCCAGCATCCAGGAACAAGGCAAGCTGACCGACGAGTTGCGCAGCGAGATTGCCGGGGCCGATACCAAGTCCCGACTGGAAGACCTGTATCTGCCGTACAAGCCCAAGCGCCGCACCCGTGCCCAGATCGCCCGCGAAGCCGGGCTGGAGCCACTGGCCGATGGCCTGCTGTCCGATCCTTCACTGGACCCACAGGTTTTCGCCGCTGGATTCGTTGATGCCGACAAAGGGGTGGCCGATACCAAGGCGGCGTTGGAAGGCGCACGCGCCATCCTGATGGAACGATGGGGCGAGGATGCGGCACTGGTCGGTGAATTGCGCCAGTGGCTGGCTGAAACCGGCGTCATCCGCGCCCGCGTGGTCGAGGGCAAGGAGGCTGAAGGCGCCAAATACCGTGACTACTTCGACCATGCCGAATCGCTGGCGAAGATTCCCTCGCATCGCCTGCTGGCGCTTTTCCGCGCGCGCCGCGAGGAATTCCTGTTTCTCGAACTGGACCCGGGCAGCGATGCCGAAGCCGGGCACCAGTACGCCGAAGGACGCGTGGCCTACAACGCCGGCATCGCTGACAAGGGGCGGGCTGCCGATCGCTGGCTGCTAGACGCCTGTCGCCTGGCCTGGCGCGCCAAGCTGCACATGCACCTGCTGCTGGATCTGTTCAACCAGGCGCGCGAGAAGGCCGAAGCGGAAGCAATCGCGGTGTTCGGTGACAACCTCAAGGATCTGCTGCTGGCCGCTCCGGCCGGACCCAAGACAGTCCTGGGGCTTGACCCCGGCATCCGTACCGGCTGCAAGATCGCCGTGGTCGATGCCACCGGCAAGCTGGTCGCGACCGAGACCATCTATCCGCACGAGCCGCGCCGGCAGTGGGAGCAGTCGCTGCAGACGCTCAAGCACCTGTGCACCAAGCACAACGTCGAGCTGATCGCGATCGGCAACGGTACCGCCAGCCGCGAAACCGACAAGCTCGCGGGTGAGGTCATCGCGGCCTGTGCCAATCCCAGACTGCAGAAGGTGGTGGTCAGCGAAGCCGGTGCATCGGTCTATTCGGCGTCGGAGTTCGCCGCCAAGGAGTTCCCTGAGCTGGACGTGTCGCTGCGCGGCGCCATTTCCATCGCCCGTCGCCTGCAGGATCCATTGGCCGAACTGGTCAAGATCGAGCCCAAGGCCATTGGCGTGGGCCAGTACCAGCATGACGTGGACCAGTACCGGCTGGCCAAGGCACTGGATGCACGGGTGGAAGACTGCGTGAATGCCGTGGGCGTATTCGTCAACACCGCCTCGGCGGCATTGCTGTCGCGTGTGTCGGGTCTGTCGCCCAGCGTGGCGGAAAATATCGTGCGCCATCGTGACGAGAATGGCCCATTCAAGCGCCGCAAGGAACTGCTCAAGGTGCCGCGCCTGGGCGACAAGACGTTCGAACAGTGCGCCGGATTCCTGCGTATCGCCGATGGTGATGAACCGCTGGATGCGTCGGCGGTGCACCCGGAAGCCTATCCGGTGGTCGAGCGCATCGTCTCCGCCGCTGACCGGCCGATCAAGGCGCTGCTTGGCGATGGCAGCTATCTGCGCAGCCTGAAACCCGAACAGTTCACCGACGACAAATTCGGTGTGCCAACCGTGCGCGACATCCTCAGGGAACTGGAAAAGCCCGGCCGCGATCCGCGTCCGGAATTCAAGGCGGCGCGCTTTGCCGAGGGTGTGGAAGACATCAAGGACCTGCGTGAGGGCATGATTCTGGAAGGCGTGGTCAGCAATGTCGCCGCGTTTGGCGCATTCGTCGACATCGGCGTGCACCAGGATGGGTTGATCCATATCTCCGCACTGTCGGACACCTTCGTCAAAGATCCGCGCGATGTGGTCAAGGCCGGCGATATCGTCAAGGTCAAGGTGCTGGAAGTGGATGTGCCGCGTAAACGCATCGCGTTGACCCGCCGGCTGGACGATGCCACCGGCCCGGCCCGGCCTGAAGAGCGGGCCCCGCGCCGCGATGGGCAAGGCGCCGGCCCGCATCGCGATAACGGCAACCGCGGCGGAGCCGGCCGCGGAAGCAACACTGGAAGTCGTCCGGGCGTCAGCTCCGCCCCTGCCAACAACGCGCTTGCCGATGCGTTCGCCCGGGCCCGGCGCGGTGGTTGATTGGAGCAGATTGCCCGCCGAGGGTCTCGCCACGCAGACAGTCCCCTCACCACAGCGGGGCGGCAGCTCGGTGACAAGGCAGGAGTCACCGGGAGATTTTTCAGGATTTAAGTGAAATCTTGCTGCCCAAGCGGAAAAGCTCAGCTATAATCGCCGGCCAGCCAGCCGAAGTGGCGGAATCGGTAGACGCAGCGGATTCAAAATCCGCCGCCCTTAAAAGCGTGTGGGTTCGAGTCCCACCTTCGGCACCAAGCATGTAAAACGCCCCTCGTCGACAACGACTTGGGGCGTTTTTGTTTATGGAGCAGCGCGGGGGGATTGCGAAAGATGCTGCAGCCTTCGTCGGGTTGTAGAGGTTCAAGCGGGTTTCGCGGTGCGGCTACTCGGCCAGCGTCCGATCTCCTGCCTGACCACCTCGCCCCTGCAGGACACCGGGATCGGCATCCAGCAACGGTGGCCTGCGGCAGTCGCAGGCCACCGTTGAGCAGGCGCTTACTTCGGCATCAGCACGCTGTCGACCACGTGCACCACGCCGTTGGACTGCATGAGATCGGCGGTAGTGACCGCGGATTTGCCACCCTTGGCATCCACCACCCAGACTTTCCCGTCTTTCAGTTCGACGGTCAGTTCCTCACCCTGCACCGTCTTCAAGGTGCTGCTGCCGCCCTGGCTGCTCGCGGCGGCGACCAGCTGGCTGGAAGGGTGTGTGCCCGGTACCACGTGATAGGTCAGGATGCCGGTCAGCGTGCCCTTGTTTTCGGGCTTGAGCAGGGTATCGACCGTGCCCTGGGGGAGCTTGGCGAACGCCTCGTTGGTGGGAGCGAACACGGTAAACGGGCCCTTTCCGGCGAGCGTGTCTACCAGCCCTGCGGCCTTCAGCGCAGCTACCAGGGTGCTGAGTTCACTGGTGTTGGAAGCGGTCTCTACGATGGTCTTCTGTGCACCCATCGCTGCGCCACCCGTCGCCGGATTGCCGGCGGCGAAAGCGGAAGGAACGGTGGCACCGGCAAGCGCGAGGCCGGCGGCGATGGCAAGACGCTGGATCTGGATACGCATGTTCAAGTCCTCATGGATATCGCCTCCGGTCGGAGGCGGGGGGAAAGCGCAGCCTTGGCTGCGGTTGTTGTCGATCGGCAACCGCACCGTCCGTGCACCACGTGGCGGCCTGGACGGTGCAGCCGTTGAAGCAGCTCCGAATCAGAAGTCCCAGCGGGCGGCGACGCTCATCGGCACCGAAATCCGCTTGGCATCGTTGTTGATGCTGCCCAGACCGAGCCCACCGATATCGGCGTCATCACCGCTGAGCTTGTCGACGTAGCGAACGCCGGCCTGCGCGGTAAAGCTGAAGGTCTCGCCGACCGGAATGATCACGCCCACATCCAGACCACCGGACGCGGACCAGGTCTTCTTGGTGAAGCGTGCATCCGGAATGGAAATGGCGGCATCCGGAATATCGAACGAGGCGTTGATGGCGTCGGTATGCGTCGCGCCGATGCGGGCGGCAAGGAAAGGACGCGCAGCGCCCGGCTGCATGAAGAAACGGCGGTAGCCGAACTCGGCGCCGTAGCTCTTGTAGGCGCTGAAACGGCCGTACACCGGCAGCTCGGTGTCCAGCGCCGGCACGAAGGCGCCGCCCACCTGCACGCGACCGGGCGAGGCATAGCTGTAACGCACCTGCCCGAACAGCTCGGCGCTGTCGCTCAGGCCATAGCCCATTTCCAGGCCGTAGGTGTCGGCCAGGCCATAGATGCGGTCATGGCTGCGCGACTGGATACGCAGCTCGGCACTGACCCCTGCCAACGCAGGGTTGAGCGGTCCAAGGTCGGGCACGGGCGCGGTGGCACCGCCGTGCACGTCGCCGCTGGTCGGCATGTCAACGCCACCGAAGGCGGAAAAACTCCACTTGCCGGCTTCAACGCCGGATGCGTGGGCAGTAACGGATGCAGCCAGACCGGCAGCGAGAACGACAAAGGCAGCAGACTTCATTGGGGCTCTCCAGGCTGAAAGGGAAGTGCACAGGGTCATGCGTCTTCCAATACGCAGCACGCACACGCTTGGATGCACGCCAATCGCGATCGGAGCCGGAAAATCCATCGGATAGAAGTTGCGGGGTTGGCGTTGACGCGGCGTACACACGCGATAGCCCCAGAACCCACCGCGGTGATCGGTGAAATACGCAGTGCGGTGGCGCCTGCGGCCGACAGCTAGGCCCCCCGCCGGTTCGGCGGTGTCGGCGATGGCCATCCGGTGGGCCGCCGCAAGGCGTCACGGCGGCGTGCCCGGGGTATGTGGCTGGATGACGCCGATACCCGCCACGTCATCCAGGCGCGGAACTCAGCGGCGCTGGAACAGGTAGTGCGAGACCATCCACTCCTGGCCGTCGGTATGCCCGAACAGCTCGGCGCAGGCCATCCAGAACATCCGCCAGCGCTGGAACCACAGCCCGGCGGCCTCGCCATAGGCCTGGCGCAGGATCGTCATCACCGCTTCGCGGTTGGCATCCTGGTGTTCCAGCCACTGGTTGGCGGTGCGCTCGTAGTGGGTGCCCTCGACCAGCCACTGCTGCTTGATCGTCAGTGCGTCCTGGAAGTGCAGCAGGGTATCGGCCGCCGGCATCAGCCCGCCGGTGAAGAAGTGGCGGCCCATCCAGTTGTCCGAACCGGCGGTCTCGAACGGGTAGAGCAGGGTGCGGTGCACGAAGATATGCACGAACAGCTGGCCACCCGGGCGCAGCCAGCCGCCGATGCGGGCCAGCAGGGTGTCGTAGTTGCGCATGTGCTCGAACATCTCCACCGAAACGCAGCGGTCATAGGCGGCCTCGGGCAGGGCCAGGTGGTTCACGTCGCGGGTGAGTACCTGCACGTTGTGCAGGCCGCGCTCCTGGCAACGCGCCTCGATGAAGGCGCGCTGGCCGTTGGAGTTGGACACCGCGGTGATGCGTGCGTTCGGGTAGTGCTCGGCCATCCACAGGGTCAGCGAACCCCAGCCGCAGCCCAGCTCGAGGATGTCCTGGCCATCGGCCAGCCCGGCGCGCTCGCAGTACAGCGCCAGCATCGCTTCCTCGGCCTGGGCCAGGGTTTCGTCGCCATTGGGGTAGTAGCAGCACGAATACTTCAGCCGCGGCCCCAGGCAGTGGGTGAAGAAGGCCGGCGGCAGCTCGTAGTGCTGGCTGTTGGCTGCCTCGGTCTCGATCGCCAGCGGGCTCTGGCGCAGCTCCTCCAGGCGCTGGCGCTGGCGCAGCGACTGCGCCTCCACGCCGCCCTCCAGTTCCTCGCTCAGCCGCTGCTCGCACAGGCGGCGGATGCCGGCGCGCACCAGCGCATCGGGCAGCAGGCCACGTTCGGCCAGGCCGAGCAGGCCGGGGGCCGCCCGGTCGGGCGAGAGTTCGTTGCGGTCCAGGGTGGTGGTGGTCATGGCGCGGTCCTCGGCAATACGGTCAGGGTTTGGGGAACCAGGGGAAGAACATCGGCGTGCGCCGCTGGTACTCCCGGTAGTCGTCGCCCCGCGTGCGCAGGGCCTGTTGTTCGGTGAACGGGATGCCGCTGATGAAGCGCAGGAACAGGTACATCAGGACCGGGCCGAGCAGGCCGAGCCAGACCAGCGGTCCGCCGAGCGCGGCCACGGCCCAGGCGCACCAGTGCAGCCATTCGAAGAAGTAGTTCGGGTGGCGCGAGTAGCGCCACAGGCCACGGTCACAAGTGCGGCCGCGGTTGGCCGGATTGGCGCGGAAACGGGCCAGCTGGGCATCGGCCAGTGATTCGCCCAGTACCGAGACCAGCCACAGCGCAGCGGCGCCGGCCAGCTGCAGCGGTGACGGGTCCGGGTGGGCGACCACGGCGGCCAGCGGCAGCGAGAACAGCACCACCAGCAGGGCTTGGAACTGGAAGAAGGCCAGGAACTTGCGCTGGTCGCCGTGCCAGTACTGGCGCAGGGCCAGGTAACGGCCGTCCTCGGCCTCGCTGCGCACACGCCGCCACAGGTGCCAGGCCAGGCGCAGGCCCCAGGCAGCGGCCAGGCCACCGACCAGGGCGCGCGCGGTCCAGGCGCCGCTGCCGCTCAACGCCAGCCACAGGGCCGAGCAGGCCAGGCCGAAGGCCCACAGCACATCGACGATGCCGGCATTGCTGCGCCGGCGCTGCCATTGCCAGCCCAGCAACATCAGCACGACGGCAAAGGCCCAGATCAAGAGCAGTTGGGTAGCAAGATTCATCGGGTCGGTCCTCCGGATTGATCAGGTGCCAGGCCACGTGCGGCCAGTGCCGCCAGCAGTGGCATCGCCAGCGCCCAGCCGGCGCCCAGCGCGAGCAGGCCGTGCCAGTCCGGCTCGCTGAACTGCACCGCCTGCCAGCCACGTGCTGCGCCCAGGTAGGCCAGCGGGCCGCCGATGGCGCCCAGCAGCGCGGCCAGCCACAGCCGCCGGTGCAGGTAGCCCAGCAGCGGCACGATCACCAGCGCGAAGGCCAGCCACAGCGCCAGGATCCAGGCCGGCGAGCCGGCCCACGGCCAAGGCGCGGCATAGGTCAGCAGGCCGCTGCCGGTCCACAGGTTTTCCAGCACCAGGCCGATGGCCAGCGCCGCCAGCACCAGCCGGGTCTCCAGCGCACGCTGCGGCGAGACCGCCAGCCGCCACAGCGCGAACAGCACCGCGCACAGCACGCCCGGCCACCACAGCCCGTGCCCGGCGCCGATCACCGCGGCAAACCAGGTGGCTTGGTAAACCAGCAGGATGGCCAGGTTGTTCATGCCGGCTCCACCGCGGCCGGGCGCCAGCCCGGCTTGGCCATCACCAGGTGCGACACGCCGATCGAACGCTCGCGGAAGCCACCCTCGCAGTAAGCCAGGTAGAACTCCCACAGCCGGATGAAACGCTCGTCAAAGCCCTGCGCGCGCACCGCCGGCAGCTGGGCCAGGAAGCGCTCGCGCCAGGCCTGCAGGGTGCGGGCGTAGGACAGGCCGAAATCCTCCAGCGCGATCAGCGCCAGGTCGCTGCTGCGGGTCTTGGAGGCCAGCATCGCGTTGACGGAAGGAATGAAACAGCCCGGGAACACGTGGCGCTTGATGAAGTCCACCGACTTCAGCGCCTGCTCGTAGCGGTGGTCCTCGATGGTGATCGCCTGCACCAGGGCCAGGCCGTCGGGCTTGAGCAGGCGGCCGATCTGGCCGAAGTAGCTGTCCTGGAAATCGGCGCCGACCGCCTCGATCATCTCGATCGAGACCAGCTTGTCGTACTGGCCGGTGAGGTCGCGGTAGTCCGACTGCAGCAGGGTGATGCGCGCGCCCAGCCCGGCCTCGGCGATGCGCTGGGCGGCTAGGTCGTGCTGTTCGCGCGAGATGGTGGTAGTGGTGACCCGGCAGCCGTAGTGGCGTGCCGCATGCAGGGCAAAGCCCCCCCAGCCGGTGCCGATCTCCAGCACATGGTCATTCGGCCCGAGCTTCAGCTTGCGGCAGATCAGGTCCAGCTTGCGGGTCGAGGCCGCTTCCAGCGTGTCCTCGGCGCCTTCCCAGCAGGCCGAGGAGTACATCAGGTCCGGCGACAGGAAGAGGCCGAAGAACTCGTTGCCCAGGTCGTAGTGGGCGGCGATGTTGCGCCGGCTGCCTTCCCGGGTATTGCGGCGCAGCGCATGCAGGGCCTTCATCGCCAGCCCGCCCAGGCGCGCGCTGCCGGTTTCCATGCCGTCGAGCAGGTCGCGGTTGCGCACCAGCAGCTGGATCAGCCCGACCAGGTCGCTGCACTGCCACAGCCCGTCCATGTAGGCCTGGCCGGCGCCGACGCTGCCGTGTGTGGCCAGTGCACGGTAGAAGCCCGGGTCGTGGATCTGCAGGGTGATGCTTGGGCCGCTGTCGGCCTGGCCGACCTGCAGCGTTCCCAGTGTGTCCTGGATCACCAGCTGGCCGTGGCCGAAGCCGGCCAGCTGCTGGTGCATGCGCTGGCGCAGGAAGCGGTCGAGGGCGCCGAAGCGGGGCGCGGTGCCGGTCTGCACGATGCTGTTCAAGGGGTGTCTCCGGAAACTCGGGGATGGGTGTGGAAGGGGGTGCGCTTGAGCCACAGGCGCAGCGCATGCCAGTAGATCGCGACCACCACCTGGGTGGTCATCAGCGGGTAGCGCCACAGCACCCGCGCCAGCGAGCCGCCGGTCAACGGCAGCCGGCGCAAGGAGAGCCGGGCATCGAACTCGCGCCGGTCGCCCTCGGACACCGCCATCTGCACCAGCAGGTGTTCGTCGGGCAGGCTGAAGCGCCAGTCGTAGCCGCGCTGCATGCCCATGAACGGGGAGACGTGGAAGGTCTTGTCGAACTCCCAGCGCAGCAGCCGGCCCTGCTGGCTGGCCTCGGCCAGCGGCAGCACGTAGGCATGGCGCTCGCGCCACGGGGTGTTGGTGATCTCGGCCACGATGCTGTGCAGGGTCTGGCCGTCGGCCTGGAAGCAGTAGTAGAAGCTGACCGGGTTGAAGCTCAGCCCGGCATAGCGCAGGTGGGTGAGCAGGCGCACCGGGCCGTCCGGGCGCTGGCCGGTGGCGGCCTGGACCCGGTCCTTGACCGCCTCCTTCAGCGGCCGGGTGGCCGGGCCGAGGAAATCGGCGCGCTCGAAGCGGGCCAGGTTGCGGCGGCCGACCGACCACAGCCAGCGCCCGGCAAACACCTGCTCCAGTTCGTCCAGGTCCAGGTAGAGCTGGGCCATCCGGTAGCCGAAGGCGTGCACGCGCGGGTGGTGGCGGTGGTGATGCACCACCCCCTCGTAGACCGCGCTGTGCAGTGGGCCGCTCATGCGCCGTGCCCGGCGGGGCCAGCGGGCCAGTCCTCGCCCAGCGCGCTGGCCACTTCGACCGCGCTGCGCATGCCGTCTTCATGGAAGCCCCAGCCCCAGTAGGCGCCGGCAAACCAGGTGCGGTTCACGCCCTGGATCTGTCCGCGCTGCTGCTGCGCGGCCACCGACTGCGGGGTATAGACCGGATGGTGGTAGTTGAGCCGGCGCAGCACCTTGGCCGGGTCGATCGCCTCGCTGCGGTTGAGGGTGACCACCAGCGGCTCGGGCGCGTCGATGCCCTGCAGCAGGTTCATGCAGTAGCTCACCGTGCACGGCGCATCCGGGGTGCCGGGCACGAACGCGTTCCACGCCGCCCATGCCTTGCGCTGGCGCGGCAGCAGCGAGGCATCGGTATGCAGCACCACCTCGTTGGGCTGGTAGCCGATCGCGCCGAGCACCGCCTGCTCGTCGCCACTGGCATCGGCCAGCAGGGCCAGCGCCTGGTCGCTGTGGCAGGCCAGTACGACTTGGTCAAAGCGCTCGCTGCCGGCCGCGCTGTCCACGCGCACGCCGTCACCGTCGCGGTGCACCGCCTGCACCGGGCAGGCCAGGCGTTCTTCCACCTGCCAGCGTGCACGCAGCGCGTCGACATAGCGTGCCGAGCCGCCGCGTACCACCCGCCACTGCGGGCGGTCGCTGACCTGCAGCATCTGGTGGTTGGCCATGAACTGGACCAGATAGCGCGCCGGGAACTGCAGGATCTGCTCCGGCGGCGAAGACCACAGCGCCGAGGCCATCGGCACCAGGTGATCGTCACGGAAGGCCTCGCCATAGCCATTGGCCTGCAGCCACTCGCCCAGGCCGGGGCCGGGGCCCTCGCCCTGGAGCAGGCTGTGAGCCTGGCGGTAGAAACGGAACAGGTCGCGCACCATGCCCAGGAAGCGTGGCGAGACCAGGTTGCGGCGCTGGCAGAACAGCGCATCCAGCGAGGTGGCGTTGTATTCCAGCCCGCTGCGGCCGTTGTGCACCGAAAAGCTCATGGTGGTGGGCTGGGTTTCCACACCCAAGGTCTGGAACAGCCGGGTCAGCAGCGGGTAGTGCTCCGGGTTGTGGACGATGAAGCCGGTGTCCACCGCGTAGGTGCGTCCGCCCAGGGTGATGTCGTGGGTGTGGGTGTGCCCGCCGAGGTAATCGTTGGCTTCAAACAGCACCACGTCGTGTGCGTGTGACAGCAGCCAGGCACTGGCCAGCCCGGCGATGCCCGAGCCGATGACGGCAATCCGCATCTCAGTGGCCCTCCTGGTTGAACACCCACGCGGGCACGGGCTTGAGGTCACGTACCAGCCCGAACAGGGCCAGCAGGCGCAGGCCGTACCAGGTCAGGTCCACTTCCCACCAGCGGAAACCCTGGCGGGCGCTGCTGGAATAGAAATGGTGGTTGTTGTGCCAGCCCTCGCCGAAAGTGAGCAGGGCCAGCAGGAAGTTGTTGCGGCTGTCGTCGTTGGTCTGGAAACGGCGGGTGCCGAAGCGGTGTGACAGCGAGTTGATGGTCACCGTGGCGTGGAATAGGACCACGGTGGAGATGAAGAACCCCCATACCAGCAGTTGCCAGCCACTGGTACCCAGCGCCGGCCAGAAGTGCTCCAGCAGCGCGCCCAGCGCGTACAGGCCCACGGCCATGGCCGCAGGCACCGCCACGTCATAGCGATCCAGCCAGCGCAGCTCCGGGTAGCGGGCCAGGTCCTGCACCCGGCTCAGGTCGGTGGCAAATGCTCCCCGGGTCATGAACCAGCCCATATGGCTGCGCCAGAAGCCGTGCCGCGGCGAATGCGGGTCCTGCGGCTGGTCGGCGTAACGGTGGTGGTGGCGGTGGTGCGCGGCCCACCACAGCGGCCCGCGCTGCACGCTGGCTGCGCCGATCAAAGCAAACACGAACTGCAGCACGCGCGAGGTGCGGAAGCTGCGGTGGGAGAAATAACGGTGGTAGAACCCGGTGATGGCGAACATTCGCACGGCATACAGCAGGCCGGCCACCAGCAGTGCCACCGGCGAGACCCCGACCCAGATCACCGCCGCGCAGCCCAGGTGCAGCAGCAGGAACGGCACCACCCGCATCCAGTCGACGCGGTCGGCATCGGCCTCGTCCGGGGGCGGCGCGGCGCTGCTGTCAAACCACAGGCGCAGGATGCGTACCAGGGGGGCGGAAGCTGGGGGAGGTGTCGACATGTCGGGAGGAGCGTGGTCCAAAGGCATTACTGGCAATCCGCGTGGTTCGGTGGGTTGTACGGTATTGTCAGGGCATTGGATGCAGGTGAACGGGCCGTCTGCCTGCATCCAAACTGCAACGGTGCACGTACAACGGGTAAATCCCGTACCTTCGCGAACTGCCCTACCATGTGCCCGGAAGCCCATCACGGAGATCTGTCGCCCTTCGAGGCGGCCAGAGCCATGTCGATCACTGAAGCAGGTCCGGGCAATCCCGGTTACTGGTCCGGGCAGATGCAGGCCGTCGCCGTGCAGCGTGACCAGCGTTGCTTCCTGCGTATCTATGACCATTTCGCACCACGTGTACGGCTGTACCTGCGGGGACTGGGCGCGCCGGAAATGGTGGCCGAGGAGCTCGCACAGGAAGCCATGCTGCGGCTGTGGCAACGTGCCGAGAGCTACGACCCGGCACGCAGCACGCTGTCGACCTGGCTGTTCCGGGTCGCACGCAATCTGCATATCGATCGTCTGCGCCGTGAAAGCCCCGGGCTGGCAGTGGAAATGGATGCCGATGAGGGAATGGAGTTCAAGCAGGAAACCGAGAATCCGGACTTCTCTTCAGCAGAGAGCTACGCGGCCCACGCCGACCTCAATGAACGTATCGAACGCCTGTCGGCCCTTCAAGCACGCCTGATCCGCATGTCCTATTTCGAAGCCAAGTCACACCAGCAGATTTCCGAGGAGGTCTGTATGCCGCTGGGCACGGTCAAGTCGCACATCCGGCGCGCCTTCCAGCAACTGCAGTCCAGCATGCAGGGGGCCGCATGATTCCGCGTCATCACCTGGATTCGGCCACCCTGGTCAGCCACGCCGCCGGTGCATTGTCCCCGGCGATGGCGGCTGTGGCGGCCACCCATCTGGATACCTGTGCGCATTGCCGCCGTCTGTTGACCCAGGCCGAGCATGTCGGCGGGGCGCTGCTGTTGCAGCAGCAGCCACCCGCTGCCTCGCCACGCGAGGCGCAATTGCGCGAGGACATCCTCGGCCGGCTGCGTGAACCGTTGCCCCCGCGGCCCAGCGAACCGCTGCCGTTGCCGGCGCACCCCTCCACCGAGGCATTGCCGCGGCCATTGCAACCGTATTTCGGCCGCACCTGGAAGGCGCTGCGCTGGCGCTGGGTGGCGCCTGGCGTACACATGATCCGGGCGCCGCAAATCGCCTCCGATACGCTGGTGCTGCTCAAGATTGCCCCCGGCAAGAGCCTGCCGCTGCACAGCCACGAAGGCAGCGAACTGACCCAGATCCTGCAGGGCGCCTACGACGATGCGCTGGGCCACTTCGGCCCGGGCGACATGGCCGACCTGGACAGCGAGATCGAGCACCAGCCGATCGTCTCGCCCGGGGTGCCCTGCATCTGCGTGGCCGCGCTGGATGGCCCGCTGAAGTTCAACGGCTGGCTGGCGCGCAAGATGCAGCCGATGGTCGGGCTGTAACCGGGCCGACACACCAATCAGAACGGCCCGCCGGAAGTATTCCGGCGGGCCGTTTGCGTTTGCGGCGCTGAGGCGTGGCTCAGTGCTGGTGGCGCAGCGACAGGAACTCGCGGCGCAGGGCCGGGTCGCTGAGGAACTTGCCGCGCATCACGCTGTTGGTCATTTTCGAGCCGTCGTCCTTCACTCCGCGCCAGTGCATGCAGTAGTGGTCGGCTTCCATCACCACCGCCAGGCCATCGGGCTTGAGCCGCTGCTCGAGCAGGTTGGCGATCTGGCTCACCGCCTCTTCCTGGATCTGCGGCCGGCTCATGATCCACTCGATCAGGCGGGCGTACTTGGACAGCCCGATCAGGTTGGAGCCGGCATCGGGCAGCACGCCGATCCAGACCCGGCCGATGATCGGGCACAGGTGGTGCGAGCAGGCGCTGCGCACGCGCAGCGGGCCGACGATCATCAGCTCTTTCAGGCGCTCGGCATTGGGGAACTCGGTCACCGCCGGGGCTGGTTGGTAACGGCCGGCGAACAGCTCGCGCACGAACATCTTGGCCAGGCGGCGGCCGGTGTCCTGGGTGTTGTGGTCGTTGTCCACGTCGATCACCAGCGCCCGCAGCAGCTCCTGCGCCTTGAGCGCGACTTCCTGCTCGATCGCGGCCAGCTCGCCCTCGTGCAGGTGGTCGGCAATGTTGTCATTGGCATGGAAGCGCTGGCCGGCCCGGCGCAGGCGCTCGCGCACGCGCTCGGAAGCTTGCAGGGGATGCAGCGTCGTGGAATCAGGCAGGGGCTGGGACATGGCAGGACTCGCGGCAGTAAGGGGGGAGGGGAAGGGAGCAGGGCCGGCCGTGCAGGCAGGGTCCGGCCGCTGCGGGTGGAGGCTCACAGCGCCTCCAGATTGGCCAGCAGCTGCCCGGCCTGCTGCGCCAGCGCCTGGCGCCGGCTCTCGGGCATCCGTGCCAGCTGCCGGTAGGGCATGGCCAGGCGCGGGTTGCGGCCCAGGGTGTCGGCATGCCGTTCCAGAAAGTTCCAGTACAGCGCATTGAACGGGCAGGCCTTGGCGCCGGTGGGCAGGTCGCGGCGGTAGGGGCACTGGCCGCAGTGGTCGCCCATCCGGTGCAGGTAGGCCGCGGCGGAGACATACGGTTTGGTCGCGAGCAGGCCACCATCGGCGAACTGGCTCATGCCCAGCGTGTTGGGCAGCTCCACCCACTCGAAGGCATCGATGTAGATGCCCAGGTACCAGCGGTGCAGGGCCCGCGGCTCGAGCCCGGCCAGCAGGGCGAAGTTGCCGATCACCATCAGCCGCTGGATGTGGTGGGCATGGGCGTTGGCCAGCGACAGCTTGATTGCGCTGCGCACGCAGGCCATGCGGGTGTTGCCGGTCCAGAACCAGTCCGGCAGCGGCCGGGTGTGGCCCAGTGCGTTGCTGTCGGCATAACCGGGCATCTGCGCCCAGTAAACCCCGCGCACGTACTCGCGCCAGCCCAGGATCTGGCGGATGAAGCCTTCCACTGCGGCCATTGGCGCCTGGCCATCGCGCCCGGCCGCCTCGACCCGCGCGATCACCTCGGCCGGGCCGAGCATCTTCACGTTCAGGGCAAAGGAGAGCAGCGAGTGGAACAGGCGCGGGGCCTGCGCGCTGATCGCGTCCTGGTAGTCGCCAAAATGCGGCAGGCCGTAGTTGATGAAGGCCTCCAGCTGCTGCAGCGCCTCGCCGCGGTCCAGCGGCCAGCGCAGTGCGTGCGCGTTCGGCTCGCCGAAGCTGGCCACCCCGGCCGCGCTGATCGTCTGCCACAGCGGGCGCAGGTCATGGCGCGGGCGCAGGTCCGGCGGTTCGGGCGGGTCGCCACGCCAGGCCTTGCGGTTTTCCGCATCGAAGTTCCAGCGCCCGCCCAGCGGCTGGCCGTCGGGTTCGAGCAGGACCCGGTGGCGCTGGCGCATGTGGCGGTAGAACAGCTCCATCGTCCAGCGCTTGCGGCTGCCGAAAAAACGCGCCACCTCCTCCCGGCTGGTCAGAAAATGCGCGCTGTCCACGCAGTGCACCGCGATGCTCTGCTGCGCGGCGTACTGGCGCAGCTGCGCATCCAGCCGCCACTCGTCCGGGGCCTGGTATTCCAGCGTGCCGGCCGCGTGCCGGGCCAGCAGCGCGTCCAGGTTGGCGGTCAGCGACTGGCGGTTGTCCGGCGCATCGATGGCCAGGTAGCTGACCCGGTGCCCGGCGGCGCGCAGCTGGTCGGCAAAGCGCCGCATCGCCGCGAAGATCGCCAGGATCTTCTGCGCATGGTGCAGCACGTAGTCGGTTTCCTGGCGCATCTCCATCAGCACGTAGACCACGTCCGGGCGCACGCTGGCGAACCAGGGATGCCCGGGATTGAGCTGGTCGCCAAGCACCAGGCGCAGGCAGGTCACGGCTCGCTTTCCAGTTGCCGTGCCTGCCAGTGGGACAGGCCGATGATCAGGGTGGTCACCACCACCAGCACCGCCAGCGACAGTGCCACGGCCGCGGCTACGCCAGCCCCGGGCAGTGCCGAGGCTTGCTGCCGGGCATATACCCCGAGCAGTCCCCAGACTGCGGCCAGCGCATACCACGGGTTGCCGCGCAGCTTGATCAACACGACCAGCAACAGCGCCGCAGCCAGTGCGAACAGCACCAGCGTCCACGGCAGCATGGTGCGGGTGGGCAGCAGCTCGAACGCGACCACCACCTGTGCGGTGTTCAGGAATACCGCCAGCGACAGCCAGCCGGCATGCAGAGACAACGGCAGCCATTGCCACCAGGGGCCGCGGGGCTGGTTCCGGGTGGTTGAAACCATCCAGGTGGCGGCCAGCAGGCAGCCCAGGCTGAGCCAGATCACCGCCAGCGCCAGCCAGAACCATTGCTGGGCGAACACCACCATCCACAGCGACGTCAGCGCAAAGCCGGCCGCGGTGAGTTGGCGGATGCGGCGCAGCCGCAGGGAGTCGTCCCGGGTGAGCGCCTGGCCAAGGGCGAACACTCCATCGAGCAGGAAGATTGGCCCCCAGATGGCGAACGCATAGCCGGCGGCAACGATCAGGGTCGGGTAGCGGGCGGATATCTCGCCGTTACTCGGCCCAAGCAGGCCGGTATTGGAGAGCCAGCCCACCAGCGGCATCGACAAGGCCAACAGCAGTACCAGCCATTTCATTGGCATTCTCCGTGGAACGTGTCCTTGTCCTGGTCGGTTTCCGGCCACTGCTGCGGGACGCGTTCGATCCGGCTGGTGTCATAGCCCAGCGCCGCGGCGCGATCGAGCATGGCCTGGTAGTCGGCTTCCGGCACGGCCGGGGTGCGCGCCATGTACCACAGGTAGTCGCGGGCATCGCGCACAACCATCACCTGGCTGTAGTCCGGTGCCAGCCAGCCGACCAGGTACTGCGCCTTGAACAGGCCGAAGAAGCGCACTTTCCACTCGGCATTGCCGGTGCCCGGCTGCACCAGGCCGGTGGAGGCCAGCAGCTTGACGGGTGCATCGAAGCTGTCCGGGCGGTAGCGGTACCAGGTGCAGACCTGGCCTTTGCTGTCCAGACGATAGGTCTCCACCGGGTTGTGGCTGCCACGCTCCAGACGTGTGGGGATGATGCCAATCACATACCAGCGGCCCATGAAGCGGGGCAGATCCACCGACTCGACCGGGGTGATGGGGGAGTGCTTGGCTTGGGCACAGCCACTGAGCAGGGCGGCCACCAGCAGCGGCAGGACAAAGGGGAGGGAAAGGCGCATGGCAGGCGTCCACGGTCGGAGGATGCAGGTGTTTACGCAGCGGCCATCGCTCTGGATGCATCCAGTGGCAGAGACGTTGCGTAGAAGCAGCGTGATCAGACGACCGCTCCTCCACTTGGATTGCTACCTGCTTTGGCCGGCCGGGCGGGATGCCTGCAGCCCGAAGGCAGCCTGTCCGCTGCCGGATGCGGAGGCGATCTGATGGCGCGGATGCGCAAAAAGGCCGAGCTGCCGCAAAAGCTCTGCGCAAGCTGCGCGCGGCCGTTCACGTGGCGACGCAAGTGGGCGCGAGACTGGGACAGCGTGCGCTACTGTTCGCAACGCTGCCGTCAACACCGATAAGGAACAGGAAAATGGGCAAGCGGATTTTGTTGGTCGGTGCCACCGGCCTGGTCGGCCAGGGTGTGCTGCGCGTGCTGCTGCAGTCCGACCAGGTGGAGGCGGTGAGCGTGCTGGTGCGGCGTCCCTTCACGGCCCCCGATCCCCGGGTGCAGGTGCTGCAGCTGGCGGATTTTTCCAGCGACGCACTGGACGGTCTGGACCTGCGCGGCCTGGACGCCTGCCTGTATTGCGCCGGGCCGCTGCCAGTGGGAATGTCCGAGGCCGCCTACCGCGAGGCGACCGTGGCGACCCTGGAGCGGGTCGTGGTGGCCTATGCCGCGGCCAATCCGGCCGGCTATGTGGCCTACATCTCCGGCATGGGGGCCGATCCCGACAGCAGGATGATGCCGCTGCGGGTCAAGGGGCAGGCCGAACAGGTGCTGGCACGCTCGGGGCTGGCCCATACCAGCCTGCGTCCGGGCGTGATGCGCCCGGTGCTCGGGGTGGCCTCGCCGCATCGGCTGCGCCGTGGCCTGTATGCCTTGGGGAGCCCCGTACTGGCGCTGGCCGCGGGTATCTGCCCGCAGGTGTTCACCAGCACCGAGGCGGTTGGCCGGTGCCTGCTGCGGCTGGTACTGGAGCCGCAGCAGCGGACAGCGGTCATCGAAAATGCCGGGATCGGCCGGCACGCCCGGTGATATCGGCCGGCCAAATGGCGTCTACCTTGCCCTGTACGGCATCGGCTATGCTCAGCGTCTTTAGCGCGCAGAGAGTAAACCGCATGCCTTCCATCGATATGCGTGCCGGTTGCGGCCTGTGCCGTGATGCGCAGCCACTGGATTTCGAATTCAGCTATGCCTTCCAGCCGATTATCGATGTGCATGCCCACCAGGTGTTCGCCCATGAGGCCCTGGTGCGTGGGCCGGCGGGGGAGCCTGCCAACTCGGTGCTGTCACGTATCACGCCAGACAACCGCTACCCGTTCGACCAGGCTTGTCGCGACAAAGCCATCCAGATTGCCGCGCGGCTGCAGATGCGCTCGCATCTGTCGATCAATTTCCTGCCCAATGCGATCTACCGGCCCGAGCTGTGCATCCGCTCGACCCTGCAGGCGGCGCACCGTTATGGCTTTCCGGTGGAACGGATCATCTTTGAAACCGTGGAAGGGGAGCAGGTCAGCGATGGCAAATGGCTTGCCGAAATCCTGCGCGAGTACAAGCGGATCGGCTTCAAGACGGCCATCGATGATTTCGGCGCCGGTTTTGCCGGCCTGAACCTGCTGGCCGATTTCCAGCCGGATATCGTCAAGCTGGACATGGCCCTGATCCGCGGCATCGACCACAGCAAGCCACGCCGCGCAATCGTGGCCGGGGTGGTGGCCATGTGCCGGCAGCTGGATATCGCGGTGATTGCCGAGGGCATCGAAAGCGCCGATGAGGCGCGCTGCCTGGCCGATCTGGGCATCAGTCTGATGCAGGGCTACTGGTTCGGCAGGCCGCAGTTCGAGTGCGTAGTGCGGGAAGAGGACATTCCGTGGACGATGTGACCACAGCCGGCGCGGAGAGCCAGTGGCTGGCACAGGCCGCACCGACTGTATTTGCCCACACCATCAGCCAGACCACCAGTGCCGTGTTGATCACCGACGCCAGTTTTGACGGCGACGGTCCACGGATCGTCTACGCCAACCCGGCGTTCTGCCGGATGAGCGGCTACCGGATGGAGCAGTTGATTGGGCGCAGCCCGCGCCTGCTGCAGGGCCCCCGCAGTGACCGTGCGCTGCTGGCCTCGCTGCGCGAGCACCTGCTGCAGGGGCTGCCGTTTACCGGCAGCACCGTCAACTACACGGCGGATGGCCGCCCCTACACCGTGGAGTGGAGCATCTCGCCGGTGCGCAATGCCGAGGGGGTGATCGAACATTTTGTTTCGGTGCAGAGCGATATCAGCGCGAGGATCGCCGCCGAGCAGGAGCGGCGGCTGCTGTTGCAGGCGCTGGACGCTGCCGCCGATCCGATCCTGATCACCGGTCGTGATACCGGGGTGGTATTCGTCAACGAGGCGTTCGCGCGGCTTACCGGCTATGCCGCCGAGGAAATCCTCGGGCAGTCGGCGCATATGCTGTATCCCTCGCACCAGGATCCGATGTTCCAACGCAACCTGCGGGCCAGCCTGCGTCAGCGCCAGCCTTTCCGCGCCACCTTCATCTACCGGCACAAGAGTGGGAGGCCGGTGCATGTCGAGCAGAGCATCGCGCCGGTAGTCAATGCCGCCGGGCGCATTTCCCACTACATCAGTACCGGCAAGGATGTCAGCGAGCGCGTCGAGCGTGAATCGCGGCTGCTGGAGATGGCCACGATCGACAGCCTGACAGGCCTGTACAACCGCCATGCCGGTTCCGGGCTGATGCGCCGGCTGGTCGATGAGGCGCGCCGCTCCGGGCACGCACTGAGTGTGATCTTGGCCGACATCGATTACTTCAAGGCGATCAACGATACCTATGGCCACAAGGCCGGCGATGACGCCTTGGCGCGAGTGGGCCAGGTGCTCAAAGCCTCGGTACGCGCAGACGATGTGGCCGTACGCTGGGGAGGCGAGGAATTTCTGGTGGTCCTTCCCCACTGTGATCTGTCTCAGGCACTGGAGCTGGGCGAACGGCTGCGCGCGGCCGTCGGGGCGACACAGGTCAGCGAGCACGCGGCATTTTCGCTGTCGATATCGGCCGGGGTGGCGCAGATGGCGGCCCAGGACACGGTCTCGGAGTTGTTGCGCCGCGCCGACCTTGCCATGTACCGCGCCAAGCGGATTGGCCGCAACAGCGTGGTTGGCTGAAAGAGAACGGTCGCGGTCAGTGCGGTGGCGGCGCGCCCTGCGGTCGGAACGCAGCTGCAAACTTTGACGGCGGCGCTTACGGCAGCGATTTGCCACGTATACACGGGCGCGGCCCGTCACGCGCCGCGATTGCCAACCTTTTAAATGCCCACCGTCATCCGCACGTGCCAACGCTGACCGTGGCAATGCGCCAGTGGCTGGTCAATGCCCGCCCGCGTAGCGGTAAGACAGCAATGAGCGCACCAGAAAGGTCACCTGCGCCGCATCGCGGGCATCCACCCGCATCACCGGCAGGCGGAAGCCGGCAGCGAACAGCGCCTGGCGGAACTCCGGAACCAGCACCTCACCGTGCTGGTCGGTGCGGGTCAGGCCCACGGCCAGGCTGGCGTCGGGGGCGATGCGCGAGAACTCCTGCAGCAGTTCGACGGTCGCGCTGACCCGCTCGGGCTGCGCGGCATTGACCAGCACGATGATCCCGAGCGCTCCTTCGCAGACCATCGGCCACATGAAATCCAGGTAGCGCTGGCCGGGCACACCGTAGATGTGCAGCAACTCGCCGTCCTCCAGCTCGATCGAGCTGTAGTCCAGGGCCACAGTGGTTTCCACCTTGTCGCCCTGCGCGTCCTGGCTCAACGGCATTTCCGTGCTCACCGGTTCGA
Organism: Stenotrophomonas sp. STEN013; assembly: GCF_056760355.1. Classification (NCBI taxonomy): domain Bacteria; kingdom Pseudomonadati; phylum Pseudomonadota; class Gammaproteobacteria; order Lysobacterales; family Lysobacteraceae; genus Stenotrophomonas; species Stenotrophomonas sp. STEN013. The sequence goes on along the minus strand of NZ_JBRREO010000003.1, from coordinate 154,927 downwards.
TATCGGAAATGGCGCGTATTGCGGTGGTCTTGCCTGCCCCCATGCCGCCGACAAAGACCAGTTTGTTTGCAGGAAGATTCATGCGTGTGCTGTCTTGAATAGAGTGAGGCCAAAGCGCCGCGCCACCCAGCTGAAGAAGCGGGAATCCTCGCGGTGGCGACCGGGATGGGACGCGACGTTGCCGGTGGTCGCTGCCTGGGCCAAGCCACTGGCGGCGGCCGCCGCGAACAGGGCGTTGACCGTGCTGACGGGGATCTGGCAATGCGCGGCCAGTGCATTGGCCTGCCAGGGGCGGGCATGCAGGCAGGCGACAGCCAGCAGCCAGCCGGCAGGGAGATCGACACCCCACAGGTCAGGCCAGTGCTCCAGCTGCAGCACCGTATCGGCACTGCCCGTGGGCAACAGCTGCGGACGGTGCCGGACCAGGCAGAAAAACAGCGCTTCCAGCGATTGCCGCTGGGGCAGCCGCTGGCGGTAGGGGTGGTTGAAATCGGCACGGCTCAGGTGGCTGGATGCCCAGCGGCTGTCATCGAGCTGCGCGACCAGTTCGAGCAGGCCCAGGTTCGCGGGCAGGGCTAGGCTGCGGGTGACCGGATCAATCACCACCTGGAGCGCACCACATTGCAGCAGGTACAGCGTATCGACGGGGGCCTGCGTCTGCGCCAGCTGCAGCAGCAATGGCGGGGTGGCTTCCGGGCTGTTGCGGCGCCGGACGGCCAGCAGGGCGGACAGCTTCTGGTTCAGGCTGGCCACGGCGGCACCATGGGCCAACTGGTCCGCTGCGTCCGGATCGACGTGGCGGGAGATGATCAGGCTGGGGATGTCCATTTCCCGCGCCCGGGCCAGCACCGCCGCTGCCCCGGGCTCATCGATGCCGATCACCAGCAGATCAGCCTTGCTGCCATTCCATGGCTGCAAAGTGGCGTCCAACCGCTGTGCCAGCAATAGTGAACACGCCAGCTTCAGCCGGGTCTGGTGCAGCAGATCCAGGCCAAAGGCGGCCACGTCAACGGTGCGGATGGGAGGACTCATCAGGGCAGGGGGAGCGCGCCAGGTGGCTGCCGTCCGGGGGCTGTGGAGCTGCCCGGACGTCAGACGGAAGTACAGGAAATCAGCTGAAATCCAGGGTCTTTTCAAACGCCTTGAGCTCGTGGCGGGCCATTGCCAGGTTGGCCCTGCTGCGGTCCAGGACCACGTACAGGAACAGCAACGGGTTGCTTTCCAGCGGACGGATCAGGTGGTACTGGGTGCTCAGGGTGATCAGGATGTCTTCCAGGGTGTCGTCAAGCCCGAGCTGGGAGGCCACGCGGCGCTTGGCGCGGACCACCTCGGTATTGCCGGCGGCGGCCAGTTCCAGGTTGATATTGCCGCCGCCATGCATGGCCAGTGCCATGCCGCTGTCGCTGTCGACCAGGGCGGTACCGACGAAACCAGACAGGGTGTTGAGCTGGTCGAGAATCAGGTTGGACATGGGAAATTCCTTGCAGGTAACAAAAAGAGCGGGCCGACAAGGCCACGCCGGGGAGGGTCGGGTGCCGGTGGCGGTCAGCCGTTGAGCAAGGCGCCGAGGCGGACGCCACATTCACGCGCATGGAAGCGCAGCACCGCCAGGTTCAGTGCACTGTCGGCCACGGCGGTGAGTGTCAGCGGGCTGTCGGCAGGGATTCGGATCAGCACCACATTGCCCAGTGGCGTGCAGATCGTGGCGTACTCGGCTTTGTCCAAAGCCAGCTCCCGCGATACCGTCTCGCCCAGGGTCAGGAAGGAGTTGGCCATCGCCGCCAGCCGGCGGCCATCGATCGGCAGCGAGGAGTCCTCGGCAATCGCGCGACCATCGGCGGTGGACAGCATCAGCAGGGACAATCCCGGTTCGCGCAGGCGTGCGTGTGCAAGGACCGTCGTGATCGCGGCGGTGTCATAGCCTTGACGTGAAGCGGTATTGGCAGCGCTGCCGCCGACCAGTTGGGCGATGGTGCTGGGGTAAACAGGCCGTGGCGCGGTGTTCGCCGCTTGAGCGGCCGCACCGGATTGGCCGGTCACGCTTGGGGTCATGACAACATCTGCGATTAAAACAACTGGCGGCCTTTACGCAGGACCGGGGCAATTGGATGCAGTCCATGCGCAGGGGGTCACAGACAGCCATAGAGCAGTGCTGTCGCCATATGGGGAGGATCGCGCTCGTTCCCCGGATCACATCGCCGGACACAAGCTCATGTGCCGCGACCAGAACCACCTCACCCTCACGTATCCCCCGCGCCTGGGGGGATGCGCGGATTCCGCAATGCGTGAAGTACGCGTTCGGATTTGCGGCCCCGGTAGCGCATCAGTCCGACCACCGCTGCCTTGCTGCGGATCACCAGACCACCGAAAGACGCCAGCGCCCTCCGATCAGCAACAACATCGGCAGCTGCAGGACACCCCACACGATATGCAGCCAGGCGCGGTGATCCGCTGTGGAGCGGATTGGCCATGCGCAGGCGACGGCCGATGGCGGGGTGGTGCCCATGTTCCTTGTGCGAAAGCTATACGTACTGTTGCCACCCTCGCACCCAGTGCAACAGCCCGAGGGGAGCAGTACCCACCGGACCCGGCAGGCAGGGGACGCTGATCATCCGATCCGCAGATTGTCCTCCACGCTGCGCACACCGGACGTCGACCAGACGGCACGCTTCACGGCTTGGCGTTCGCTCCAGTCATCCACCTCGCCGCTGATGGCGACTTTGTCGCCATGCACTTCTATGTGGATACGCGCGGCCTCCACCTCGGCATGGCGTTTGAGCGCGTCGGTGATCCGCGATCTGATGTCGCTGGCTTCCACCTCCGGGACCAGCTTGATGTCGTTGGTGATGCCGGTGACACCGGAGAGCTTGTGCACTTCGGATTCTGCGGCTTGGCGCTGGAAATTCCAGTCGACCTGACCGGACAGGGTGATCCAGCCATCGGTCACTTTGACCCGGACGGTATCCTTGGGAATGAGGGTGCTCCAGGACAGCAGACTGAGTGCACGTTCGGCGATCTCCTCATCACTCCACTTGCCGTCCGGCGTCAGGCGGACCGTGATCTCCTGCGCCAATCCCGTCACTCCCTTGACACGCCAGACGGCGCGCTCGGCCGCCACCTTCTGCAGGTAGCTGGGAACATGCCCGGACAGCGTGGCGACGCCATTGTTCACAGCCACGCCGATATTGGCGGCGTCGACGATCGGCTCGAAGTCCAGCTCATCGATAATATTCTGGCGGATTTCTTTATCGTTCATGTCTTTGTGTGACTGCTGCAGGGGGACTTGCATTTGCGCCCCATCCAGTCGCACGCATATTGACCTCGGTCAATATTTCCTCCGCCCGTGGCGGCTATGCCTGTATGACGGCCCCCGGTCTCCGGTGTCCGGGATCAACGAGGGCATGGACTGTGAAAGCGATGGTTCTGCGTGCAATAGGGCAACCGCTGGAGTTCGAGGAACGGCCCGATCCGGTGCCAGGCGATGCCGAAATACTCGTCCGCGTCGAGGCGTGTGCGATCTGTCGCACCGACCTGCATGTGGTTATGGGAGAACTTCCCGATCCGCGGCTCCCGCTTGTTCCCGGTCACGAGATCGTCGGCATTGTCGAGCGCACTGGGCGAAAGGTGAGCACGCCCGTTCAAGGAACAAGGGTAGGCATTCCATGGCTTGGCCATACCTGTGGTGTCTGTCCCTATTGCATGATTGGCGAGGAGAACCTGTGCGACGCGCCGGGGTTCACCGGCTACAGCAGGGACGGGGGCTTTGCCACCCACGTACTGGTCGATCCGGATTACGCGTTCCCGCTGCCCCGCCAGGCAGACCCGACCGAGCTGGCGCCATTGATGTGCGCGGGTCTCATAGGATGGCGTTGCCTGCGCATGGCCGGTGATGCGGGCCGCATCGGCCTGTACGGTTTTGGCGCGGCCGCGCACATCCTGACCCAGGTATGCCGCAGTCAGGGAAGGCAGGTGCACGCATTCACGCGCACAGGCGACCGGGCAGGGCAGGCGTTCGCACTGTCACTGGGCGCTTGCTGGGCCGGGAGTTCCGAACTGCCGCCGCCGTACCCGCTGGATGCGGCCATTATTTTCGCGCCGGTGGGCGACCTGGTGCCGTTGGCGTTGGCCGCGGTACGCAAAGGCGGACACGTGATCTGTGGCGGCATCCATATGAGCGATATCCCTTCGTTCCGCTATCGGCTGCTATGGGAGGAACGCCATCTCCAGTCGGTGGCGAATCTGACCCGCAGCGACGCCCGTGAATTCCTGGCCATGGCACCACGCATGGGCGTACGCACTGCGGTGACCGTCTATCCACTGCAACAGGCGAACGAGGCGCTGGCCGATGTCCTGGACGGACGTATCCAGGGAGCGGCGGTACTGGTGCCACCGCCGGCATGATGCCGCGGTTCCGTGCATCTCCTGCCCAGGCCATCCTGTATGGCAGGACGAGTGAGGTTACAAACGGTTACACACCGTTACCTGATCGAGACAATCCCCGAAGGAGGGGCATGTAGCCTCGGCGCAGATACCGCCGGGCTTAACTCCCATGCTGCAGCTCCGCAGTTCTCGGTCCGAAGTTTTCCGACCCCCGGATGCCAGGGCGATACCGGCTGTCGATCGCGCACTGGACGGTAGCGATCTGAAAGCGCTGCTGGGTGAGCGGCCCTTGCGGCATCGTGTGCTCAGGGCCAGGGAATATGTCTTCCGTGCCGGACAGCCGCGCCGCTCGCTGTTCCTCATCAATTCCGGATTCTTCAAAATCTGCGTGGCCAGTGCAGATGGAAGAGAGAAAGTGGCCGGTTTCAGGATGAAAGACGACGTCCTCGGGCTGGATTCGCTGGGGATGGAGGTTTTCGCGTGCGATGCCGTGGCCTTGGATGTCGGCGAAATATGGGAGTTGCCGTATGTGCGGCTGTGCACTTCGGTGCCGCAGTTTGAACACTGCATCACCTCACTGCTGGCCAAGGAAGTGCGCCGGGACTGGAGCTGGATGCTCACCCTTGCCACTTTCAGTGCCGACCAGAAAGTTGCCTTCTTCCTGCTGGATCTGGCGGATCGCATGAGCACGCAGGGCTTCAGTCGCGAATGCATGAGATTGCGCATGACCCGCGCCGATCTGGGCAGCTTCCTGGCCTTGAAACTGGAAACAGTGACCCGCACTCTGGCGCGCCTGCAGGAGCAGGGCATGATCTCCGTGCGGGGAAGGGAAATCACCCTGCACGACGCCCCTGTGCTGGCGGCGCTTTTGCAGGGCGCAGCTTTTCCCGGCTCCGCCCACCTCAACGATCCTGTTGTCTCCTGAACACGCTATCGAAGCTGGCCGCGTCCCTTGGACGACAGCCGCCCCTGCACCGGAAAGACAATCCGCCAGGGCGCGGCCGATAATTGTCTTTCCAGGCAGCGGCGTTGCTCCGGCGCAGCAGGCAAAAGCGCCTCATGTGAGGTCTGCACCGCAATTCACCGGCAGATGCCGATAGACGGTGATCCCTCGTCCGGGTCCACTGTCAATCCACAGATCCCCACCGCTCTGCCGGGCGAAGCTGTGCGCCATGCTCAGCCCCAAGCCGCTGCCGTGGCCTTCCTGCTGGGTGGTGAAGAAGGGCTGCAGGGCATGCGACAGCACCGCGCTGCTCATTCCGCAGGCGGTATCGGCAACGGTGATCAGCAGATACTCGCCTTCCTGCAATCAGGCAGGTATTCCGGGGTGGGATGTCAGCCCCCGTGTCTTGATCGCGATCTCGCCCGCTTGCGGCAATGCATCGCGTGCCTTCAACGCCAGGTTCAACAACGCTGTATCCAACTGGGCGGGGTCCGCATGCGCCTCGGGTAGATCGTCCGGACACTGCAAGGTGCACACGCACATTCCCGCCCAAAGTACGCCCCAGCGTCTGCTCGACAGCGTGCAGGGCGGTCTTCAGATCGAGCGATTGCAGGGCCATACGCTGGTGGCGTGCCAGCGACACCAGCTTCCCCGTCAGCGCCGTGCCACGGCCCACCGAATGCAACACGCTTCCGATCAACCTGCGTACTCGGGGAGTCTTTGGATATTCGGTTTGCAGCAATTGCAGGTTGCCGGACATGAGGGCCAGCAGATTGTTGAGATGGTGCGCGATACCTCCGGCCAACTGGCCCAGGGCATCAAGACGCTGTTTGTGGGCCAACTGGTCCTGCCTGTTTTGCCATTGTTTGAGGACGGCGATCAGGGTGGCAAAGGATTGCAAAAGGTGCTGCGCGTCGTGATCGAATCCACAAGGCTTGCCGGATTAGCACGAGCAGCGCGCCCATGGGGAAGTCCAGGTCGAGCAGGGGCAGCAGCGCGGCACTGCGACATCGCTTTCGTGTCTGGCCCCCAACGCGAGCTGCCCGTAATGCGTAACCAGCGCGTCGTATCGTGCGCGGGCACCGGCCTGCGGCTCGCGGATGCCGCCGGAGAGGTCGCGGGTCGATGCCAGCCAACGCACTTCGCCTTCAGCATCAATGGGGCCCAGGGTGATTTCCAGCGTGAACGGGCTGCCTTCAAGGCGACGACCGGACAGGGCCAGGCCGGCAACTCCCAATGGACCATGCGCTTTCAGGCACCCGCGTCTGGATGGAAGCACCGTGCAATCCATCGCGCTCATAGCCGAACAGCCGCAGCGCCTGCCGGTGGGCGCGGACGATACCGCCCGTGCCATCCGTCAGCAAGAGCGCATCGGGTAAGCCTCAGAGCGCTCGGCGACCATACTCGATGTGACTTCTGATGACATCGACGGCGAGCAGATAGCCCGCCCCGCGCACGGAGCGGATCATGTGGGGAGAGTGGGGATCGGCTTCTATCTTTTTCCGTAGGCGTCCTATGCCGACATCGACCGCGCGATCGAACGGCCCGGCTTCACGGTTGTACAGGACGTCCATGAGTTCATCACGGGTCAGCACCTGCTTCGGCTTTCGCAGCATGGCCAGCAGGAGCTGGTAGTCGCCGGTGGTCAGCGGTATTTCACTGCCATCCGGGGCGCACAGACACCGGCTGCTGGTATCCAGCCGGTGGCCTGCGAACTGCAGGACCAGGGAGGGCACGGCCGTCACAGCCGATTCTGCAGTCGAGGCCCTGCGCAACACAGATCTGATCCTGGCCAGCAGCTCGCGCAGGTCGAACGGCTTGGAAATGAAATCATCGGCTCCCGCTTCCAGCCCGACCACACGTTCCACCGGCTCCCCCCGGCCGCTGAGAACGATGATGGGGCCTGCCCAGGTGGTGCGGACATGGCGCAACAACGCCAATCCATCCTCGTCCGGCAAGCACAGCTCCAGGAGAATCAGATCGGCGCCGGCACGCTCAAAACAGGCCCGCAACTCGCGGCCGTTGCGCGCGCCCGCCACCTTGAATCCGTGTTTGTCGAGATAGCGCGACAGCAGCGCTACGATTTCTTCATCGTCATCGACTATGAGGATCCGCTTTTCAACACAAGACGTATGCATTGTAGGAACATCGGCGGGCTTTTCACTACAGGGACAATATCGGCGCACTGCCGCCCGGAACCCTGCTGCTGAAGCGATACCGGGCGCAAGGTGGACGGAGCACGGGATGGCGGAAGACCGTCACCCCAGAAATGCGCTCGTTTCGTGGTGTCCGCTCATCGTCGCACCGGGGGAGCAATACGCCGTGAAGACGTATTCGCCGATCGCCAACCGGGCGCGGGCGATCGATCCGGCGGGGGTGACCCGAAGGTTGATCACGCTGGTCCAGACAGACCGGATCGGCCATGAGGCGGCCCGCAAACTGCCGATGGCGGGATGACCGGGCGATGCCCGGTGCTCCGTGATTTACGCACCGGAGGGTTCAGGAAACCTGCTTTCCAGCCGGTATTCGACGCCGGACCAAGGGGATGGCCTCCACGGCCAGGTCCTTAAGGTCGAGGGTATAGATCAGCTGATGGGGATCCCCGGGATCTGGCACCGAATGAAAACCGAAGGCCAGAGCCAGATCGTGCATTTCCTGGTTCTGGGCAAAATCCACCGATTGCAGGCGGCGCAATCCGTGGTCATGTGCCACGGCCTTGAGGCAGTCCATCAAGGCGGTCCCCAGCCCCAGGCGCTGCCAGGCGTCGGTGACCACCACGGCGCATTCCGCTGTGGCGCCTGAGGCATCCACGGCATAGCGGCTTACCCCGACAATCCGGTATCCGCTGTCTTCCGGGACGGTGGCGACCAACGCCACATCACGGACATAGTCGATATCGGTCAATTGCCGGATGAACGCATCGCTGGGATGGCGGAGTTCGCCCAGAAAGCGGTTGCGCCGGGTTTTCGCGGAAAGCGATTCGATGAAGGCGCGTTCGGCCGGCGCATCGTCGGGTCCTATCGGGCGGATGAGCACGGTGGCTCCATTTCCCAGTGTTGCGTCCCACTGCGGGTAATCCGGCCCCAGCTGGGCGGTCAGTAAGGGCGGACGGTTCATGGCAACCTCCAGGCAACGGGATCTCATACTCAAGGGCCGGGCACCCGGGGGTATTGACCTGCATCAACTTTCCATCCCGGGGCCGGATCTTCAGGCCAGGCGAAAGGGAAGGGCATCGGTTGGAAATTTGCATGGGTGCTCCCGATGCAATCGTTGACTGCGGGAGCATCCGGCTCACCAGGGCTATTGTTTTTGATCCTGCTCAAGTCCACGGTAGACATCGGCTGACATCCTGCAGCCACTGCACGCCCTGGAAAGGCGCCGAGGAGCCGAACCCCAATGTCCGCTCAATCGAACATGTTCCGCCTCACGTTCCTTGGTGCCACCGCGACCGTTACCGGGTCGCGCTACCTGATCGAGACTGCACAGTCCCGGGTGCTGGTGGATTGCGGGTTGTTCCAGGGGTACAAATCGCTACGCCTGCGGAACTGGAGTCCGTTGCCGTTGCAACCGGCTTCCATCGATGCGGTGGTTTTGACGCATGCCCACCTGGACCACAGTGGCTACCTGCCTCGCCTGATCCGCGAAGGGTTTTCCGGGCCGGTGTGGTGCACACCCGCCACACGCGACCTGTGCGGCATCCTGCTGCCCGATTCCGGGCACCTGCTCGAGGAGGAGGCTGAGTATGCCAATCACAAGGGCAGCTCAAAGCACCATCCCGCCGAACCCCTCTACACCGAAGAGGATGCACGCCGCAGTCTGGGACAATTCCGTCCCCAGCCGTTCGGGCACGCGTTTGAACCGGCCCCCGGCCTGGAAGCGGTACTGCATCCGCAGGGCCACATCCTCGGGGCTGCCGCCGTATCGATGCGCTGCCAGGGCCAACGGGTCACCTTCAGTGGCGATGTGGGGCGACCGGTGGATCCGGTGATGCGAGCGCCGGCACCGCTGACCGACTCCGACTGGCTGGTGGTCGAATCGACCTACGGCAATCGACGCCACCTGCCGCTCACGCTGAAGCAGGAATTGCGCGAAGTGCTGACGCGCGTCCTGGCACGGGGCGGGGTGGCCGTCATTCCGGCCTTCGCGGTCGGCCGCGCGCAGCTGCTGTTGCATGTGATCGCGCAATTGCAGGCAACCGGTGAAATTCCGCGTGCCCCGGTATATCTGAACAGCCCGATGGCAGCTGACGTCACCGCTCTGTATCAACGCTACCAGGATGAACACAGCCTCGGCCCCCAGGAGCTGCGGGCGCTGCAGCACACAACCCGGATCATCAACAGTGTGGAGGAGTCCAAGGCGCTGAACCGACAGCATGGACCCATGATCATCGTCGCCGCCAGTGGCATGGCGACGGGCGGACGCGTTCTGCATCACCTGATCGCCTTCGCGCCGGATCATCGCAACGCCATCCTGCTGTCCGGGTTCCAGGCCGGAGGCACCCGCGGTGCCTCGCTGGCGCGGGGGGATACCACCCTCCGTATCTATGGCCAGGATGTGCAAGTCCGCGCGGAGGTGGTACAGCTGGGCTCAGCCTCTTCCCACGTGGATGCCGACGAAATGATGGCGTGGCTGCGTACCGCGCCGCGGCCACCGCGAGGTGTATTCATCACGCATGGGGAAGCGGATGCCGCCGACGCGCTGCGCCTGCGCATCCAGCGCGAACTGCAATGGAAAGCACATGTGCCCGAGTATGGAGCGCAAGTCGATCTGCTCGCGCAAAGTGGCTAGGACTGCACTGCCGGCAGTGCCAGAGAGGGTGCCGGCGGTTGCAGGGGCGCTGTCCGGTTTACTACTCGACAGCGAGGCGTTTTGCCGAGGTGCCGATCTTTTTGGGCAACGACAGGGTAAGCACCCCGCCGTCATAGGTGGCCTTGGCATTGGCGTCGTCTATCTCGGTGGGTAGAGAGAAGGACCGGTAGGCCTCGCCGCTGTAACGTTCGCTATAGATTTCCTTGTCATTGTCACGCGATTTCTCGCGCGTCACCTGGGCACGGACGGTGACCTGGTTGCCCTCCACGGAAATCGCGATGTCCTTCTTCTTGACCCCCGGCATATCCACGTTGACCAGATAGCTTTTTTCATCCTCGTGCACATCCAGACGCATATCCATGACCCTTTCGTATTCACGAGACAGGGTTGGAGTACCGCCTAGACCACGCAGGAAATCTTCGAAGCCCAGCAGCCGGTCCAGCCGGCCGAGCGGATTGACGGGGGTCCAACGGGTGGGAATGGCCATGGCCGGAAGCCTCGCGAGTGGGAATGGATGGGCAGCGCGATTCCCGCTGCCGCGATCGACTATGCGGCGGCCCGATTCGGCTGTGTTGACCGAGGTCAACGTTCGGGCGGGTTTCCTGTTGACGGGGCCGATAGCTGGATAAAGAGGCTGCCCGCGCTCATGGCCCCCACCGGGGTGCTCGTTCCGGACGCCCCGTCATCCACGAAGAAATACGGTAATGCGCGTTTCACTTTCCGCGACACCCTGGCGGATTCCGTCGGCGACAGGTGCGCGGGTAAAGCAGGATGTAGGGCTGTCCTGGACGTGCATAATGGAAATCGATCAATGACACGCGCCAGCCGGCGTCGCAGGACATCGGCCAGGCTCCGTCAGGCGCCAGTCTTCAGGCGCCAGTCCAATTTCGGCCGGGTCTGGAGTCTTTGCATGCATGCATCGGGCAGCTGTTGCGAACCAGGTGATCTCGCCATCGAGGAAAGCCTCCGGTTGCCATTGCGCCGCGCCGGAATAGACACCTATCGACAGCCAGTGCTGTACCTGCGCCAAGGCTGCCTGGTATGTCGTGCGGAAGGATTCGCCGCCCTGACACGGGTGAAAGTGATCTGTGGTGATCGCGAAGTGATCGCCCTGTTGAACGTGGTGACCGGCGACTGGCTTGGCGAAAATGAAGCGGCGCTTTCGGATGTCGCCTGGCAGGCGCTCAATCCCGCGGAAGGCGCGTTGGCCAGTTTCTCCCATGCCGAATCGCCCGAGTCGAGCCAGATACTCCGGGCCAAGGTGTTCGGCGCCCACTTGTCCGAGAATGAGTTCACCCTGGTGCTGCGGGATGTTCTGGCCACCCGTTTTTCCGATATCGAGCTGGCCGCCTTCCTGACCGCCTGCGCCGGCGACCGGATGAACCTGGAGGAATCCGTGGCGCTGACCCGGGCGATGGTGGCTGTCGGCAACCGGCTTGACTGGGGCGCCGGCCCGGTACTGGACAAACACTGCGTGGGCGGCCTGCCAGGGAACCGTACAACGCCGATTGTGGTGGCGATCGTCGCCGCGCTGGGCTACCGCATACCCAAGACCTCTTCGCGCGCCATCACCTCCCCGGCCGGTACTGCGGATGTGATGGCGACCATGACCCGCGTGGACCTGGAACTGGATACCCTGCGCCGCGTGGTGGAGCGCGAGGGTGGCTGCCTCGCAGCGGGCGGAAAAATGGGACTGAGTCCTGCCGATGACGCGCTGATACAGATCGAGCGTCCCCTGGATTTCGACAGCGACGGGCAGATGGTTGCCAGCATCCTCTCGAAGAAGGTCGCCGCCGGGTCGACGCATGTATTGATCGATATTCCAGTGGGTGCGACGGCCAAGATCCGCTCACCGGCGGCGGCCGACGCAATCGCGCGCCGCCTCGGATTCGTCGGCGAGGCCATGGGGATGCGGGTAGGAATCCATCTCTCCGATGGACGGCAGCCGGTGGGTCGGGGCATCGGACCGACGCTGGAGGCGCACGATGTCCTGGCGGTCCTGCGCAATACGCCGGATGCCCCCGAAGACCTGCGCAGGCGGGCGCTGGATATCGCCGGAGCCGTACTGGAGCTGCTGCCCGATATCGCGCCCGGCAGCGGGCGGGCGAGGGCAGCGCAGGCGTTGGCCTCCGGAGCGGCGCTGCAGAAATTCATGGCGATCTGCTCGGCACAGGGCGGGTTCCGCGAACCGGGACGTGCCCGGTTCACGCGCCCCTTTCCCGCGCCCGGTGGCGGCTGGATCGCCGGTATCAACAATCGCCAGTTGGCCCGTATTGCCAAGCTGGCCGGCGCACCACACGACCCCGCCGCCGGCGTGGTATGTCTGCTGCGTGAAGGCGACCGCGTCGAGCCGGGCCAACCGCTGTTTATGGTTCACGCCGAGACGCGTGGGGAGTTGGCCTATGCGCTCGCCTACGCCTGCGGCCACCCGGACATTCTGGCCATCCGTGGCGACCGGCCATGACCATCGTACTGCTGCCTTTTCCGGATGACATTCCACTGGCCACCGCGGTGGCGGCGCGGCTTGGTGCCCGCCTGGGCCGCTTCCAGTGGCGGCATTTTCCCGATGGCGAATCGCTGGTGACCATCGACGAAAACCTCGCCGGGGCCGAGGTGGTGCTGTTCGCCAGCCTCAATGATCCGGATCGCAAAGCGCTGCCGCTGCTGTATGCCGCCAAGACAGCGCGGCAACTTGGCGCCAGACGGGTAGGGCTGGTGGCGCCCTATCTGGCATACATGCGCCAGGACGCACGCTTTCACGCGGGCGAGGCGGTCAGCGCGCCGATATTCGCGGGCTTCCTGGAGCAGGGCATCGAGTGGCTGGTGACCGTGGCTCCGCATCTGCATCGCATCCCCGCGCTCGCCGATGTGTTCCGCATTCCCACAACATGCGTCGCTGCAGCGCCATCACTGGCGGACTGGATAAGGCGCGAAGTACCCGATCCAGTCCTGATCGGTCCTGACGGTGAAAGCGCCCAGTGGGTGGCAGCCATCGCCGGTGAACTGCATGCGCCGTATCAGGTGATGCGCAAGGTTCGCCATGGCGACCAGGACGTGGCAGTGAGCTTGCCCGATGCGGAAAAGTTCCGTCATTGCACACCGGTGCTGGTGGACGACATCGTATCGACCGGCCACACCCTTGCGGCGCTGCTGGGGCATCTGCATGCGCTGCAGCTGCCGGCAGCCGTCTGCGTGGTGATCCATCCGATCTTCGTCGCCAATGCCTGGGAGTCGCTGCAAAACGCGGGAGCGGGGCGGGTTGTCAGCACCGACAGCATCGCCCATCCCAGCAATGCCATCAGTCTGGCGGAGCCGATCGCCAACGCTGTCGCATCTGCCTGCGCAGCGCCGATCGCTCCGGCAGTACGTGATTGCGGACAAGCGCCCCCGCACCCCCTATGAGTGTGTTCCAAACCAGAAGGCACGAGTCATGTGGGAGATGCTGATCGCAAGCCAGGATCTGGGCCGGGTGCAGGCATTGGCTGCGATTCTGGCTCGTTACGGTTTCGGGGATCTGCTCGGCCGATTGGGACTGGCACCGGCGCTGGCCCGTGCCGGCGCGGTGGTGCCACTGAGCCGCCTTGAAGCGCTGGTGGCACTACCCGCGCCGGTACGTGTGCGGCGCGCGATGGAAGAAATGGGACCGTGTTTCGTCAAGCTGGGGCAGATCCTTGCCACACGGGTGGATCTGTTCCCGCCGGAATGGATCGCCGAGTTCAGCCGGCTGCAGAATGCCGTGCCGCCGGTGTCCTTCGACGCCATCCGCGCCGAGATCACCGGGGCGTTGGGCGCAACGCCTGAATCGGCCTTCCTCTGGCTGGACCCCAAACCGCTGGCAGCAGCCTCGATCGCCCAGGTGCATCGCGCGCGTCTGCACGATGGGCATGACGTGGTGGTAAAGGTTCGACGTCCGGGAATCCGGCCCATCATCGAGGCTGACCTGCGCCTGCTGCAGTACCTGGCAAAGCGGATGGAGGCGAAGTTTCCCGACTTGCGCCGCTTCCATCCGGAGGCGGTGGTGCGGCAGTTCAAGACATCCCTGATGGGCGAGCTCGACCTCGTGGCCGAATGCCGGAACGCAGAACGCATTGCAACGAGCTTCGTCGATGACGATCGCATCGTCGTGCCGGAAGTGCACTGGTCCTTCACCCGGGAACAGATGAACGTGCAGGACTTCATCGATGGCATTCCCGTTGCCGACCTCGCTGCGTTGAAAGCGGCGGGAGTGGATTGCAAGCAGGTGGCGCGGACCGGGGCGCAAGCGGTACTGAAGATGATGCTGGAAGATGGGTTCTTCCATGCCGATCCGCACCCGGGAAATGTGTTCGTATTACCCGAAGGGCGGATCGGCATTATCGACTTTGGAATGGTCGGACGCCTTTCGTCCGCGCGGCGCGCGGAAGTGGTGAGCCTCTTGTTTGGCCTGGTCGAGCGTGATCCTGAGGGGGTGACCGAGGTACTGCTGGAATGGACCGAACAATCCGGTGTCGAAGAAATCCAATTGACTGCCGACATCGAGGGCTTCATCGACCGCTACCACGGTGTGCCGCTGGGCCAGCTGGACCTGACAGGCATGTTGCTCGAGGTGACGTCATTGTTGCGCTCACATCAGCTCGCGTTGCCGGCCGACCTCGCGCTGCTTATCAAGGTCTGCCTGACCCTTGAAGGTTTGGGATGCAGCCTGGATCCGGACTTTGAAATGGCCGGTCAGGCGCGCCCGTTCCTGCGTCGCGCGGTGGCGGCACAATGGGGGCCTGTCGCGCTGACGCGACGCAGTGCCCGGGGTTTGATGGATGCCGCTGGCTTGTTGACAGCATTGCCGCGGGAGCTTCATCGGCTTCTGCGAGGCGTGCGCAGCGGGCGCGCGCGCGTCCGTATGGAAGTCGGCGAGCTGAAAGAGTTCAGTCGCCAGATGGCGCACTCGGCCAATCGGCTGGCCGGAAGCATGGTGATCGCGGCGCTGATCGTGGGTTCTTCCATCACCATGACGGTCAAGGGCGGACCGGTGTTACTTGGCTTGCCGCTTTTCGGACTTCTCGGTTTTATCGGCGCGGCATTCGCCGGCATATGGCTGTTGTGGTCGATATTTCGCAGTGGCGGAGGGCGGTAGTGGAACCGAGCCACTGAAAACGCCATTTCGCATAATGTATATTATGTCAATCAGATCGAGGCCCGATCCAGTGCGCGCCGCAGCTCGGCAATCGTGCCTGCATCGGATTGAACCCAGTCGTTTTCCAGGCCGATCAATGCGGGGTTCTGGTGTCGCATCATCGAATGTCGAACGGATTTGGCTGAGGCGTGCAGCTCGCGACAGCCTGAGCGTCGGGCCACATCCCCGATGTTGCCGGCGTTCAAACCGGCGCCGGCCATCAACGTGATGTGGGATCCGGCCTTGGCCACCAGCGATGCCAGTACCGGGCTGCCGTCGACGGCGCTGGTGCAGCCGCCCGAGCTGAGTATCCGGTGCGCGCCCAGTGCGATGACCTGATCCAGCGCGTTCGACAAATCACCGGTGGCATCAAAGGCACGATGGAACGTAATACCTAACGGGCCGGCGGCGGCAACCATCTGGCGACAGAGCGCCATGTCGATTTCGGCATCCGCCGTCAGTGCGCCAATGACCACGCCATCACAGCCCCGTTGCCGGCAATGTTCGATATCGCGCAGCATGATCTCCGCCTCAAGCTCGCTGTAAAGGAAATCGCCCGGCCGCGGACGGATCAGCACAAACAGCGGAATCCGCAGCCGGTCACGCACAACCGCGATGGTGCCCATCGATGGCGTGGTTCCCCCATGTTCGAGGTTATCGAACAGCTCGACCCGGTCAGCGCCACCTTCCTGCGCGGCCACGGCCGACGTGGCCGAATTGCAGGCGATTTCAAGCAGGTAGCGGGTGCTCACACCTGCGTGCTCGTGTAGACCGAAGGCGAATCCAGCAGCGCGTCCTGCTTCTTGCTGTCACAGACCGCGTAAACGAAGCCACGGTGCAATGCATACGCGCCAATCTCCCCACTGCGATTCATCGCCAGGAAGCAGACCTGCAGCGTGCGGCTGGCTTCCGGGCGTTTGCGCACCACACGCTGGATCGCCTCCTGGCAGGCTTCGGCGGGCGAATGCCCCTGGCGCATGAGTTCGACCACCAGAAACGAAGCAGCATTGCGGATCATTTCCTCGCCTACGCCCGAAGCGGTCGCCGCGCCGACGTCGTTGTCGACATACAGACCGGCGCCAATGATCGGACTGTCCCCCACCCGGCCGTGCATTTTCCACGCCATGCCGCTGGTGGTGCAGGCCCCGGCCATCTGGCCGCTTTCATCGATGGCCAGCATGCCGATCGTGTCGTGGTTGTCCTTGTCGCCGGGACGCCCTCGCCGCTCGGCATTGATCTGCGGCGCGTAGTTCTCGGTCTTGAGCCATTCGCGCCACGCTTTCTCGGCTTCCGGCGTCAGCAGCTTCTGCCGTTCGAATCCCTGCTGCACGGCGAACTGCTGGGCCCCCTCGCCCACCAGCATCACGTGCGGGGTCTTTTCCATCACCCGCCGTGCCACCGATATCGGATGCAGGATGTCGGTCAATGCCGCCACCGAACCGCAACGGCCGTCGCCGGCCATGATGCTCGCATCCAGCGACAAGACGCCGTCGCGATCGGGATTGCCGCACCGGCCCACCGTCGGATTGCACAGGTCACTCTCGGCCCAGCGCGCCCCGGCTTCCACCGCATCCAGCGCGCTGCCGCCCGCGGCAAGCACCTTCCAGGCGGCCTGATTGGCACCCACGCCGAAGTCCCAGGTGGACACCACGCGCGCGCCACGCGCGTCCACCGGTGAGGCCAGCAACCTCGGCGCGGCACCACCAAGGGCGCCCAGCAGCGCGGAGGTCTGCAAGAATTGCCGACGTGTCCTCATTCACCGTGCTCCGTGGCTGACCGGCGAGCAGCTGCGGAGAGGGCGTTTTCGGCATGCCATGCCAATGCACCCAGCACCCCCAGTTCGCCGTGTTCGATACGCCACACCGGGACCTGCCGCAGTGCCGGCGAGAGCCCGCCCTTGGACAGGAACCGTTGCTGGAAGCCATCACCATGCAGTTCGGCAGCCAGGTGCCCGGTAATGCCCCCCGTCAGATAGACCGATTGTGCGCCGAATGTCAGCGCCAGATCACCGGCCAGGCTGCCCAGCCACGCGGCGAACATCTGCGTGCTTTCTAGCGCGAGGGGATCGGTGTCGGCCCGTGCCGCCTGGATGATCTGCGCCGGTGTCTGCCATTGGGCCGGTGCCGCGCGCAGCTCGCACAGGCAGGTGTACAACGCCACCAGCCCCGGCCCGGACAATATCCGTTCGTTGTCGACGTGCGCATGCTGTTGCGAGAGCAGTCGCAACACGTCCTGCTCTAAGGGGGTGCCGGCGGAAAGAGCCGCGTGCCCCGCCTCGCTGGAAAGCACGCCATCAGCCAGCCGCAGGGCCACTCCCAGTCCCGTTCCCGGCCCCAGCACCAGGGCCGGCAGGCGCATTGCCTGCGCATCCTCCCCATAGATCCGCTGCATGGCGGCGGCATCGGCATACGGCAGCGCCTGGGCCACGGCGACAAAGTCATTGATCAGCGCCAGCTGCTCCAGCCCCGCGTCACGACGGGTACGTGACAGCGACACCGGCCAGGCCAGGTTCGTGTTGAGCAGGTCATCACCATCGAGCACGCCAGCAATGGCGACCACCGCAGACTGGATCGTCGGCGCCAGATTCTCCGTGTGCAGCCAGTGGACATAATCGCGCAGGATCGCGGCCAGGCTGGGATGCTCGGCGCAAGTGTATTTGCGGAACCCGTTCACCTGGATGGGGTCGCCCGGCCGCAGCGTCGCCCAGCCCAGCCGCGCATAGGTTCCGCCGACGTCTGCGCCGATGATCGCGGTCGAAGTCGTCAAATTGCCGCATTCATCGAAACGGGTACCGGCGTTGTCCGCCACTGGATCGCTCATCCCTGCTTCTGCCTGTGCTGCATGTTTCTTTGACGCCTGTGTCGTGGAGCGCGAATGATGCGGCAAGGCCCCCCGTTAGGAAACCCGTCTCATGCCAAGGAACGCGCCAGCCGCCAGGACCACCAGCCCAACGCGGTCATCGACAGCGAGCCCCCCAGGTGCAGCGCGATCGCCAGCAGTCCCCAGCCCAGCTGCTGGCGCTGCAGCAGATCCACGACCTCGGCAGAGAAGCTGGAGAACGTGGTCAGGCCGCCCAGCAGGCCAGTCACCACAAAAAGCCGCCATTGCGGTGGAAGCTCGGGGTGGCTGGTGAAAAATGCCAGGGCCAGTCCGACTGCATAGCCGCCCAGCAGATTGGCTGCCAGCGTTCCCAGCGGAACCGTGCCATGCACCGGGTTCAGCCAGATGCTCAGAGCAAACCGCAGCCAGGCGCCGATGGCCGCGCCCACTCCGATGGCCAGGAACGAAAGCCACATCACTCAGTCTCCGCCCAGAAGGGAACTGCGCGCTGTCATTTGCGCGCCGCCTGCGCCTTTTCGCGCGCCGCACGCAACCGGTCCAGCTTCTCCTTGAGCTTGATTTCAAGGCCGCGCTCGACCGGCTGGTAATACACGCGCTCGCCCATTCCATCTGGGAACGCGGTCTGGTCCAGCGCGATGCCGCCCTCCACATCGTGGTCGTACTGGTAACCCTGGCCGTATCCCAGCGTCTTCATCAACCGGGTCGGGGCATTGCGCAGGTGCAGCGGCACCGGCTGGGTGCCCAGCTCGGCGACGTCGGCCCGGGCGGCCTTCAGCGCCATGTAGGCCGCGTTGGATTTGGCGGTGCTGGCCAGATAGACCACCAGATTGGACAGCGCGATATTGCCCTCCGGCGCGCCGATCCTGTCATAGGCATTCCAGACATTGATCGCCATCTCCAGTGCCCGTGGATCGGCCAGCCCGACGTCTTCCACCGCCATGATGGTCAGCCGCCGCAGCAGATAGGATGGATCGCAGCCGCCGTCGATCATCCGTGCCAGCCAGTAGATCGCGCCATCCGGGTTGGAGCTGCGCACCGATTTGTGCAACGCCGATATCTGGTCGTAGAACTGCTCGCCGCCCTTGTCGAAACGGCGGGTGCGATCGGCCAGGACCTGCAACAGGGTCTCGGGCGTGATTTCCCCGCCCTCGCCCGTCGCCAGCTCGGCGGCGATCTCCAGCAGGGTAAGGGCGCGGCGCACGTCGCCATCGGCGGCGCGGGCGATCTCCAGCAGGGAGTCCGGAGAGACGCGGATGCCCTGCTCTCCCAATCCGCGCGCGGAATCGTGCAAGGCCCGCTGCAATGCTTCAACCACATCCTCCGGCGAAACCGATTCGAGCACATGGACCCGGCAGCGCGACAGCAGCGCCGAATTCAGCTCGAAGGACGGATTCTCGGTGGTGGCGCCAACAAAGATGATCGTGCCGCGCTCGATATGCGGCAGGAAGGCGTCCTGCTGGGCCTTGTTGAAGCGGTGCACCTCATCGACGAACAGCACCGTGCGACGGCCTTCGGCAAAGCGCTGCGCCGCCTCGGCCAGCACCTGGCGCACCTCCGGCAAGCCTGAGAGCACGGCTGAAATCGCTTTGAACTCGGCATCGGCGTATTGGGCCAGCAGCAGGGCCAGCGTGGTCTTGCCGCAGCCCGGTGGGCCCCACAGGATCATCGAGTGCACATGCCCGGATTCAACCGCGCGGCGCAACGCCGTGCTGGGAGCCAGCAGCCGCTTCTGCCCAACCATCTCGTCCAGGGTGCGCGGACGCATGCGTTCGGCGAGCGGACGCATGCTGTCGCGATCGGCACTCAGCAGGTCGGCGGGCGTATCATCAATGAAGATATTTCGGGATCTGGCCACGCCCGCATTCTAGCAGCGTGGCTCACTCGTCCCTGCCGGCGGATCAACGCTCGCCAACGACGTCCACGCCCTTGGCGGGCACAAAGCGGAAGGTGCCGGCGGCAAAGCCCGGGTTCTTCTTCCAGCCACTGAAATCAATGACGGTGCGCTGGCCCACGGCATCGACCACCTCCATTCGCGAAAGTCCACCCTGGGCAAAACCCAGCGCCGCGTACTGGAAGCTGGCATCGGTCTCGCGCTTGGGGGTCAGCGACAGCCACTGCATTCCATCACGCGCCGCGGCCTCCTCGCCGACATCGTACTGGCGCTCCAGCAATGCCGGGTTGATCAGGGCGGTGAGCGGACTGCTCTGCTCCTCGGAGCCCTGCTCGCGCACCGTGGCCTGTTCCAGGTCAGGCTCATACACCCACACTTTTGCGCCGTCAGCGACGATCAGCTGCGGATGCGGGCGGGTGTATTCCCAGCGGAACAGCCGCGGCGCCGACAGCGCCACGCGGCCACTGGAGGATTCCTTCAGTTTGCCGCGCGAGTCGAACACCTGCTGCGAGAACTGCCCATCCAGGCCACGCAGACCGCTGGTGAAGGACTTCAGGTCGTCACGGGCACCGGCATGGGCATCTGCCGCGAGGCCAGCGCAGGCCACGGCAACGGCGAGAACGGAGTGGCGCAGGAATGCAGTCATGGCAGCGGCAGTCGGGAAGGTGTGGGTGAGGCAGAGTCTGCCTCTTGGGAACTGAATGGGCGGCAATCGGGAACTGAACACCGCCCTTCTCATCACTTCGGCGGCGGCGGTGCCAACACGGTGCGATCACCGTTGTGCTCGGGCGAGCTCACCACCCCGGCCGCTTCCATGGCCTCGATCAGGCGCGCGGCGCGGTTGTAGCCGATCTTCAACCGGCGCTGTACACCGGAGATCGATGCACGGCGGGTTTCGGTCACGATGCGCAGCGCCTCGTCGTACAAGGGGTCGGACTCGTCACCGCCGCCACTGCTCTCCGGCAGACCAGTGGCGCCGACCACGGTACCGTCGCCCATCATCTGCACCTCATCCAGCACGCCGGAAATGTAGTCGGTCGGGCCGCTGGCCTTCAGATGCTCGACCACGCGATGCACCTCCTCGTCGGAGACGAAGGCACCGTGCACGCGATCCGGCAGCGCGGTGCCGGGCGGCAGATACAGCATGTCGCCGTTGCCCAGCAGCGCCTCGGCGCCGGACTGGTCCAGGATGGTGCGCGAATCGATCTTGGAGCTGACCTGGAAAGCGATACGGGTCGGGATATTGGCCTTGATCAGGCCGGTGATCACGTCCACCGATGGCCGCTGCGTGGCCAGGATCAGATGGATGCCGGCCGCACGCGCCTTCTGCGCCAGCCGCGCGATCAGCTCTTCGACCTTCTTGCCGACGATCATCATCATGTCGGCGAATTCGTCGATGAAGATGACAATGAACGGCAGCGGCTCCAGCGGACGCGGCGCCTCGCCCATTTCCGGGTTCGGTTTGAACAGCGGGTCCATCAGCGGCTGGCCGGCCTCGATGGCGTCCTTCACCTTCTTGTTGAAGCCGGCCAGGTTGCGCACGCCGACCGCGCTCATCAGCTTGTAGCGGCGCTCCATCTCGGCCACACACCAGCGCAGGCCGTTGCCGGCCTCCTTCATGTCGGTGACCACCGGCGCCAGCAGGTGCGGGATGCCCTGATAGACGCTCAGCTCCAGCATCTTCGGGTCGATCATCAGCATGCGCAGGTCTTTCGGGCTGGCCTTGTACAGCAGGCTCAACACCATCGCGTTGACCGCCACCGACTTGCCCGAACCGGTGGTGCCGGCCACCAGCAGGTGCGGCATGCGCGCCAGGTCGGCCACCGTCGGGCGGCCGGCGATGTCCTTGCCCAGCGCCAGGGTCAGCACGCTGGCGGATTTGTCGTATTCCTTGGAGCGCAGCAGCTCGGACAGGAAGATCATCTCGCGGCTGACGTTGGGAATTTCCAAGCCGATCACCGACTTGCCCGGGATCACGTCGACCACGCGCACCGATTTGACCGACAGGCCGCGGGCGATGTCCTTGTCCAGCGAGCTGATCTGGCTGACCTTCACGCCCGGGGCGGGTTCGATCTCGAAACGGGTGATCACCGGCCCCGGATAGGCGCCTACCACCACCGCATCGATGCGGAAATCCTTGAGCTTGAACTCGATCTGCCGCGACAGGGTTTCCAGGGTCTCCTCGGAATAGCCCTTGGCCTGCGGCTTGGGATCATCCAGCAGCGCCAGCGGCGGCAGGTCCGACCCATCGCCATTGACGCCCTGGAACATCGGAATCTGGGTCTCACGCTTGGCGCGATCGCTCTTCTCGATCACCGGCGCCGGACGCGGCTCGATCTTCACCGGCTCGCGCTTGGCGCGCACCTCGGCATCGACTTTGCGGACCTCTTCGCGCTCCTCGCGCAGGGCCCGGGTCTGCTGCCACTCGCTGGCCTGCTCCTTCTTCTTGTCCAGCAAAGGCCCCAACGCCAGCACGCCCTTGCCGATCTTTTCCATCACCGCGAACCACGACAGCCCGGTGGCCAGCGTGATCGAGGTCAGCAGCAGCACCAGCAGGAACAGATTGCTGCCAACCGGGCCAAAGCCGCTTTCCAGCGACTTGCCGACCAGCACGCCGAGACCACCGCCGGCGCGGGCGACATCCCCCGGCGGCAGACGCAGGTACAGGAAGCCGGTGGCACCGATCAGGAAGCCGACGATACCGACCAGCCGCAGCGCCGGCCCCAGGTCGTCCTGGACGCGTTCCTCGCGCTTGAGCCCGAACATCGCGATCCACGCCACCGCAGCCAGCATCAGTGGCAGCAGATAGGCCACGTAGCCGAACAGCTGGCGCATGACATCGGCGATCCACGCGCCGACCTTGCCGCCCATGTTGTGCACCGGCGCCACGACCGAACCGGATTGCGACCAGCCCGGATCACTGGGGGAGTAGGTGAACAGACTGGCCAGCAGATACAGCAGGGCCGGCGCGATGGCGATCAGCGCCAGATCACGCCACAACTTCTGCCGGCGCGGATTGTCTGGCACCGCAGCCGCCGACTTGCGCGCACTGGCGCCCGCGCTGGAGCTCTTGTCACGTTCCGGGACCTGTTTCGCCACCTTTGACCAGACCTTAAAAATGCACGGTTAGTGATTGATATTAAACGACTGACCGCCGGGTTTCATCCGCTTTCGTCACCCACCGTCTTGCCCCGGAGCCGCCAATGCCATAGAGCCGCCGGATACACACGGCGGTAAGCTGCCGAATCCGGAAACGCCTTCTGACGGGCCGCCCAGTTCCATTCACGCGCCTTGATTCACCCCGGTCGGACCGCCACTCTATGGCTTGCCCGGATGGTCGCGGAACTCCCCGATCATGCCGCCAATCCTGACTTTCGCGAGTATACATGAGCACTTCCAGCCTCCCGACCAAGCACACCCGCCTGTTGATTCTGGGCTCCGGCCCCGCCGGCTGGACCGCCGCCGTCTATGCCGCCCGCGCCAATCTCAAGCCGCTGGTCGTCACCGGCCTGCAGCAGGGCGGCCAGCTGATGACCACCACCGAAGTGGACAACTGGCCAGGTGACGCGCACGGGCTGATGGGTCCGGACCTGATGGCGCGCATGCAGGCCCATGCAGAGCGTTTCGACACCGAAGTGGTGTTCGACCATATCCATACCGCCGACCTGTCCCGGCGCCCATTCACCCTGACCGGCGACAGCGCCCAGTACACCTGCGACGCGCTGATCATCGCTACCGGCGCCACCGCCAAGTACCTGGGCATTCCGTCGGAAGAGACCTTCAAGGGGCGCGGCGTGTCGGCCTGCGCCACCTGTGACGGGTTCTTCTACAAGGACCAGGACGTGGTCGTGGTCGGCGGCGGCAACACTGCCGTGGAAGAGGCGCTGTACCTGTCCAACATCGCCCGCAAGGTCTACCTGGTCCACCGCCGCGACACGCTGAAGGCGGAAAAGATCATGCAGGACAAGCTGTTCGCCAAGGTCGCCGCCGGCAAGATCGAGACCGTCTGGCACCACCAGGTGGACGAGGTGCTGGGCAACGAGATGGGCGTGACCGGCGTCCGCGTGAAGTCCACGCTCGACGGCAGCACCCGCGACATTGATGCCCACGGCTTCTTCGTCGCCATCGGCCATCACCCCAACACCAGCCTGTTCGACGGCCAGCTGGCGATGAACAACGGCTATCTGGAAATCCGCTCGGGCCTGGGCGGCAACGCCACCATGACCTCGGTGGAAGGCGTCTTTGCCGCGGGCGACGTGGCCGACCAGCACTACCGCCAGGCGATCACCTCGGCCGGCTTCGGCTGCATGGCCGCGCTGGATGCAGAGCGCTTCCTGGACGCGCAGGACGCCTGAGGCCCGTTCCCGGCAGCCCGGCATGGACAAGGTGATGCTCAAACAGCTGCTGTTCCACGGCAGCTGGCTGGTGTTCCCGGCCATCGTCTGGCTGCTGTGGCGTTGGCGCGGCGGCGGCCAGCGCGCCGTGCTGGTGGTCCTGCTGCTGGGCTGCGGTGCATTCACCTGGGCGCGGTTCATCGAGCCGCAGCTGATCCTGGTCGACCACACCGAGCTGCGCGGCACCGGTGCGGATACGCGGATTGCCCTGCTCAGCGACACCCACCTAGGGGTCTACAAGGACCGGGCTTTCCTGCAGCGGGTGGTCCAGCGCGTGAATACGCTGGATGTCGACGCGGTGGTCATCGCCGGCGACCTGACTTACGAATCGCGCCCTGGACAGTTGCACGGACTGTTTGCCCCGTTGGCGCAAATGCGGGTGCCCACGTATGTGGTGCTGGGCAACCACGACCAGCAGCCGCCGGGCCGGGATCTCGACAAACCCTTGCGTGAAGCACTGCTGGCACACGGCATGCGCATCATCGAAGGCCGCGTCATCACCGATACGCGCGGCGTGCACTGGGCCGGGCTTGGCGACCAGTGGGCCGGCAAGGATGATCCCGGCTTCCTTCGTCAGCCTGGCCCGCACCGCGGCCGCACGATCCTGATCGCCCACAACCCGGACAGCGCCATGCAGTTGCGCCCCGGGGATGCGACGCTGGTGCTGGCCGGGCATACCCATGGCGGCCAGATCCGCATTCCATGGCTGTATCGCAACGTCATCCCCAGCGCCCACGGCTTTGATCGTGGCGAGCAGGTGATGCAGACCGGCCATGGCACGGTGCGCGTATTCACCACGCGTGGCGTCGGCGAGATCGGCCTGCCGCTGCGCCTGTTCAATCCGCCAACGATTGATGTGTTGCAGCTGCGGCCATGAACACCCCCCTCGAGCTGCACGCCCTGCTCTCGCTGGCCGACATCCCGGCCGAGCAATGGAACAGCCTGCATGACGGCAGTAATCCTTTCGTCAGCCACGCCTTTCTCGCAGGACTGGAGCAACACGGCTGCCTGCGCCCGGAATGGGGCTGGCAACCGCAGCACCTGACGCTTTGGCGCGACGGAGACCTGGTCGGCGCCGTTCCCGGCTACCTGAAGTACAACTCGCATGGCGAGTTCGTATTCGACCATGCCTGGGCCAACGCCTACGCACGCAGCGGGCTGGACTACTTCCCCAAGTGGCTGGGCGGCGTGCCCTACTCGCCCGTCACCGGACCGCGCCTGCTCGCACGCAATGACGATGACCGCCGCGCCCTGCTTCAGCGCGTGATCAAGCACGTCACGGCAGCGCAGCTCTCCTCGGCACATATCAACTTCCACCTGCCTGCAGAGATGTCACTGTTTGGCCAAGACTGGCTGGCACGGCGCGATGTGCAGTTCCAGTGGCGGCGCCAGCCCGGCTGGCACGGATTTGACGACTTCCTGGCGGCGATGGATCACAAGCACCGCAAGAACATCCGCCAGGAACGCAACAAGGTGGCACGGGCGGGAATCACCTTCGTGGTCCGCCACGGCGATGAAGCCAGCGCCGCCGAGCTGCAGGCGATGCACCGCTTCTACCTGCAGACCTTTGCCGAATACGGCAACGCGCCGGCGCTGACGTTGCCGTTCCTGCACCACCTGGCCGAGCACCTGCCGCGCCAGCTGGTGCTGTTCCTGGCCATCCGCGACGGGGCGCCGGTTGCCGGCGCCCTGTGCCTGCGCGGCGGGCAGACCCTTTACGGACGCTACTGGGGTGGCGCCCCGCTGCCCGGTCTGCACTTCGAGACCTGCTACTACCAGGGCATCGAGTACTGCCTGCGCGAAGGCTTGCAGCACTTCGAACCGGGCGCCCAGGGCGAGCACAAACTGGCGCGTGGCTTCCTGCCGACCGAAGTGCACAGCCGACACTGGATCGCCCACCCCAGGTTCCGCGAGGCGCTGCGCGACTGGTGCCTGCGGGAGCATGAGGACGTGACCCGCTATGCAGAGGCACTGCGGCACCACGGCCCCTTCAGATCCACGGAAGATGCCGGATGAGCCGCTACCCCCCCTACCTGCTGGGCGAGGCGAGCGACTCACCGTTCCCGCCCGCCGAACTGGCGCTGCGCGAACCCGACGGCCTGCTTGCTGTCGGCGGCGACCTGTCCCCCGTGCGCCTGCTCAACGCCTATGCCGGCGGAATCTTCCCCTGGTTTTCCCATGGCCAGCCGCTGTTGTGGTGGTCACCCGACCCCCGCATGGTGTTCCATACCAAGCAGCTCCACCTGTCCTCGCGTTTCCGTCGCAGCCTGCGCGCGTCGCCATGGCAGATCCGGGCGGATACAGCCTTCCCGGAGGTGATGCTTGCCTGCGCGCAGGCGCCTCGCCCCGGCCAGGATGGCACGTGGATCACCCCGGACATGCATCACGCCTATGTCGCGCTGCATCAACTCGGCCATGCGCATTCGGTCGAGGTGTACGAGGCCGAGGAGTTGGTCGGCGGCATCTATGGGGTGGCCATCGGCCGCATGTTCTTCGGTGAAAGCATGTTCAGCGCACGCAGCGGCGGATCGAAGGTGGCATTGGCAGCGCTGGCGGCGACGCTGGCCCGCTGGGGCTGGCCGCTGATCGACGCCCAGGTGGAAAACCCCCACCTGGTAAGGATGAGGGCGACGCATCTGGGGCGGGCAGAGTTCCTCCAGCACGTGCGCCGTCTGGCGCATGAACCGGGCAAGATCGGCTCGTGGGCGCCATATTTCGGCGACATTCCGGCCTCGACGCTGGCCCGCCCTGCCGCCCCTTAACGCAAACTTTGCATGATTCGGCGCGACGGCGTAAAATGCCCGCCCTTAGGCCCGCAAAGGCCGTCCGCAGAACCGCACAGGACTACATGTCGAAAGACGACTCCATTGAGTTCGAAGGCACCGTCAGCGAGACGTTGCCCAACACCACTTTCCGCGTTCGCCTGGAAAATGGGCATGAGATCATTGCCCACATCTCCGGCCGCATGCGCAAGAACTACATCCGCATCCTGACCGGCGATCGCGTCAAGGTCGAGATGACGCCATACGACCTGACCAAGGGCCGTATCACCTACCGCATGAAGTAAGGCGGTAGGCCGGGCGTATGCCTGAAAAGCCAGCCTTGCGCTGGCTTTTTGCGTTGCTTTTCGCCGCTTGCCCACAGCGCTCCGGATACAACAGCGGCGGCCGTAGCCGCCGCTGTTCAAACCCGAAAAGAGGCGCCGGACGTTACACCGTGGCCGGCAGCAGATGTTCGGGTTCGGCCTCGGTTTGCACCACCAGCTCGCCGTCGCGAACGTCGATGCTGACCTTGCCACCGCCAACCAGCTTGCCGAACAGCAGCTCGTCCGCCAACGGACGCTTGATCCTGTCCTGGATCACCCGGTTCATCGGACGCGCCCCCATTTCCGGATCGAATCCGTGTTGCGCCAGCCAGTCGCGGGCCGCCGGGGTCGCCGACAGCGACACATGCTTGTCCTGCAACAGCATCTCCAGCTCGATCAGGAACTTGTCCACCACCCGCAGGATGTGCTCGAAGCCCAGCGGCTGGAACTGCACCACCGCGTCCAGGCGATTGCGGAACTCCGGGGTGAAGCTCTTGCGGATCACCTCCATCGCATCGGTCGCGTGATCCTGCTTGGTGAAACCGATCGAGCGGCGGGAGGCCTGTGCCGCACCGGCGTTGGTGGTCATCACAAGGATCACATTCTTGAAGTTGGCTTCACGACCGTTGGTGTCGGTAAGAATGCCGCGATCCATGACCTGCAGCAGGATGTTGAAGATGTCCGGGTGGGCTTTTTCCACCTCATCCAGCAGCAGCACGCAATGCGGGGTCTTCACGATCTTCTCCGTGAGCAGCCCGCCCTGGTCGAAGCCAACGTAACCCGGAGGCGCGCCGATCAGGCGGCTGACCGAGTGCGGCTCCATGTACTCGGACATGTCAAAGCGCACCAGCTCGATCCCCAGCTGCAACGCCAGCTGACGGGTGACCTCGGTCTTGCCCACGCCGGTCGGGCCGGCAAACAGGAAGTTGCCGATCGGTTTGTCCGGATTGCCCAGCCCGGAGCGCGACAGTTTGATCGCCGAGGCGAGGCTGTCGATGGCCGGATCCTGGCCGAAGATCACCATCTTCAGATTGCGCTCAAGGTGCTTGAGCACATCCTTGTCGGTGGCGTTGACCTGCTTGGCCGGAATGCGTGCCATCTTGGCGATGATCGCTTCGATCTCCTCGGTATCGATACGCTGTTTACGCTGATCTTCCGGCAGCAACCGCTGCCGCGCACCCGCCTCGTCGATGACGTCGATGGCTTTGTCGGGCAACAGACGGTCGCCGATGTGCTTGACCGAAAGATCCACCGCGGCCTGCAGCGCATCATCGGCATAGGTCACGCTGTGGTGCGCCTCGTATTTGGGACGCAGCCCCTTGAGGATTTCATACGCCTCGCCCACGGTCGGCTCGACGATGTCGATCTTCTGGAAACGCCGCGCCAGCGCACGGTCCTTCTCGAAGATGCCGCGGTATTCCTGGAACGTGGTCGAGCCGATGCACCGCAGCTCGCCCGAGGCCAGTACGGGCTTGATCAGATTGGAGGCGTCCATGGTGCCGCCCGAGGCCGAGCCGGCGCCGATGATCGTGTGGATCTCATCGATGAACAGCACCGCGTCGGGAATCTTCTTCAACGCGCTGATCACGCCCTTGAGCCGTTTCTCGAAGTCACCGCGATACTTGGTGCCGGCCACCAGCGCGCCAAGGTCAAGCGAGTAGATCACCGCATTGGCCAGCACCTCCGGCACCTCGCCATCGACGATGCGCTTGGCCAATCCCTCGGCGATGGCGGTCTTGCCCACGCCGGCCTCTCCGACGTACAGCGGATTGTTCTTGCGGCGACGGCACAGCACCTGGATGGTCCGCTCGATCTCGTCGCGCCGCCCGACCAGCGGATCGATCCGCCCGGCACGGGCCAGCTCATTGAGGTTGCTGGCATAGTCGGTCAGCGCGTCGCCCTTGGATTCGGCGTCGCCCCCCTCGCTCCGTCCCTCGCCCTCGATCGAAGAGGAGGAATCGTCCTCCTCACCCATTTTTGCAACGCCATGGGACAGGTAGTTGACGATATCCAGCCGGGTGACGTCCTGCTGGTTGAGATAGTAGACCGCGTGCGAATCCTTCTCACCGAAGATCGCCACCAGCACATTGGCGCCGGTGACCTCCTTCTTGCCGGAGGACTGCACGTGGTAGACCGCACGCTGCAACACCCGCTGGAAACCCAAGGTCGGCTGGGTGTCACGCCCATCGTCATCGGCCAGCCGCGACACGGAGGTTTCCACCGCCTGCTCCAACTCCTGGTGCAGGCGGTCCAGATCCGCTCCGCATGCCTTCAGCACGGCTTGAGCCGACGGATTTTCCAACAAGGCGAGCAGCAGGTGCTCGACCGTCATGAATTCGTGACGAGCCTCGCGAGCGCGCTTGTAGCACTGACCAATCGTCTGCTCGAGGTCTTTACTGAACATTGGGAACTCCGAATCCGGTTGGAGACAATATGCGGCCTGACAGCGGAATTTTCATCACCCTACCGGATGGCCGTGTTTAAGCGGCGTTAGCATGAAACCCCTCTGCTGGAATGACTGATGGGCAGCCACCATCTGCAACGCTGGCAGCTGCGCTCCGTTGGAGCGCAAATTGTCACGCGCGGCGCGCGCATGCTGCCGTTACTGACGCAAACAGGCACGCCCGCCATGCGGAAACAGCCGCTCTCCTGCAGCAGTACCGCCGGCCGCGGCCACCCTCGGGCTCTATGCCGCGATACGCCTGCTGGCCAGTGACGGCGCGACGATGCTGCTGGAACACATCGTTCCCGGGAAGTCGCTGCGCGATCTTCCGGTGGAGGGCGCAGATCGGGACGCCACGGTGATCCTGTGCGATGTCGCCGCACAGCTGCATCGCCGTAGCGGCACACCGCCGGCACTGACTCCACTGTGACACTGATTCAGCGCCCTGCGGCATCCTCGCGTATCGCAGCATGGGCTGCTGTGGCAGTGCTTGCCCGTGCCGTCCAGCTTCTTGCGCAACCGGGGAACCCGATCGCACTTCAGGGCGACCTTCATCATGAAATGCCCTGGATGGCGGGGCCCGCGGCTGGCTGGCGATTGACCCCAAGGGCCTGCTCGGGGAGCCCGGCTTCGACTACGCCCCGCTGTTCCTGAACCCGGATCTGTGTGTCGCAGGGCTGCGATTTGCCACCTATGAGCGGAATTCCAATGAGCGGAATTCCAACGCACGGCTGATCCAGGTCAGCCACGACTCCGGCATCGCGCAACAACGATTGCCGCAGTGGATTGCGGTCTACGCGGCCCTGTCTGCCTGCTGGCTCATCGAAGATGGCCAGGACGCCTCCATCAGCCTTTCCACCGCTCTAGCCCGCGAAGCAGCCTCAGGCCTGCTCCATCGTGCACAGCAGTGGATGCTGGTTCATACGGGAGAACTCGTTGACCTGGGCGACCTTGGTTTCGGCTACTTCGCGGGTGTACACCCCGCAGATGCCGCGGCCACGGGTATGGACATGCAGCATCACCTGGGTGGCCTGGTCCAGGCTCATCGAGAAAAAGTTCTGCAACACCACCACCACGAAGTCCATCGGGGTGTAGTCGTCATTGAGCAGCATCACCTGATACTGCGGCGGCGGGGCGATCTGCGGCTTTCCCGGCGCAACCAGTACGCCGTGCTCGCTCTCGTGTTGGGTCTTCTGGGACATCGCCAGATTATAGCTTTTCACCCTTCCCGATTGGACGGCGCCCCCCCTGCCCCCGCACAATTTGCAGGTCATCCACATTCCTGCAGGGGAAGCATGAAGCAGATCGTATTGGCCGCCGCACTGGCTGGCGTCTTGACCGGCACTTGCGGCGCGGCGTTCGCCGCCGGGCCGGACCGCGCCGTGGGCCGCCTGCTCGACGGGCTGGAATACAAGTATGAAATCGACGAAGACGGCGATTACAAACTGGTATTCGACATGGAAAACGACCGCAGTCAGCTGGTGTTCGTGCGCTCCTCGGTGGAAACCTATGGCAGCCACCACATCCGTGAAATCTGGTCGCCGGGCTACAAGTCGCCGGGACCACAGTTCCCGGCGCTGATCGGCAACCGCCTGCTGGAAGACTCCAACGAATCCAAGCTCGGCGCCTGGGTCAAGCAGGGGGACATGGCCATGTTCGTCGTCAAGATCGATGCCGACGCCTCGGCCGAAGTGCTCAGCGACGCCATCGATGCGGCCTGCAAGAGCGCTGATGCAATTGAACTGGAACTGACGTCCAAGGACGAGTACTGAGCGTGAACGCATTGCAGTCCCAGCGATGGGCGCCACATGTCACCGTGGCCACCGTGGTCTCCCGCGCAGGGCAACTGCTGCTGGTGGAAGAGGAAAAACAGGGTCGCCGGCTGCTGAACCAGCCGGCCGGCCACTTGGAACCGGGCGAAAGCCTGCTGGACGCGGCGGTGCGCGAAACCCGCGAAGAAACCGGCTGGGACGTGCGGCTGACCGCCTTCATCGGTACCTACCAGTGGCAGGCCGATGACGGCACGCCCTTCCTGCGGTTCGCCTTTGCCGCCGAACCGCTCCACCATCACGCCGCACAGGCGCTGGATGCCGGAATCATCCAGGCCTTGTGGCTGCCACCGGAAGCCATCCAGGCCGAGATGGAACGGCTGCGCAGCCCGCTGGTCTGGCGCACGGTCGCCGACTGGCTGGCCGGGCAACGCCACCCCCTGTCGCTGCTGAGGCAGATCCCATGAGCACACCGGATATTGTCGTAGGCGTCTCCGGCGGCGTGGATTCCTCGGTCGCGGCGCTGATGCTGGTACAGCAGGGGCTTCCGGTCGCGGGGCTGTTCATGCAGAACTGGGCCGACGACGGCAGCGGCCACTGCCGGGCTGAAGACGATCGACGCGATGCGGTCGCCGTCTGCGGACGGCTGGGTATCCCGTTCCATTTCCGCGACTTCTCCAGCGAATACTGGGAAGGGGTGTTCGAGCACTTCCTGGCCGAATACGCGGCCGGTCGGACGCCCAACCCGGACGTACTGTGCAACCGGGAGGTGAAGTTCAAGCACTTCCTGGCGGCGGCCCGCGACCTCGGCGCCGAGCGGATCGCCACCGGCCATTACGCACAGGTGGACCAGCACCGTGGGCGCTGGCGCCTGCTGCGCGGCGCCGACCGCGGCAAGGATCAAAGCTACTTCCTGCACCAGCTGGGGCAGGAACAACTGGCGGCCACCCTGTTCCCGATCGGCCACCTGGAAAAGAGCCAGCTGCGTCGCATCGCCCGCGATGCCGGGTTGCAGACCCATGCCAAAAAGGACTCCACGGGCATCTGCTTCATCGGTGAACGCGATTTCCGCGAGTTCCTGGGCCAGTATCTGCCCGCGCGGCGCGGCGAGATCCGCGATCCCGACGACCAGGTCATCGCCACCCATCCCGGCGTTTTCTATTTCACCCTGGGCCAGCGCGAAGGGCTGAATATCGGCGGCGTGCGCGGCCGGCCGGCTGCCCCCTGGTTCGTGGTCGGCAAGGACGTGGCACGCAACATCCTGTACGTCGACCAGGGGCACGACAGTGCCTATCTGCAGTCGAACTGGCTGCGCAGCGAACCGATGCACTGGATTTCAGGGGCGCCTCCGGCGACGGAATTCGAATGCACCGCACAGACCCGCTATCGGCAGCCGGACGAGCCGTGTACCGTGCGGGTGCGTGACGACGGCACGTTGGATGTGCATTTCGCAGGCCCGCAACGGGCGGTGACCCCCGGACAGTCACTGGTGCTCTATGACGGCATGGAATGTCTGGGCGGGGCGGTGATCGCCGCCACCAATGCACCGCTGGAGCGCCGTCTGGGCGCGCCACCTTCCCCTTGAGAGGTAACCATGAGTTTTTCGTTTGACGACCGCGTACTGGCGCTGGCCGGCATTGCCCAGGCCCTGCAGCAGGTCCGCCGTATCGCCGAAACCGGCCATTCCGAAGCGGCCATCGTGCGCACGGCGATGGACAGTGTCATGCGGCTCGATGCGCCCGACCCTGCTGCGGTGTATGGCAGCGCCAGGCAGGTGGAGCCTGGCCTGCGCCTGTTGCGCGACTATTTCCGCAACCAGGGAAAGGACGAATTGTTGCCGCGCCTGGCGTTGTCGGTGATGCAGCTGGAGCGCCGCTTCGTACGTGAGGCCTCGACCGTGGACAAGGTGCAGGCGGGGGTGCGCCGGGCCGCGGTGCGGGCGCAGGAGCTCGGCGAAAGCAACCACCCCGACGTGCTCTTGGCCATGGGCGAGCTGTACAAGGACACGATCAGCCAGCTCAAGCCCAAGATCATGGTCCAGGGCAATCCGCACTATCTCAACCAGGCCCCCGTGGTCTCGGAAATCCGCGCGCTGCTGCTGGCCGCCGTGCGCTCGGCGGTACTGTGGCGGCAACTGGGAGGCAACTACTGGGACTTCCTGATTTCGCGCAAGACCATGGTCGAGGCGATCGAACGCCGCCTGCGCTGAGACGTGCGCCGTATGCGCCGCACCACGCCACCGCCTACGGCCATCACAAAACGTTCCGGGAGTCCGTTGCAGGCCTAAAGCCCCCCGGCCTGCGGCCGATACTGCATTCGTGACTCTCCCGAGAACGTCCATGTATTCACGTATTGCAATCCGCCTGGCCGCCCCGCTGGCCTTGACCTTCCTGCTCCCGCTTGCTGCCGCCCTGGCGTGGCCGTCAGCAGCCGTGTGGGCGATCCTGACCACAATGGTGCTGAGCTGGCTGGTGTTTGCGTACTGGACTGTGCACGCACAGGCCCAGCGCTCCCCCGAACATGCCAAGGTGCTGAAGGAACAGGACCAGCTGCTCAATGAACTGCGCAGCTTCGTCAGCAACGAGATCGATGGCTCACGCAGCGAGATCGAACGCGCCCGCGAACTGATCCGTCAGGCGGTCGCCGGACTCGGTGGCAGTTTCGATTCGATGAGCCGCAAATCCCGGCAGCAGAGCCAGGCCCTGGCCCGTGTGGTCGACCGCGCCGGCGATGAAGGCGGCGGTGGCGTCGACGTGGCCCGCTTCGCCCAGCATGCCAGCCAGCAGATGGAACAGCTGGTTGAAGCGCTGGAACAGGTCAGCGGCCAGAGCAGCAACACCGTGCAGCACATCGACCAGATGGCACAGCACCTGGATGGCATCTTCGCACTGCTGGAAGACGTCAAATCCATCGCCGACCAGACCAACCTGCTGGCGCTGAACGCGGCGATCGAGGCGGCACGTGCCGGCGAGGCCGGACGCGGCTTTGCGGTGGTCGCTGACGAGGTGCGCAACCTGTCCGAGCGCTCCACCACCTTCAACGAGCAGATCCGCAAGCTGGCCCACAGCTCCAAGGACGCCATCGCCAAGGTGCGCGAGACCGTCTCGCACATGGCCTCGCGCGACATGGACCGCTCCCGCGAAGCGCGCCATGAGGCCGCGGCGATGCTGGAGAACGTGGCCGCCATCAATGCATCGCTGGGCGATGGCATGCGCGAGATCTCCGACTGCGGCCGTGCCATCGACAGCAGTGTTGCCGAAGCCGTGCGCGCCCTGCAGTTCGAGGACATCGCCACCCAGGCCTTGGGTGGCGCCCACACGCATCTGGACCGCCTAGGTGCCATCAACCGCGAAGCCCTGGCCCTGCAGGAGCTGCTGCACCGGAACGGCGGGGTCTTCGACGATGAGCTGGTAACCGCCCTGCAGCGCACCGGCAGCCGCCTGCGCGAGATGCGCAACGAATGGGAGCGCCCGCCGCACAAGCCCGTGAGCCAGCAGAGCATGGGCGCAGGAACGGTCGAACTGTTCTGATACCCCCTTGGTTGATGGAAAAGCCCCGGCATGTCCGGGGCTTTTCTTTTTGCAATCAGGCATATGCCTTGGACTGCAAACGGCTGCTACGGCAACGCATAAAGGCAGCGGACAGCCGCCGCGCCGGAGCACATCGAATGCCGCAGGCATGGTCGAAGGTGGCGCCACTGCGGGCGGGTAAGGCAGCGGAAGCAACGGCGTATCGGGTGCCTGTCATCTTCATGACGCTGCGCCCGGTCATACCCCGGCGAAGCGGATAGATCGCCGGCGTCCGCCCGGTCCCGGCACATCCCTGCGCTGGCGTGGCGCGCAATGGCAGGTTCTGGCGGCGACCCAACACTCGCGCCCGGTTCAAACCGGTCGCGCTGCTTGCAGGCCAAAGCGCCCGGAGATGCGCAAACAGCACAAGGGCGCATCAGGTGCGCCCTTGTGCTGGAACTGTTTGATCTGGAGGATTCGCCGGCCTGCCCGGCCCGACCCTGCG
This sequence comes from Stenotrophomonas sp. STEN013, assembly GCF_056760355.1. Classification (NCBI taxonomy): domain Bacteria; kingdom Pseudomonadati; phylum Pseudomonadota; class Gammaproteobacteria; order Lysobacterales; family Lysobacteraceae; genus Stenotrophomonas; species Stenotrophomonas sp. STEN013. The sequence goes on along the minus strand of NZ_JBRREO010000003.1, from coordinate 119,209 downwards.
CCGCGTGAGCGCCCTACACCCTGGCCTTGAGCCATTGCGCCATCTGGCGCGGCGGCAGCGGCCGCGAGAACAGGTAGCCCTGCATCTCATCGCAGCCCTGGGCACGCAGCATCAACTCTTCCTGTACCGTCTCCACGCCTTCGGCGACCACCTGCATGCCCAGCGCGTGGCCCAGCTGCACGATTGCCTGGGTGACTTCGGCCGTCCCGGCATCGTGCAGCATTTCCTGGACGAAACTGCGGTCGATTTTCAGACGCTGCACGGGAAACCGGTTGAGGTAGTGCAGATTCGAGAAACCGGTACCGAAGTCATCCACCGCCAGCGGTACGCCATTGGTTTCGAATATCTCGAAGCATTGGCGCAGCGCATCCGTGTCGCGGATCAGCGCCGACTCGGTGAGCTCCAGCTCAAGTTGATGCGGCGGCCAGTTGTGGCGGCGACAGGTCTGGATCACACGCTCGGCGAAGCCCCGCTCACGCAGCTGCACCGCGGAAATATTCACGGCGATACGCTCAAACGCCAGCCCGGCCTGTCGCCAGACAGCGGCCTGCCGGCAGGCTTCGTCCAGCACCCATTCGCCGATCTGGTTGATTTCACCGCATTTCTCGGCGATCGGAATGAACTCGGCCGGTCCGCAGACCCCGATCCGGGGATGCTCCCAGCGCACCAGCGCCTCGATTGAAGGAGGCTGCGAGGAATCGGCGTGTACCAGCGGCTGGTAGACCAGCGAGAACTCCTCGCGATCCACCGCACCGTGCAGCGCGTGCTCGACCTCAAGGCGGCGCTGGGTACGCGCCAGCGCATCCTGGCTGTAGTACTGGTAGGTGTTGCGTCCGGCGCTCTTGGCGGCGTACATCGCCGCATCGGCGGCGCGCAACAGGGTGTCGAAATCCTGACGTGTTTCGTCCATCAGCGCGATGCCAACGCTCGCGCCGACCTTCAGCGCGCTGTCGCCGCGATACAGCGGCTCGGCAAGCGAAGCGATCAGCTTGCGGGCGACCAGCCCGGCATCCTCGGGCTGACTGAGATTGCGCAGGATCACGATGAACTCATCGCCACTGAAGCGCGCGAACAGATCCGCATTGCTGAGGTTCTGGTGGAAGCGTGCGGCGGCCGCCTTGAGCAAGCTGTCGCCGGTGGCGTGACCGAAAGTGTCGTTGATGGCCTTGAAGCCATCCAGGTCGATGAACAGCATCGCCAGCGTCGCGCCGCGCTTACGCGCCTCCTCCATCGCCTCGATCGCCTGCTCGCGCAGCAGCATCCTGTTGGGGAGTCCGGTCAGCAGGTCGTAGTGCGCCAGGAGCTCGATGCGCTCATTGGCCTCTCGCTCGCGGGTGATGTCGCGGAACAACACCACAAACCGCTCGGGCAAGCCTTCGCGCTGGTCCAGTTCGACAAGCACCTGCACCCACACCCGCTGGCCCGAATGCCGGTAGAAACACAGTTCCAACTGCTCGGGAAGACCCCCCGCAGCAATGCGATCCAGGGCCGCACAGAAGCTGTCCTGCGAATCCTGCGTATACAGGGACAGCGCCTGATCCAGGCTGATCTGCTCCTTGCGCAAGCCGTGGATGCGGTAGCACTCCTCGGTCCACAGCATGCTGCGGCTGCCCACCTCGATCTCGCAGGCGCCGATCCGGCCCAGTGCGGAAACGCGATTGAGCAGCTCGGTCCGCCAGCGGATCAGCGCATCGGTCTGCCGCTGTGCGGAGACATTGTGGATCTGGCCGATCACCCGCTGGACGCTGCCATTTGGATCCAGATGCGGCTGCATCCAGACACGCAACTGCAAGGTGAGGCCATCGCCAGCACGGTGACTCATATCGAAGGTGTATTCGTTGCCCTCCCGCTGAACCCGGCGCCAGGCGGAGAGCACCTGCCTGCGCCCTCCCCGGCCCAGCACCCGCATCCAGCGGCGATCTGCCGGCAACGAACCCGCCTGCAGCGTAGTGACGGCATAGAACGCATCAGACCAGCGCATGCAGCCGCCAGCCTCGTTTTCCCAGACCCAACCGCCCATCCCGGCGGCCCGCTGGGCCTGTTTCAGCTGGGCCCGCTGAATCTCCAGCTCCGTCTCAAGCACCCGTTGGCGCTGGCTGCTGCCGCAGGCGCCGGTCATGCCCATTGCAACCCTGTCGACATGCGGCAAGTCGGCGGCCGTGCCCAGGTGGTGCTTCAACAGACTGAAAATCGCACCCTGATCCACGCCGTACCGCTCCACTCTTTGTTGGAATTAATCGAATAACGGCCGGCACGCCGGAAAATTGAGCAGCCCGTCGCGTCCACTTTTGGCAAGCAGGTAAGATGGAGACCGACTTTCCGTCCCCGACCCATCAGGAACAATGGAGACAGGCCAGCCCCCGCTTCCGCCTTCGCCGTCTTACGCTGGCTTGCTGTTGAAGAAGTTGACGACGAATTTTTACCCAGGTGTCGCCCTCTTGCTGCTGATCGGGCTGGCCGGTTGCGTTGCTCCCTGGCTGACGGTCGCGTTGTCCATACCCGCGGCAGCCATCACAACTGTGATCTGCGTCACCCTCCTTTTCGCCTGCGCGCTGGTGCTGACCCGCAGGTGGCAGCGCTGCCAGGCGCAGCTGGCGTACGAGCAGGAGCGGCTGGCACATGAATTGACGGAGTACCGGCAGCGTTTCGAATGCAACGCCGGCGCGATGCTGGTCTATGACTTGGCCACCTGGACGATCCGTGATGCCAATCCCGCGGCCGAAGCGCTGCTGGGCTGGAGCCGCCAGGAGCTCGGCGGGATGACGATCGGGCAGCTGATTCCGCCAGGTTCGGAAGAACTGCTGCGTCGCCATATGGCCCGCATTGTCGCCCGGCCTGACAGTGAGCAGCACCTGTCGACCAACCTGCAGCGACGCGACGGCAGCATTCATCCGGCGGAACTGTGGGGAAGCCGCCTCACCCTCGACGGGCGCGCGGCGCGGCTGGTCAACATGATTGATCGCAGTGCCGAGGTCGCCACCCGGCGGCAACTCGATACCGCCCTGAACCGGATGCGCGAGGTCCAATCCATCGCACGCATCGGCGCACTGGAGATCGATCCGGTCAAGGCACAGATCCGCCTGTCGGATGAAGCGTGCCTGCTGCTGGCGCGGCGTCCGGGCCCCTCACCGACATGGCAACCGATCGGCGATGCGTTCCGGATCGGTGAAAACGACGCAAGCGAGCTGTTGCAGAGCATTGACGCCATCGTCAAAGGCAGCGCGGCCCAGCTGGACCTGCTGTTGCGTGTGCGGGCGATGGACGGACGCTTACTGACCATCCACCTGCGCGCGCGCCTGGCCCCGGTTCAAACCGGGGCGGCGCCGGGCGTGATCCATGGAACCTTGCAGGATGTCAGCGAGCGCGAGCATTCGCGCCAGCTGCTGAAGGAGCGCGAGGAGCAGTTCCGCGAGCTGGTGCGCGTCCTTCCTGACGGCGTCGTGATCCTTTCCGAGGACCAGGTGCTGTACATCAACCCGCTCGGCGCCGCGCAATTCGGCTACGCCGCCGAGCAGATGCTCGGCACCCCGCTGCAGTCGCTCGTCACCGGCGATGACCTTGCCCGGGTACGCGACTATCTGAATCTGCCACGCCGGTATCTTGACCGCCTGCCGCCGCTGATTCCCAGCATGCAGCGCCAGGATGGCAGCCACTTCCTGGCAGCCTTGTCAGTGGGAGACGTACGCTACGGCGGACGCGACTGCCGACTGCTGGTCATCCGCGACCTCACCGAACTGGAGTCCCACCGCGCCGCGCTGGAAACCAGCAACCGGGAACTGCAGGCGCTGGCCGGACGCCTGTTTTCGGTGCAGGAGGACGAGCGCAGGGCTATTTCGCGCGACCTGCACGACGATATCGGCCAGTCCATCACCGCGATCAAACTCGCCGCGCATGCCGCGATGCACGAGCTGGATGCCACGCGCCGCAATGAAGATATCGGCCAGATCATCGAGCTGGTCGACAGCACCGTGACCCGGCTGCGCAACCTGTCGATGCTGCTTCGCCCCCCGCAACTTGACGCGCTGGGCCTGCAGGCCGCGGTGCGCTGGCAGGCAGGGCAGCTTTTCCGGGCCTCGCCGGTGGAGCTGCAGATGGAGATCGGCGAATTGTCCCAGCGCCCGGACAATGCGATCGAGCAGGCCTGCTTCCGCATCGCGCAGGAAAGCCTGACCAATGCCTTGCGTCATGCGCAGGCAAGTCAGGTCCAGCTGCGATTGAACGAGGCCGACAACGGCCAGCTGCATCTGCGGGTTATCGATGATGGCGAGGGTTTCGATCCCGACGGTCCGCGCGGCCTGGGCCTGATCGTGATGCGCGAGCGCGCGCAGAGCGCCGGCGGCAAGCTGGAGATCATCACCGCACCGGGCGAAGGCACGTGCATCGACCTGTACCTCCCCATCCGCGCATCGCAACCGCTCGAAGCGGCAGCTGGACTCTGAACCATGTGGCCTTCCCCCCTCTCCACGCCGCCTTTTACGGAAACGCAGACCGCCCGGCTTGGCGCAGGCAATCCGGAGTTCGCCGCGCTGGTCAACGAGGCCGCCAGCGGTGGCACACCGCTGGTGGTGATGCACCTGGATATCGATCATTTCGCCTCGGTAAACGAGAACATGAGTGCGGAAGTCGGCGACCAGGCGCTGGAATTGATCGCCGAGCGCCTGCGTACGCATCTGCAGGGACGAGGCCGGCTGTGGCGCCATGGCAGCGACGAGTTCCTGATCGCAATTCCGCGCCTGCCGGGTGAACCGCTTCCCGAGGAGATGGCCGAATCGCTGCGCCAGCAGATGGAGCTGCCGCTGTCGGTGCTGCCGTACACGCTGTTTCTGACCGCGAAGATCGGCGTTAGCCTGTGCCCGGAGCACGCCACACGGCCCAGCAGACTGCTGGATCTGGCCGAGGACGCACTGCATCAGGCCGGTCGCGAAGGTGGCAACTCGGTGCACCTGTACGTGCTGCACAAGCCCAGCAGCGCGCACAGCGAAAGCATCATCTCAAGGCAACTGGTCGATGCGATCGACAACGGCGAATTGCGCCTGCGCTACCAGCCGCTGGTCAGTGCCCGCGATGGCCATGTGGTCGGCATGGAGGCACTGCTGCGCTGGCAATCGCCGACGCTGGGAATGCTCGTCCCGGAACGCTTCATGCGTACCGCCGAGCGTCTGGGCATCATCGTCCAGATCGGCTCGTGGGTGCTGGAGGTCGCGCTGCGCCAGGCACGAGTCTGGCGCGACCAGGGATTCGACGATTTCAGCGTGGCGATCAACGTCTCCACCCTGCAACTGTTGCGCCCCAACTTTTTCGCCGAAGTCATGGGAATGCTGCAGACCACCGGCGTGCCGCCGCGCATGTTGACGCTGGAAATCAACGAAAGCGCGCTGACCAACAATGTGAACTTCGTCCATGAGACGCTGGCCAACCTGCGCAACGAAGGCATCAGCCTGAGCCTGGACAACTTCGGCACCGGCGACTCCAGCCTCAGTGCGCTGGTCCGCTACCCGGTCGACAAGCTGAAGATCGACCGCAGCTTCATCAAGAGCGCGCCGGCGGCCAATCGCGAAGCAGCGATCAGTCGCGCGATCATCGCGATGGGCCACCAGCTGGGCATGACCGTGATCGCCAATGGCGTCGAATCACAGGCGCAGCTGGGCTTCCTGCGGCGCAACGACTGCGACGTGTTCCAGGGCTACCTGTTTGGCGAGCCGATGTCGGCCGATGCCGCCGGCATGACTTTGCGCCGGCGCTACCTGCGCCCGGAAGCCTTTGCCGAAACACGCCCTGATCGCACCCTGCTGTTGCTGGATGACGAGGAGAACGTGCTGCGCTCACTGGTGCGCCTGTTCCGCCGCGACGGTTACCGCATCCTGGCGGCCGGCAACGTGCGTGATGCCTTCGACCTGCTGGCGATCAACGATGTGCAGGTGATCCTGTCCGACCAGCGCATGTCCGACATGAGCGGCACCGAGTTCCTGGGCCGGGTGAAGATGCTCTACCCGGACACCATCCGCCTGGTGCTCTCCGGCTACACCGATCTGGCCACCGTGACCGATGCGATCAACCGTGGCGCGATCTACCGTTTCCTGACCAAACCGTGGGATGACGACGAGCTGCGCGAGCACATCCGCCAGGCGTTCCGTACCCACGATGAAAAACGCGGCGGCGTCCCGCTGTGAGTGCCGCCGTCAGCCCTTGGGCTGACGGATCGGCAGAATGATGCGGAAGCGCGAACCTTCACCGACGGTGCTGTCCAGGTCGATGCGGCCGTGATGCTTGTTGATGATGCCGTAGGAAATCGATAGCCCCAGCCCGGTGCCACTGCCGACCGGCTTGGTGGTGAAGAACGGATCGAAAATGCGCTGGCGCAGCTCGGGGGAAATACCGGCGCCGTTGTCCTTGAACTCCACCCACACCTCATCACCGCTCACGCCGCTGCTGACCACGATATGGCCGCGTTCGGCCACTGCATGTCCGGCATTGAGCAGCATGTTCATGTAGACCTGGTTCAACTCCGAGGGCAGGCATTCCACCATCGGCAGCTCGCCGTATTGGCGCTCGAGCGTGACCTTGTACTTGAGTTCGTTCCAGATGATGTTGATCGTCGATTCGAGCCCGGCGTGCAGGTCGGCCAGCTTCCAGGACTCGTCGCGCCCGGAATAGGAGAAGTCCTTCAGGTCACGCACGATGCGGGTCACCCGCTCGATGCCCTCGCGTGATTCGGCCATCAGCTGCGGCAGGTCGCGACTGATGAAATCGATATCCAGCCGGCTGCGGATATCGTCGATCTCCGGGATCGAAGCCTTCGGGTCCGGGGCGCGCAGGGCGCGCTCATAGGCCTCGATGACCGTGAACAGGCTGCGCAGGTATTCCTGCAGGCTGCCCAGGTTGGAGTGGACATAGCCGATGGGATTGTTGATCTCGTGGGCGACACCGGCGGCCAACTGGCCGATGGACGCCATCTTTTCCGACTGCAGGAGCTTTTCCTGGGTCCCGTTCAGTCGCAGGTAGGCCTGGCGCAACTCGGCGTGGCGCTGCTGCAGCTCACGCTCGTAGTCTTCCTGCCCTTCGAGATTGCGGAACAGCGCCAGGTAGACGTCGCGCCCTTCGCCCGGCTGATGGTAGAGCTGGAGGATCACCACCCGCTCGCCAAGCGGCAGACTGCCGCTCCAGCTGCCGCTCTCCTTGGCCTGCGGCATGGCGGCCGGCGGCAGGAAACGCGCGAGTTTCGCGCCGAGCGCCAGGACCGGGCTCTGCTCGGCGTCCAGCATCTGGCGCGCGGCACGGTTGACCAGCGAGGTATTGCCCTTGCCGTCGAACAGGAGCAGACCTTCACGCATGCGTTCGCCCAGGGCGCGCAGCACATCGGCGGAGGGCAACGGGAACAGCGAAGCGAAATCGGGAGTGGACACGGGCCGCAGGATCAGGGGAAACGGCTGATCAATATATACGTTTGCCCGGTACCGGTTCAGGCGCGCCCGCTGAACGGGCGCGGACAGGCCTCAGGCCACCGCCAGCGGCTTGCGGGTGTGCAGCAGCTGGGACTGCCCCTTCGCATCGTAGGCCGAGGCGGTTTCACTGCGGCCGAGCTGGCGCAGGGCCCAGTTGACCTCACGCCGGCGCCGGGCCAGCAGAGCCCCATTGGCCCGGTTGCGCTCCGCCAGTTCCTGCAGCAGCGCGGCATGTTCCAGCGGCGGCTGGGCTTCCAGCACACGCAGGGCCTCGAGTTTGCGACCGGTAGCGGCGATCAGTGCCGGCACATCGTGGTCAACCAGCGCCTGGCGTTCGCCATCGAGCGCGTCGCTCAGCTGCTGCAGCGGATTGCCCATTGCCAGCTTCATCCGCGCAGCTGCTGGTCCATGTCCAGCATGCGCTGGGCAATGGCCTCGGGATTGATCCGGTAGCTGCCGTTTTCCAATGCCTCACGCACGGCCTGTACGCGGCCGCTGTCGATCGCCGGGGCAGTCGACAGTTCGCGCTGCATGGCCTGCAGATTTGTGGCCTCGCCGGTCAGGCGCAGGCTGTCGACCGCTTCAACCGGGCGCGCGGCGGTGTCGCCGGCCGGGGCGGCTTTGGCAAGGACGGTGACTGGGCGCAGCTGGGCGCTTGCTGCAATACCGCCGTCGATTTTCTGGCTCATGTGACGATGATCCTGATTCGGTTCGAATACGTTAACGGCGGCGGGCCGGTCTTCTTTAGGAAATTTATCGCGAAACCACAACGTCGCCGCCGGGGCCCACCACACCTTGTACTATTTTGCGTGAGGACAGGTTCTCCACCGACACCCGCTCCTGTTCGCCGGCATCGCCCAGCGCCCGTCCGGCCATCCGCACTTCGATGCCGCCCCGGCGGGAAACCAGCGCCACACTGTCGCCACGACGGACCAGCCGCTGCGCGACCAGATCACTGGCCGAGAGCAGGCTGCCGGCAGCCAGCGTGCGCCGCGCCACCCGTCCCACCGCCAGCTGCGGATCGGAGATCACCGCGCCGGCGATCCGCGCGGTGTCGCGGCGCACAGTGGTGATATCGGCTGCCGACAGGGTTTCTCCAGCGGCCACCCCACGCCCGAGCACCAGCACATCCTGCTCGCGCCGGATCTTTACCGGAACGAACAGGCGCCAGCCGCCGGCCTGCGGACAGCTCACCTCCACGGTGCTGGTACCGGTGGCACGTGCCTGCAGGCTCTGCGGGCACGCCGGCAGGCGCAGCCCAGCATCGACGATCGCCTCGCCCTCGGTGGTCGGGTCCAGCGTGGACAGGGCCGCCGTCCTGATCGAGGTCACCGGCTGGAAATCGGCCGCCACCACCGGCATGGCCAGGACCAGGCCCAGCAAGACAGACAGACGCATGCAACCTCCGGCAACAGATAGTGCCCACATCGCTGCAAGCGGCGTGCCAAAACCCCCTCTCAAGTCCTCCACGCAGGCGCCGATACCGCTTGCATGTCACATGATCTGCTCAATCGCATCGACCAACGCACGCGCCTGGCCGGCCACAACCGGCTCGCGCTGTTGCTGTTCCGCCTTGGCGGCCGTCAGCTTTTTGGCGTGAACGTATTCAAGGTCCAGGAAGTGTTGCGGCGCCCGGCGCTGTTCCAGGTCCCCGGGCTGCCGGCCCAGTTTGCGGGTGTCGCCGACGTGCGTGGCCGCTCGGTACCGGTGCTGGATCTGGGACTGGCCATCGGCCATCCCGAGCGTGAACCCGAGGCCGACACCTCGCCGGGCTATCTGGTGGTCACCGAATTCAACCGCTCGGTGCAGGGCTTTCTGGTCAGCGGGGTCGAACGGATCGTCAATATCGCGGTGGAGGACATCCAGCCGCCGCCCGAGCTGGGCGCCGAATCCAGCTACCTGACCGCGGTCACCCGCTTCCAGGGCGAGCTGATCCAGGTCATCGACGTGGAAAGTGTGCTGGCCGATATCGCCCAGATCCGCGACGAGGCGGTGCTGGACCCGTCCATGGCCCTGCCCGCCGGCGCGCCACCGATGCAGGTGCTGGTGGTCGACGACTCGCGGGTGGCACGCCAGCAGATCCGCAATGTGCTCGACCAGCTCGGCGTCACCGCCACCCTGCTCTCCGATGGCAAGCAGGCGCTGGACCACCTGCTGCAGATCCATGCCGGCGGCGAGAACCCGGCCGAACGCTACGCCATGGTGATCTCCGACATCGAGATGCCCGCCATGGACGGCTACACCCTGACGACGGAAATCCGCCGCCACCCGGGCCTGGCCGGGCTCTACGTGCTGCTGCACACCTCCCTGTCGGGCGTGTTCAACAACGCCATGGTCGAACGGGTCGGCGCCAACGCCTTCGTGGCCAAGTACAGCCCGCACGAGCTCGCCGACTTCGTCCTGCACCGCCTGCGCCAGGTGGCCGCTGCGGCCTGAGGCCGCCCCAGGCGCCATCGCGCCCTGTCTGGCACACCACTTGCAGCTTCCCGCACATCGTCCGCGGGAGGCTTGTCATGCCCAACCTGATTTCCAACTACCTGGGGGTTCACGCCCAGGCCATGCCGTTGCGCGAGCAGCGCATGAAACTGATCGCCGGCAATCTGGCCAATGCCGACACGCCGGGCTACAAGGCCCGCGATCTCGATTTTGATGCCGCCCTGCGCCAGGCCCAGGGCGGTACCGGCAACGGCCTGCTGACCACCACCGCCGAGCAGCATTACCGGATCGGTGGCGACGGCCTGAATCCGTTCCAGATCCTGCGCGAAGCAAATCAGCCCAGCCTCGACGGCAACACCGTGGACCCGGATGCCGAACGCGCCGCCTATGGCCGCGCCGCGCTGGAATACCGCGCCTCGCTGAGCTTCGTCGAATCCAAGGTGCGCTCCATGCTCACTGCGATCACCGGTCAATAAGGAGTATCGCCATGAGCAACCTGCCGATTTTCGATATCGCCGGCTCCGCGCTGCAGGCGCAGTCGGTGCGCATGAGCACCATCGCCTCGAACCTGTCCAACGCCGACTCGATCGCCGGCTCGCCTGAAGCGGTCTACAAGCCGCTGGAGCCGATCTTCCAGGCCGTGACCAGCCGTGAGGACCGCAACCTCACCGGCGTGCAGGTCAAGGAAGTGACACAAAGCCAGGCCGCGCCGATCAAGCGCTACGAGCCCAACCACCCGCTGGCCGATGGCGAAGGCTATGTCTACGCGCCGGATATCGATCCGGTGGCGCAGATGGTCAACCTCATTTCGACCTCGCGCAATTACCAGGCCGGCGTGGAAATGCTCAACACCGCCAAGGAACTGGCATTGGCCACCTTGACCATGGGCCGCTGACGCGCCGCCTCCAGGACACATTACCCATGAGTACCGTCAACACCGACCTGTACGGCGCCCTTGGCCTCACCGCCAACACCCCGCAGGCCAAGAAAAAGAATGATGCACTGGACCAGGCCGACTTCATGCGCCTGATGACCACCCAGCTGCAGCATCAGGACCCGCTCAAGCCGATGGACAACAGCCAGATGGTCGCGCAGATGGCGCAGCTGTCCACCGTGCAGGGCATCAACGACCTCAACACCTCGGTCAACGGCTTCCAGCAGCAGCTGTCCAGCGACCAGATCCTGAAGGGTGCGGCGCTGGTCGGTCACGAGGTGCTGGTGCCCTCCACCCAGCTGGCACTGGAAACCGACGGCATGGTCAGCGGCACGGTCGCCGCGCCGGGCCCCGGTACCGTCACCGTGGATATCACCGACGCCAACGGCGTGAAGGTGAACCAGCTCACTGTGCCGGCCAATGCCGCGGGCGAGGTGTCTTTCCAGTGGGACGGACTGGATGCCGACGGCAAGCGCATGCCGCCGGGCAGCTACAGCATCGTCGCCAACCACACCGACGCCAGCGGCGTGCAATCCAAGCTGAGCACCTATGTGCAGGCCGAGGTGGAGAGCGTCACCGTCGGCTCCGACGGGCTGTACCTCAACCTCAAGGGACTGGGCACCGCCCCGCTCGATTACGTGCTCCGCGTCAGCTGAGCCGGCCCAACGACTTCAGAAGGAAAATTCCGATGAGCTTCAACATCTCGCTGTCCGGTATCAATGCCGCTAACGCCAACCTGAACGTGACGGCGAACAACATCGCCAACGTCAACACCACCGGCTTCAAGGAATCGCGCGCCGAGTTCGCCGACCTGTTCAATTCCACCAGCTACGGTCTGTCGTCCACGGCAGTGGGCTCGGGCGCACGCTTGACCAACGTCGCCCAGCAGTTCTCGCAGGGCAACATCGACACCACCGGCCGCAGCCTGGATCTGGCGGTCGCCGGCGAAGGCTTCTTCACCCTGTCGATGAACGGCAACCGCGTGTACTCGCGCGCCGGCAATTTCCAGACCGATGCCAGCGGCTACGTGGTGAACCCGCAGGGCGCCCGCCTGCAGGTGTTCGCTCCCAACGCCGCCGGCACCGGCTTCGAGGCCGGGCAGCTGACCGACCTGCGCCTGCTGGCCACCGACAGCCCGCCGCGCCCGACCAGCAACGTGGAACTGGCCTTCACCCTGCCGGCCAATGCCACGCCGCCGACGGTGACCCCGTTCGATCCGGCCGATTCCAACAGCTACAGCCAGTCCAGCGGCGGCGTCACCGTGTACGACTCGCTGGGCGTGAGCCATACCCAGACCTCGTATTTCGTCAAAACCGCCAATCCGAACGAATGGCAGGTCTACAACTACGTTGACGGAGTGGCTGCCGGCGCGCCGACCACGCTGGGATTCTCCGATAGCGGCCTGCTGACCACGCCCGCCGACGGCAAGATCGTCATGGATCCGTTCATCCCCAGCACCGGCGCCGGTTCGTTGAACATGTCGCTGGATATCACCGGCTCCACCCAGTACGGCGAGAAGTTCTCGCTGCGCAACACCGCCCAGGACGGCTATGCCTCCGGCAAGCTCAACGAGGTGAGCATCTCCGAAGAGGGCGTGGTCTATGCACGCTACTCCAACGGTGTGGACGTCGGCCTGGGCCAGGTGGCTCTGACCAACTTCAACAATCCGCAGGGCCTGAAGAGCGACGGCAACAATCTGTGGACCGAGACCTACACCTCGGGCACGCCGCGCACCGGTGCCCCGGACAGCTCGGACTTCGGCCAGATCCAGGCCGGCTCGCTGGAAGCCTCCACGGTGGATCTGACCGAGCAGCTGGTCAACATGATCACCGCGCAGCGCAACTTCCAGGCCAACTCGCAGATGCTTTCCACCCAGGACCAGATCACCCAGGCCATGATCAACATCCGTTGATGCCCACCCCTGACCCGCAGACGGAACTCCACTGATGGACAAGGCACTCTACGTTGCCATGACCGGCGCCCGCGCTTCACTGCAGGCGCAGGGCACGGTGTCCCACAACCTGGCCAATGCCGACACCCCCGGCTTCAAGGAGGCGCTGGCCAACACCGAGGCCTTCCGCATCCAGGGGCCCGGGCATCCATCGCGGATCGATGCGCTGCATGTCGACGCCGGCTTCAACCGCCGCGTTGGCGCCCAGCAGGTCACCGGCAACGCGCTGGATCTGTCACTGCAGCCGGGCAACTGGCTGGCGGTGCAGGCCGGCGATGGCAGCGAGGCCTATACCCGCGCCGGCGCACTGTCGCTGACGCCCAACGGCCAGCTGGTCACCGCCGAAGGCAATGCCGTGCTCGATGACAACGGCAATCCGCTGGCGATACCGCCCTACCAGGCCATCGAAATCGGCAATGACGGCACGCTGTCGATCATTCCGCAGGGTGAAGGCCCGCAGACGATGGCGATGATCGGCCGGCTGCGGGTGGTCAACGCCGCCGACGACCGGCTGACGCGCGGGCTGGACGGGCTGATGCGCAATACCGACCCGCAGCAGCCCTTCACCGCCGCCACGGGAAAAGCGGTGGACAGCGGCATGCTCGAAGCCAGCAACGTCGATGCGGCCGGAGCGCTGGTGCAGATGATCCAGCTGCAGCGCCAGTTCGAAATGCAGGTCAAGGTGATCAAGCACGGTGACGAGAACGCACGCAGTGCCAACAGCCTGCTGCGTCTGAACGGCTGAGCGCCCGCTCCCCTGCCGTGAATCCGAAATCCGCGGGCCCCGGTGGCCCGCGGATTTTTTATTGCGCCGGGGCCCGTCACCGGGCGTGCCCGGCAGTGTGCATACCGCCGTCGGGCACCGGGGGAAGGCCTACGCCGGCATTCCGGCACCGTTTCTGGCACGCGCCGTGCATTGACTCTGGGCAAGGGCCAACCCGGCCAACAGAACCAGCAGAGGAATCGCACCATGAATCAGGCATTGTGGGTCGCCAAGACCGGCCTGGACGCGCAGCAGACGCGCATGTCCGTTGTCTCGAACAATCTGGCCAACACCAATACCACCGGATTCAAGCGCGACCGCGCCAGCTTCGAGGACCTGCTGTACCAGCAGGTGCGTCAGCCCGGCGGCGCTTCCTCGGCGCAGACGCAGCTACCGACCGGCCTGCAGCTGGGTACCGGCGTGCGCGTGGTGTCCACCTCCAAGCACTTCGAACAGGGCAGCCAGCAGCAGACCGGCCGCGCGATGGATGTGATGGTCAATGGCCGCGGTTTCTTCGAAGTGATGATGCCCGATGGCACCTCGGCCTATACCCGCGATGGCAGCTTCCAGGTCAACGCCCAGGGCGAGCTGGTCACCAACAGCGGCTATGCCGTGCAGCCGGGCATCCAGATTCCTGAAGGCGCGCAGTCGATGACCATCGGCAGCGACGGCACCATCAGCGTGCAGATGGCCGGCGAAGCGGCCTCGGTCGAGATCGGTTCGCTGACCCTGACCGACTTCATCAATCCGGCCGGCCTGCAGTCCAAGGGCGAGAACCTGTATCTGGAAACCACCGCCTCCGGCCCGGCCCAGAACGGTACGCCCGGTCTCAACGGCCTGGGCAGCGTGGTCCAGGGCGCGCTGGAAGGCAGCAACGTCAACGTGGTCGAGGAGCTGGTGTCGATGATCGAGACCCAGCGCGCCTACGAGATGAATGCCAAGGCGATCTCCACCACCGACTCGATGCTCGGCTACCTCAACAACAACGTCTGAGCCGCCCAGGAATCCCGCCATGAACCGCATCGCCTTGACGCGTCATCTTTCCGTCGCCCTCGTCGCCACCACCCTGCTGGGTGGCTGCACGCTGGCCGGCGACGTGCGCCCGTACGCACCGATGGCGCCGATCCAGCCGGTCATCGCGCCGTCGGCCGAACCCACCGCCGGCGCGATCTATGCCGCCGGCCCGGGACTGAATCTCTACGGTGATCGCCGGGCGCGTGATGTCGGCGACCTGCTCACCATCACCCTGATCGAGAACACCACCGCCACCACCACCGCCAGCACCGCGATCAGCAAGCAGTCCAACGTGGATATCGGCACGCCGACCCTGTTCGGCGCGCCGGTCACGCTGGGCGGCAAGGACATCCTCGGTGCCTCGGCCGCGGCCGAGCGCGACTTCGGTGGCAAGGGCAACAGCGCGCAGAGCAACCGCCTGCAGGGCAATGTCACCGTCACCGTGATCCAGCGCCTGCCCAACGGCAATCTGGTCGTGCAGGGGCAGAAGAACCTGCGGCTCAACCAGGGCGATGAGTTGGTGCAGATCCAGGGCGTGGTGCGCTCGGCGGATATCACCCCGGACAACACCATCTCCTCCAGCCGGGTGGCCGATGCGCGCATCGTCTACGGCGGTCGCGGCGCCGTGGCGCAGTCCAATGCGATCGGCTGGCTGGGACGCTTCTTCAACTCGGCGCTGGCGCCGTTCTGAGCATGGCCATGAATCTCTCTCCCCTTCTTCGCCGCGCCGCGCTGTGCCTGCTGGTACTGGGCGTTGCCCTGCCCGCCCAGGCCGAACGCATCAAAGACCTGGCCCAGGTCGGCGGGGTGCGCGGCAATGCGCTGGTCGGCTACGGCCTGGTGGTCGGTCTGGATGGCAGCGGTGACCGCACCAGCCAGGCGCCGTTTACCGTGCAGAGCCTGAAGAACCTGCTCGGCGAGCTGGGCGTCAACGTCCCGGCCAACGTCAACCCGCAGCTGAAGAACGTGGCCGCCGTGGCGATCCACGCCGAACTGCCGCCGTTCTCCAAGCCCGGCCAGACCATCGACATCACCGTCTCCTCGATCGGCAACGCGGTGTCACTGCGCGGCGGCTCGCTGCTGATGGCGCCGCTCAAAGGCGCCGATGGCCAGGTCTACGCCATCGCCCAGGGCAATCTGGTGGTCGGCGGCTTCGGTGCGCAGGGCAAGGATGGCTCGCGCATGTCGGTGAATATTCCCAGCGTCGGTCGCATTCCCAACGGCGCCACCGTCGAACGCGCGGTGCCCGATGTGTTCGGGGCCAGCGGTGAGATCACCTTGAACCTGCACCAGAACGATTTCACCACCGTTTCGCGCATGGTCAACGCCTTGAACGCGACCTTCGGCGAAGGCGCGGCACGCGCGGTGGACGGCGTCACCGTGGCGGTGCAGGCCCCCACCGATGCCGGCGCACGGATCGGCATGCTGGCGCGGATCGAGAATGTCGAGCTGTCACCGGGCAGCGCTCCGGCGCGCATCGTGGTCAATTCACGCACCGGCACGGTGGTGATCGGCTCGCAGGTCCGGGTCAGCCCGGCGGCGATCGCGCACGGCTCCTTGACGGTGACCGTCAGCGAATCGGCGCAGATCAGCCAGCCCAACGCCTTCGGCGGCGGCCAGACCGTGGCCGTGCCGCAGTCGACCATCACCGCCAGCAACGAGGGCAGCCGCATGTTCCGTTTCGACGGTGGCGCCACGCTCGATGAGATCGTGCGCGCGGTCAACGAAGTGGGCGCGGCACCGGGCGATCTGATCGCGATCCTGGAAGCCCTCAAGCAGGCCGGTGCGCTGAGCGCCGAGCTCGAGGTGATCTGACATGCGTATCAACGCCTCGCCGCTGGAGCTCAATCCGGCGCTCGCCCATGACCCGGCCAAGATCGACAAAGTCGCACGGCAGCTGGAAGGCCAGTTCGCCCAGATGCTGATCAAGAGCATGCGGGCGGCCAGCTTCGGCGACTCGCTGTTCCCGGGCGAGAACCAGATGTTCCGCGAGATGTACGACCAGCGCATCGCCGAGCAGATGACACGCGGCCGTGGTCTGGGCCTGTCGGCGGTCATCGCCCGTCAACTCGGTGGCGAGGCCGCCAACAAGCCGGCGCTGGACACCAGCGTCACCCCGGCTGCCGCAGCACGGGCCTACCAGCTGGCCGCTCCGGCCGCCGCTGGACTGCCGTTGCAGAACACCGCTCCACTGCAGAACGATCCGCTGGCTGCGCCCGGCGTCACCGGGCCGTCGGCCGACCTGACGCCACAGGCGCAGACGCTGGATCTGATCGCCGGTCGCGATACCCGTGCCCTGCACGCCTCGCTCGGCAGCAGCGATCCCTATACCCAGAACGATGCCCTCGCCGCACCCGACTGGTCGACGGGCAACGACCGCTGGAGCAAGGTCACCGCCGCCACCCGTGGCGATGCCGTGGACAGCGCCAGTGCCGATCTGGCCGCGCGCTCGCTGGGCACGCACACGCCGGAAGGCTTCGTCGCCAGCATCTGGCCGCACGCACAACGCGCCGCCCGCGAACTGGGCGTGGACCCGCGCGCGCTGGTCGCCCAGGCCGCGCTGGAAACCGGCTGGGGCAAGCGCCACATCGCCCGCGACAACGGCAGCAGCAGCAGCCACAACCTGTTCGGCATCAAGGCCACCGGCTGGAGCGGCGAGCGTGCCACCACCGGTACCCACGAGTATGTCAACGGCCAGCGCCGCACCGAAGTGGCCAGTTTCCGCGCCTACGGCTCGATGGCCGAGAGCTTTGGCGACTACGTGCGCCTGCTGAAGAGCAACCCGCGCTACCAGGCCGCACTGGGCGCCGGCAGTGATGTGCACGGTTTTGCACAGGGCTTGCAACGGGGTGGGTACGCCACCGATCCGGCCTACGCCGCAAAGATCACCGCCATCGCCAACGGCCCGACCATCGAACGTGCCGTCGCCGCCATCGGCGATGCCGGCGCCCGCATGGGCCGGACCTTTGCCAGCAACGCCGGGTTGTCCGGCATCACCCGTCGTTGAGATAGACGTCCATGTCCAATGTTCTTTCCACCGGTACCAGTGCGCTTATCGCCTTCCAGCGGGCGCTGGCTACCGTCAGCCACAACGTGGCCAATATCAAGACCGACGGCTACAGCCGGCAGAAGGTGGATTTCGCCACGCGCGATCCCTCCAACGTCGGCTATGGCGACGTGGGCAACGGCACGAAAATCACCGATATCCGCCGCGTCGCCGACCAGCTGGCGATCTCGCGGCTGCTCGACAGCAGCGGTGAACTGGCGCGGCTGAAGCAGCTCTCGTCGATGGCCGACCGGGTGGACGCACTGTTCTCCGATTCGGCCACCAACGTCGCCGGGGTGTGGTCCAACTTCTTCGATTCGGTCAGCGGACTGTCGGCCAACGCCTCGGGCACCACCGACCGCCGCAGCCTGCTCGAAAGCGCCTCCACCCTGGTGACGCGCTTCAAGCAGCTCAGCGCCAACCTGGACACGCTGGGCAACGAGGTCAACAACGGCCTGATCGCCGGCGCCGAGGAGGTCAACCGGCTGGCGGCGGAGATCGCCCAGATCAACGGCACCATCGGCGGCAACGCCGCGGCGGCCGCACCGGACCTGCTGGATCGCCGTGACCAGCTGATCTCGCAGCTGATCGGTTACACCGGCGGCACCGCGGTGATCCAGGACGGCGGCATCATGAACGTGTTCTCCGCCGGCGGTCATGCGCTGGTGGTGGGCACCACCGCCTCGAAGGTCACCACGGTGACCGATCCGCTGCAGCCCGAGCGCCTGCAGCTGGCGATCAAGACCCAGGGCATGACGGTGAACCTGGGCAACAAGTCACTGGGCGGCCAGCTTGGCGGCCTGCTGGAATTCCGTGACAGCGTGCTGGCACCGGCCCAGGGCGAGCTGGGCCGCATCGCGGTGGGCATGGCCCTGTCGTTCAACCAGAGCCACCGCGAAGGCATGGATCTGTATGGCGACATGGGCACGGACTTCTTCAATCTGGCCCCGCCCAAAATCACCAACCACAGCGGCAACACCGGCAGCGCCACGCTGACCGGCAGCTATGGCGACACCACCGCTCTGGACGGCCAGAACCTGATGCTGCGCTTCGACGGCACGGGCTGGCAGGCCTCGCGCGCCGATACCGGCGTCAGTGTGCCGATGACCGGCGCCGGCACCGCGGCCGATCCGTTCGTGGTCAACGGTGTGGAGTTCGTGGTCGGTGGCACCCCGGCGGCCAACGACCGCTTCCTGCTGCAGCCCACGGCCACGGCCACCAACGGCCTGTCGGTTGCGATCACCGATCCTTCGCGTATCGCCGCCGCCGACCCGGTGAAAGCGGCCTCGGACCTGGCCAACAGCGGCACCGGCGTGCTCGGCAAGCTTGACATCCTCGATGTCGCCAACCCGGCCCTGCTCAACCCGGCCAGCATCGAATTCCTCGATGCCAACCAGTACATGATCGATGGCGCCGGCCCGTTCCCGTACACGCCGGGCCAGACGATCAGCGCCAATGGCTGGAGTCTCGTGCTCGACGGCAAGCCGGCCGCCGGTGACACCTTCACCATCGGCAAGACCGCGCCGGGTTCCAGCGACAACGGCAACGCCGCGCGTCTGGCCGGCGTGGAAGACGCCAAGGCCTTCAATGGCGGCACGATCACCCTCAACGGCGCGCTCGGCGGGCTGACCACGCAGATCGGCTCGGCCGCCCGCGCAGCCGAGTACTCGCTGCAGGCGCAGCAGGTGATCAACCAGAACGCGCAGGCCAGCCGCGACGCGATCTCCGGCGTGAACCTCGACGAGGAAGCGGCGGACATGCTCCGGCTGCAGCAGGCCTACCAGGCCGCTTCGCAGCTGATCTCCACCGCCGACACCATGTTCCAGACCATCCTTTCCGCGGTGCGCCGATGAACAACCGTATCTCCAGCAGCATGATGTATGACCAGTCGGTGTTCCTGATGATGTCCAAGCAGAGCAAGCTCTCGCATCTGGAACAGCAGCTGGCCACCGGCAAGAAAATTGTCACCGCCAAGGACGACCCGGTCGCCTCCGGTGCCGCCGTCGGCATGGACCGGATCCTGGCCGAGCTCAAGCAGCTCGGTGCCAATGCCGGCAGCGCGCAGAACCGCCTGGGGCTGCAGGAAAACGCCCTGGCCCAGGCTGGCGAGCTGCTGCAGCGCGTGTCCGACCTTTCGATCCAGGCCAACAACGCGGCGCTGTCGGTGGATGACCGCAAAGCCGTCGCCAACGAGCTCAAGTCGATCAAGGAGCAGATGCTGGCGCTGTCCAACAGCAGCGACGGCAGTGGCCGCTACCTGTTCGGCGGTGCCGCCGACGGCGCCGCGCCGTTCACCCTGAGCAATGGCAGCGTGATCTACAACGGCGACCAGAACCAGCGCATGGTGGAAGTGGCGCCGGGCACGTTCATCAAGGACACCCTGCCGGGCAGCGAGATCTTCCTGCGCATCCGCACCGGCGACGGCACGGTGGACGGCGGCGCGGTGGCCGGCAACGCCGGGCAGGCGGTGCTGACCGATGTCAGCCGTGACGGCTCGGGCAGCTGGGATGGCTCCAGCTACACCCTGCGCTTCACCGCTGCCGACACCTACGAGGTGGTCGATGCCAGCAACACGGTGGTCGGCACCGGCAACTACGCCAGCGGCGAGGACATCGTTTTCGAAGGGCTGCGGGTGCGCATTGAAGGCACCCCGGTGGCTGGCGACGCGTTCAACGCCGGGCCGGCCGGCACCCGCGATGTGTTCAGCACGCTGGACAAACTGGTGCAGACCCTGGAAATGGACACCTCCACGCTGGCCGGGCGCACCGCGCAGCAGAACGCGCTGCAGGCCAGCATCCGAGATGTGTCCCGCGCCGCCGAGGCACTGATCGACGCCCGCGCCGCCGGTGGCGCCCAGCTCAAATCCATCGATGACGCCGCCGCCCTGCGCGAGGCCAATTCGGTGACGTTGCAAACCTCGCTGTCGCAGTTGCGCGACCTCGATTACGCCGAAGCCATCGGGCAATACAAGCTCGAAGGCGCGGCACTACAGGCGGCCCAGACCATCTTCACCCAGATGCAGTCGATGTCGCTGTTCAACATGATCCGCTGATTCCTCTACCCGTATAGCACCCGCTACCTCACACGACGCAAGCGCACGACCACAACGGAGAAACGCCATGTCCCAAGTCATCAACACCAACATCATGTCGCTGAACGCACAGCGCAACTTGAACACCAGCGGCGCGTCGCTGGCCACCTCGATCCAGCGCCTGTCCTCGGGCCTGCGCATCAACAGTGCCAAGGACGATGCGGCGGGTCTGGCGATCTCCGAGCGCTTCACCACGCAGATCCGCGGCCTGGACGTGGCCGTGCGCAACGCCAACGACGGCATCTCGCTGGCGCAGACCGCCGAAGGCGCGATGGTCGAGATCGGCAGCAACCTGCAGCGCATCCGTGAGCTGGCCGTGCAGTCCTCCAACGCCACCAACTCCGCCTCCGACCGCAAGGCGCTGGACGCCGAGGTCAAGCAGCTGGTCGCTGAAATCGACCGCGTCGCCCGCCAGACCAACTTCAACGGCACCACCCTGCTGGATGGCACCTTCGCCGGCGCGCTGTTCCAGGTCGGCGCCGACGCCGGCCAGACCATCGGCATCAACGCCCTGGTCGATGCCAACGCCGATGCGCTGGGCACCAGCTTCTTCGCCAACAACTATGTCGGCGATGCGGCCAGCACGCTGGCTCCGGCCGCCACCGGCGCCGTTGCCGCCGGTACCCTGACCGGGCTGGAAATCGAAGTGACCGATGCCGACGGCAAGGTCTCCACGGTCACCATCGGCGATGTCGATTACGCCCTGGGCACCACCGGCAAGCAGATGGGCGACGCCATCGCCCAGG
Source organism: Stenotrophomonas sp. STEN013 (assembly GCF_056760355.1). Classification (NCBI taxonomy): domain Bacteria; kingdom Pseudomonadati; phylum Pseudomonadota; class Gammaproteobacteria; order Lysobacterales; family Lysobacteraceae; genus Stenotrophomonas; species Stenotrophomonas sp. STEN013. The sequence goes on along the minus strand of NZ_JBRREO010000003.1, from coordinate 97,786 downwards.
CCGTCAACGCCAAGCTCGACCAGACCGGCATCTATGCCAAGGCCGACGCGAACGGCGTGCTGACCCTGTCCTCGCTCAAGGGCGGGCAGGAGTTTGCTGTCGCGATCAACGCTGCCAGCAGCAACACCCTGGCCGAGTACGGTCTGGCCAATCCGGCCGGCACCGCCGGTGCGCTCTCCACCACCGCCACCGCCGCCAAGGACCTGGTCGTCACCGACTTCGTCGGTGCGCAGCGCGCCATCGACGTGATCGACACCGCCCTGACCGCGGTCAGCTCGGCCCGCGCCGAGATGGGTGCGATCCAGAACCGCTTCACCTCCACCATCGCCAACCTGCAGACCACCTCGGAAAACCTGTCGGCCTCGCGCAGCCGTATCCGCGACACCGACTACGCCAAGGAAACCGCGGAGCTGACCCGCACGCAGATCCTGCAGCAGGCCGGCACCGCCATGCTGGCCCAGGCCAACACCTCCACCCAGAACGTGCTGAGCCTGCTGCAGCAGTAAGCTCCGCCGCCGCATCAGCAGCATCCAGGGCCCCTCTTGCAGGGGCCCTTTCCGTTTCCGTGGCAGCCCTCCCCCGCGCCGGCATTCCGGCAGCGGCTGACCGGCGGGATGTCCCCCGCCCCGCTTCGGCCCCCGAGGTGGAAAGACCCGCCCCTTCCGGGTGTGCGCTTCCCGGCCGGGTGATCAGGTACCGGGCCGTTGCCGGGCCCGGCTTCCAGAGGCGAGCGTTTTTTGCCCGGCCGCGACCGTCTGGCGGTCGAGGGCGACCGTTTTCCGCTCGCCCGCGAGCATTTTTCGCTCGGCATCGACCGATTTATGGTCGTGCACGACCATTTTTTGCTCGCTCACGACCGATTTCTGCTCGACGACGACCATTTTCCGGTCGTACACGAGCGATTTATGGTCGGCGCCGACCATTTTTTGGTCGTGATCGAGCGATTTTCGTTCGACGTCTACCGATTTTTGGTCGATTGTCCTGAAAATGGACTCAATGCGGTCAACATGGCACCGCCGTTCCCCAGCTGTCATGCAACGGCCCACTTGGCCGCCGGCGCCTCTTACGTTTTGGCTAAAGCCCGCGGGTCAAGTGCCGTTATTGATTCCAGCAGCGGCAACACCTTCCGGTTTTACCGCACTGCACACTACCGGCCGTACTGCTGTGCCGGATCAGACACCAAAGAGGAATCGCCGCCATGGCCCAAGTAATCAACACCAACGTGATGTCGCTGAACGCACAGCGCAACCTGACCACCAGCGGCAACAGCCTGGCCACCAGCATCCAGCGCCTGTCCTCGGGCATGCGCATCAACAGCGCCAAGGACGATGCCGCCGGTCTGGCGATCTCCGAGCGCTTCACCACCCAGATCCGCGGCCTGGACGTGGCCGTGCGCAACGCCAACGACGGCATCTCGCTGGCGCAGACCGCTGAAGGCGCGATGGTCGAGATCGGCAGCAACCTGCAGCGTATCCGCGAGCTGTCGGTGCAGTCGGCCAACGCCACCAACTCACAGTCCGACCGTGATGCGCTGCAGGCCGAAGTGACCCAGCTGGTTTCGGAAATCGACCGCGTCTCGCGCCAGACCAACTTCAACGGCACCAGCCTGCTGGACGGCAGCTTCTCCGGCGCCCTGTTCCAGATCGGTGCCGACGCCGGCCAGACCATCGGCATCAACTCCATCGTCAATGCCAGCGTCAATTCGCTCGGCAAGTCCCATTTCGACAGCAACTCGCTGACCGTCGCCGCCGCGGCAGTCACTGCCGGCGAAGGCCTGAAGATCACCGGCATGAAGGTCGCCGGCTCCGACGGCAAGGCCATCGATCTGGCAACCATCAATGTCGCCGCCACCGGCACCACCGCCGCCGACATGCAGGGGGCCGCAGCCAAGGCCGTCGCCGCCGCCATCAACGAAAAGATGGATCAGACCGGCGTCTATGCTGAAGTCGACGCCGCAGATGCGACCAAGATCAACCTGTCCTCGGTCAAGGAAAGCGTGGACAGCGCGGGCGCCTTCAAGGCATTCAACGTGACTGTTGGCACCTGGACCGACACCGCATCGACCCCCACCGCGACAACCGCGCCGACGTTCACCATCACCGACGCCTCTGTGGCCGCCACGGTTGCCGGCAAGCTGAAGAATATCAGCGACCTGGATATTTCCACGGTTGCCGGCGCCCAGCAGGCACTGTCGCTGGCCGACAAGGCGCTGACCTCGGTGAACTCCTCGCGCGCCGACATGGGTGCGATCCAGAACCGCTTCACCTCGACCATCGCCAACCTCAACGCCACCTCGGAAAACCTGTCGGCCTCGCGCAGTCGTATCCGTGACACCGACTACGCCAAGGAAACGGCCGAACTGACCCGCACGCAGATCCTGCAGCAGGCCGGTACCGCCATGCTGGCCCAGGCCAACAGCTCCACACAGAACGTGTTGAGCCTGCTGGGCTGATCACGCGCAGCCACCGTTCCTGGTGACAACGAAGGCCCCTCTCCGGAGGGGCCTTTTTGATGCATACCCGGTAGCAAGCGAATGCCCCCCACCGCTTTCACGGCCTGGATAACCGCAGCGACCCAGGAACCCCTGGCGTCGACAAAAGCACGTGACAGTCATTGCACGAGCGCAGAAAAAAATCCGCAACTTCATCGATCCCGCACTAAAGCCCGCACGTCAAGTGCCGTTATTGATTACAGCAGCGGCAATGCCTTACGGCCTTACCACACTGCACAACACCGGCCGTCCAGCTGTGCCGGATCAGACGCCAAAGAGGAATTGCCACCATGGCCCAAGTAATCAACACCAACGTGATGTCGCTGAACGCACAGCGCAACCTGACCACCAGCGGCAACAGCCTGGCCACCAGCATCCAGCGCCTGTCCTCGGGCATGCGCATCAACAGCGCCAAGGACGATGCCGCCGGTCTGGCCATCTCCGAGCGCTTCACCACCCAGATCCGCGGCCTGGACGTGGCCGTGCGCAACGCCAACGATGGCATCTCGCTGGCCCAGACCGCCGAAGGCGCAATGGTCGAAATCGGCAGCAACCTGCAGCGCGTGCGTGAACTTGCCGTGCAGTCGGCCAACGCCACCAACTCGCAGTCCGACCGTGACGCCCTGCAGGCCGAAGTGACCCAGCTGGTCTCGGAAATCGACCGCGTCTCGCGCCAGACCAACTTCAACGGTACCAGCCTGCTGGATGGCAGCTTCTCCGGCGCGCTGTTCCAGATCGGCGCCGACGCCGGCCAGACCATCGGTATCAACTCGATCGTCAATGCCAGCGTCAATTCGCTCGGCAAGGCCAACTACGCCGCCACCACCACCTCCACTGCCGCTGTTGCCGGCACGGCGACTGCCGCTGGCTCGCTCTCGGCCATGAAGGTCAATGGCCAAGACATCGCCAAAGTCGATATCGCCATCGGTGACACCGGCGAAACCGTGGGCAAGAAGTTGGCTGCCGCCATCAATGAGAAGATGGACCAGACCGGCGTCTACGCCAAGGTCGAGAGCGACGGCAAGCTGTCGCTGCACTCGCTGATCGCCGGCAAAGACCTGACCCTGACCGCCCCTACCCAGACCGCTGCGACCGGCATCACCGGTGGTGATCTGGCCGGCCTGGCCGCTGGCACCGCCGCCGCCGGCGCTGCCGCCACGGTGAAGGACGTCTCGATCGACTCCGTCGAAGGCGCGCAGAAAGCACTGTCGATCATTGACGAAGCGCTGACCTCGGTGAACTCCTCGCGCGCCGACATGGGTGCGATCCAGAACCGCTTCACCTCAACCATCGCCAACCTCAACGCCACCTCGGAAAACCTGTCGGCCTCGCGCAGTCGTATCCGCGACACCGACTACGCCAAGGAAACGGCCGAACTGACCCGCACGCAGATCCTGCAGCAGGCCGGTACCGCCATGCTGGCCCAGGCCAACAGCTCCACCCAGAACGTGCTGAGCTTGCTGGGCTGATTCCGCAAGCCAAGCGTTTTTGGTGACAGCAAGGGCCCCTCTCCGGAGGGGTCTTTTTTTTCCGCAATGTGCAGCTGTGCCAAATCGCGCCTCATCGGCCCCGGTGGACGCAATGCAGCCAGGAAACATGCGTGCGCTGCGCGCTTCATCTACTCCGGCAACGCTACGGCGCAGCCCGAAAGCCGTATTTTTTTCGATCCCGCACTAAAGCCCGCACGTCAAGTGCCGTTATTGATTACAGCAGCGGCAATGCCTTCCGGCTTTACCACACTGCACAACACCGGCCTGACAGCTGTGCCGGCTCAGACACCAAAGAGGAGTTGCCGCCATGGCACAAGTAATCAATACCAACGTGATGTCGCTGAACGCACAGCGCAACCTGACCACCAGCGGCAACAGCCTGGCCACCAGCATCCAGCGCCTGTCCTCGGGCATGCGCATCAACAGCGCCAAGGACGACGCCGCTGGTCTGGCCATCTCCGAGCGCTTCACCACCCAGATCCGTGGTCTGGATGTGGCCGTGCGCAACGCCAACGACGGCATCTCGCTGGCCCAGACCGCCGAAGGCGCGATGGTCGAAATCGGCAGCAACCTGCAGCGTATCCGTGAGCTGTCGGTGCAGTCTGCCAACGCCACCAACTCGCAGTCCGATCGTGACGCCCTGCAGGCCGAAGTGACCCAGCTGGTCTCGGAAATCGACCGCGTCTCGCGCCAGACCAACTTCAATGGCACCGCCCTGCTCGATGGCTCTTTCTCTGGCGCGCTGTTCCAGATCGGCGCTGACGCCGGCCAGACCATCGGCATCAACTCCATCGTCAACGCCAGCGTCAACGCACTGGGCAAGGCGCAGTTCTCGGCCGATGCAACGATTGCCGCCTTTGCCGCCGATGACGCCGCTGCTGACACCACGGTCAAGGGCCTTGGCGTCAGCGCCTATGACGCTGATGGAAACTCGACCAACATCGCGCTGGGCGACATCAAGATCGCCAAGGGTGAATCGCAGAGCGCCGCGATCGCCGCCGCCATCAACGAGAAGATGGACGCCACCGGCGTCTACGCCAAGGTCAACGCCGACAAGACGATCACGCTGAGCTCGGTCAAGGCCGACCAGACCTTTTCCTTTGGCGCCGTCGATACCGGCGGTACCGATCCGGAATTCACCGAGGCACTGACCGTTGCCGACAACGGCCTGGATCTCGGCGCCGGTGCAAAAACCGCGCTGGCCGCCGCCGGCAGCAACGTCGGCAGTGTCGACATCAGCTCCGTCCTCGGCTCGCAGCGTGCGCTGTCGATCGTAGACAAGGCGCTGACCTCGGTGAACTCCTCGCGCGCTGACATGGGTGCGATCCAGAACCGCTTCACCTCCACCATCGCCAACCTCAACGCCACCTCGGAAAACCTGTCGGCCTCGCGCAGCCGTATCCGCGACACCGACTACGCCAAGGAAACGGCCGAACTGACCCGCACGCAGATCCTGCAACAGGCCGGTACCGCCATGCTGGCCCAGGCCAACAGCTCCACCCAGAACGTGTTGAGCCTGCTGGGCTGATCCCGCCAGACGCCACGTTTCAGGCAACACCCAAGGCCCCTCTCCGGAGGGGCCTTTTCTTTATCGGTGAAAACGTCAGACGGCATAGCGCCGGCACACGGCGGCGACCATCCTGCCGCCGCGGCTCCGTCATCCGCATCCGCGGGTGCGGCACAGAATTTGCACGAGTGCTGGGGACTCGTCACGCCGTCATGCCGGCAGCGCCCTCAAGTCTGCCGGCCACTGGCCGATAGACCTCACAGGCCTGCCTGGCCACCACGACGGCCATCTGGCCCGCAAGGAAAACCATGGCTCTGAATACAATCGGCTCCGGCCTCGACATCCCCACCATCGTCGCGCAGCTGGTCGCCGCCGAGCGTGCACCGACCGCCAACCGCATCAACAGTGCCGGCACGGCCGCCACCGCCAAGTTGTCGGCGCTGGGCAATATCAAAAGCGGGCTGAGCAACCTGCAAACCGCGCTGGAAGCATTGGGCAAGAGCGCCACCAGCCCGGCCTTCAAGTCGAGCGTGGCCGAAGGCGCGGGATTCTCCGCCAACATCGGGACCGGTGCGGTCGCCGGCAGCTACAGCATCGAGGTGGCCAGCCTGGCCCAGGCGCAGAAGCTGACCTCCGGCGCGTTCGCCAAGGACGCGGCCGTCGGTGACGGAACGCTCTCCATCGCCTGGGGCGAGAACGCGCTGGATGTGGAGATCACCGAAGGTAGCACCCTGTCCGATATCGCCGCGGCCATCAACAAGGCTGCCGGTGGCAAGGGCGTCAGTGCCAGCGTCATTACCGCCGACGACGGCCAGCACCTGGTACTGAACGCGACCGATCCGGGCACCGCGGGCGCACTGAAACTGTCCACCACCGCTGGCGATGGTGGCCTGGCCGCGCTGACCTGGAATGGCAGCGCCGGCGGGTTGTCGCAGACCCAGGCCGCCACCGATGCGGTGGTCCGCGTCGACGGCTTCGAGCGCACCTCCAGCAGCAACAGCATCACCGACATCATCCCCGGCGTGACGCTGAGCCTGAGCAAGGCTGACGTCGGCGTGACCAAAACGCTCACGGTCAGCCAGGACAACGCGCCCCTGAAGGCCAACCTGCAGGGGTTTGTGGCCGCGTACAACGCGACCATGGGTGTACTCAAGTCGAGCAGCAGCTACAACGCCACCAGCAACACCGCCTCGGCCCTGACCGGCGATGCGATGGTGCGCGGCCTGCAGCAACAGATGCGCAACCTGGTCGGCGGCAATGTCACGCAGCTCAAGGCACTGGGCATCAGCATTTCCAAGGAAGGCACACTGAGCCTGGATGCCGGCGAATTCGACAAGGCGATGGCCGCCAACCCCACGGCCGCCGATGCGTTGCTGGGTGAAAAAGGCAGCCTGGCAACCAGCATGAAATCGCTGCTCAAGAGCCAGCTTGATGCCACCCACGGCTCCCTGAGCCTGCGCACCGAAGGCTTGAACAAGCAGATCAAGAAGCTAGAGAGCGACCTGGACAACCTGGATGCGCGCATGGAGAAGGTTTCCGACCGCTACACCAGGCAGTTCACCGCGATGGACACGATGGTGGCGAAAATGCAGAGCACCAGCGATTACCTGAGCCAACAGCTGGCCGCACTGGCGCCCAAGTCCAAGTAAACATCCCCGCACCGCCCTCAAGCCCGGGCCAACCGGGCCGATAGAAAGAGCGACACCCCGCATCGCATCGCCCCGGCGCCTGTTGGCGCTCCCCGTCGCCCATCCATGAGCGCGGGGCGGGCATAAAGGAGATTCCGACCCATGTACGGTTCCAGCCGCCAGTTCGCAGAGCAATATCGCAAGGTGGGAGTGACGAGCAGCGTCTCCGACGCCGATCCGCACAAGCTGGTGGCGCTGCTGCTGAGCGGCGCCTGTGAACGCATCCGACAGGCCGAGGCCTGCCTGCTGCAGGGCGACCAGGCCCGCAAGGGCAAAGCCATTGGCGAAGCCTGCGCCATCGTCGGCCACCTCAACGGCACCTTGGACCACGAAGCCGGCGGAGAAATGGCCGGCAACCTGTCCGCGCTGTATGACTACATCGCCCAGCGCCTGACCGAAGCCAATCTGCACAACGATCCCTCCGCGTTGCACGAAACCCTGCGCCTGCTGGGCGAAATCGAATCGGCCTGGAACGCGATCCCCCTCGCCCAGCGCCAGCGTCCGGCCGCTTCCCATGCCTGAGTCCACCATGACCAACGACGCCGGGCTGGAGGCGCTTTACAGCAGCCTGGAATCCCTGCGCATCGCGCTGGGCGAAGAAGACCACGAGCTGGCGCAGCGCATCGTCGCCCATCACGATCTGCAGGTACGCGAGTACATCGCCGCCAACGGTGGCGAGGCGCAGGCCGGTGCATTGCGCTCACTGCTGGAAATGCAGCAGTCGTTGACCGCTGATATGACTGACCGCCGTGATGCCGCCGCAGCCCAGCTGCGTGCCGGCCACCAGTCGGTACGCGCCGTGCAGGCCTATCATCAGGCAGAATCGCTGGCATGAACGCCCCCGCCTCGCCGTCCGCCGCTGAAACCGAGCTGTTTGCCGACACGCTCAGCTGCGATCTTGCGGTGCCGGCCGAATTCGAGGCCGGCGTCCAGGTACGCCGCCCGGGCAACGCGGAAATGCTGTTGCGCAGCGTCGCACTGGTGGAGGACTCGCGCGGTGCCGATGACGGCGAGGAGCGTTTTGAGGGCAGTGCCCAGCTGCAGCGCCTGGAAGCGCGCCTGGATCTGGCCCTGGTGTTGCTGGGACGCCTGTTGCAGCAATCCATGGCGCCCCTGCCGACCTGCAATCTGAAGTGGTCCCGGCTGGGGCTGCGACTGGCGTCGCCACACGGCAGCGGCGCGGCCCCCGGGAGCGCAGGGGTGATCCGGCTGCAGCCGGCCGACTGGCTGCCCGACCATATCGAGCTGCCGGTGCAACTGGTTGCGGAACAGCAAACCGATGGCATCCATCACCTGTGGCTGCGCCTGCATCCGGCCAGCGACGCGCTGACGGCGGCCGTGGAACGCCACCTGTTCCGCCTGCATCGGCGTCAGATCGCCGGCACCCGGCGCGTACGCTGACCGCCGGTTGGCGCTGCGGCAGCCACTCGGCTACTGTGACCGCCTACCCACTACCGATGCCTGCCCCAGTGCGCGTTCTTATCGTCGATGACCACACCCTGGTGCGCGCCGGTCTGTGCCGGCTGCTGCAGAGCTTTGCCGGCATCCAGGTGATCGCTGAAGCCAGCAGCGCCGATGAGGCAGTGGAAATGGCGGTATTCCATCAGCCCGAACTGGTGTTGATGGATCTGTCGATGCCCGGTCGCAGCGGCCTGGAAGCGCTGTCGGACATCCGATTGAGGGTTCCCGACGCGCGCATCGTGATGATGTCCATGCACGATGACACCGCGCATGTGCGTGATGCACTGGACCGCGGCGCGGTCGGCTTCATTGTCAAGGATGCCGCCCCGCAGGAACTGGAGCTGGCGCTGCGGGCGGCCTATTCCGGGCAGCTGTTCCTCAGTCCACAGATCTCGGCAAAGATGCTGGCACCGATGCTCAGCCGGGAGCGTCCTACCGGCGTTGCGGCGCTCTCGCCGCGACAGCGCCAGATCCTGCGCCAGCTTGGCAACGGTCAGAGCACCAAAGAGATCGCCGCCGACCTGGGTATCAGCGTCAAAACCGTGGAAACCCACCGGGCGCGGATGATGGAAGCGCTGGGCTGCCGCCGTGCCAATGACCTGCTGCTGTTCGCCGCGCGCCATCAGCAGGAGCTGGCGTAAAACCGGCGGGCGCGGTTGTGGCCTGACGTCACAGTTCCGGAATTCCGTCACCCGCCCTCCCCCGCGCCCCTCAGAACACTGCAATACAAGGGGTTGCGGCTTTCCGGCGCGTCAGGATTACGTCCCGGCGTAAGGCAATCCCTGACATGGCGTCGGTGATTCGACTACCGGCATCAGGTTTGCACCGATTCAAACCCTGACACCGCCCACGCAAGATGCGTTCCATAACGTATTTTTCACGTGTTGGTGTCGCCCCATGAAGACCACGCTTTCCGCCCAGCTCGGGCAACAGCTCCACCTCACCCCGGCGCTGCTGCAATCCATCCGTCTGCTGCAGCTCAATGGCATGCAGCTGGAGCAGGAAGTGCGTCTGGCTCTGGAGAACAATCCGCTGCTGGAGATGGTGGAAGAGCACGCTACGGCCGATGACCTGCCGCCTGCTGCCGATGCACAGGTCGAAGCTGCCGCTTTCGATGAACTGCCCGAGAGCTCGATGTGGGATGTCGCCGGCGGTGGCTGGAACGAGGGTGAGGACGACCGTACCGCACGCATCGCCGCCGGCGAATCCAGCGACCCCCATGTCCGCCTGCTGCGCCAGCTTGCGCTGGATCTGGATGAAGGCGATCTGGAAATCGCCGCGTTCTGGCTCGAACACTGCGATGACGCCGGCTATCTGGATGCGCCGCTCGCCTCGCTGACCCTGCTGGCCAGCGCCCGCTTCGACCGTGACGGCGCCCATGTGGAATCCATCCGCCAACGCCTGCTGACCGGGGACCCGTGCGGCATGGCCGCGGTGGACCTGCGCGAAAGCCTGCAGGTGCAGCTGTCCACCCTGCCCGGCTGCGTGCCGGCCCGCCATCTGGCCACCCGCCTGCTGGCCGGCGACCTGGCGCGGCTGGCCTCGCACGACTACGCCGCGATCGCCCGTGAGCTGGATGCCGAGCTGGAGGATGTGCTGGAGGCATTCCGGCTGGTGTTGTCGCTGCAGCCGCGTCCCGGCGACAGCCTGATTCCGCAGGACGACACCCGGATCATTCCCGACGTGGTGGTCTGGCATGCCGACGCCCAGTGGCGCGTGGCGCTTAACCACGGCACCGCACCGCGCCTGGCCATCAACCCGGCCTACGAACAGGCGGTCATCGACAGTGCCGGCGAAGCTGCACAGCCGATGCGTGAAAAGCTGCAGGAGGCACGCTGGCTGACCCGCGGGCTGTCCATGCGCTATGACACCCTGCTGCGTACCGCGCGGGTGGTGGTCGAGCGCCAAGCCGCCTTCCTGATGCGCGGCGAAGAAGCCATGGCGCCGTTGACCCTGAAGGAAGTGGCCGACGCCATCGGCATGCACGAGTCCACCGTCTCGCGCATCACCTCCGGAAAATACCTGCAGACCCCGCGCGGCACCTTCGAACTGAAGCACTTCTTCGCGGTGCGACTGGAGGGCGCCAGCATCTCCGGCCAGGCGGTCAAGGCCATGGTCAAACGCCTGATCGACGCCGAACCGCCCGCACGGCCACTGGCCGATGAGGCCATCGCCCTGCTGCTGGCGCGCCAGGGGGTGAACATCGCGCGGCGAACCGTCGCAAAATACCGCGAGCAGCTTGATATCGCTCCGGCCCGCGAACGTCGCCGGCAGAACGCCAAGCCCCAACTGGCCCGCGCGGGCTGAGAACCAAGGAACTCCATGAACAAGCTCACCGTGCTGCTGGTCGATGACCATGAAGGCTTCATCAACGCCGCGATGCGCCATTTCCGCAAAGTGGAATGGGTGCAGATCATCGGCAGTGCCGCCAACGGGCTGGAGGCGATCGAGCGCTCCGAAGCACTGCGCCCGCAGGTGGTACTGATGGATCTGGCGATGCCGGAAATGGGCGGCCTGCAGGCCACCCGGCTGATCAAGACCCAGGACGATGCCCCGTACATCGTCATTGCCAGCCATTTCGACGATGTCGAACACCGCGAGCACGCCCTGCGTGCGGGCGCCGACAATTTCGTCAGCAAACTTTCCTATATCCAGGAGGTCATGCCGATCCTGGAGAGCCTCAAGCAGGACGACAGCAATGAGTGAGTCACGCATCCTTGTCATTGATGGCGACGGCGTCCGCGCCGAACGTACCGTGGCGCTGCTGGAGTTCATGGACTTCACCCCGCGCTGGGTGACCGACGCCGACGACATCGACACCCGTCGCCACCGTGCCAACGACTGGATGGCGATCGTGGTCGGGCATCTGGAAGACAGCGCCCGGGCTGCGCCATTCTTCGCCTGGCTGGCGCAGACCTCGATGCCGCCCCCGGTACTGCTGGCCGAAGGCGATCCGCTGGCCTTCGCCCGCCACTACGGCTTGCATGAGGCCAATGTGTGGCCGCTGGAGCAGCCGCTGCGCCACGCACAGATGGAAGCGCTGTTGCGCCGCGCCAGCCTCAAGCGGCTCGATACCGAGCATCAACAAGGCGCCGCGCAGGAAAGCGGCCCCACCGGCAGCAGTCCGGCAGTGGTGGAACTGCGCCAGCTGATCGACCAGGTTGCCGCGTTCGACACCACGGTGCTGGTGCTGGGCGAATCGGGCACCGGCAAGGAAGTGGTTTCCCGCGCGATCCACCAGCGCTCGCCGCGCCGCGACGGTCCGTTCGTGGCGATCAACTGTGGCGCGATTCCGCCGGACCTGCTGGAAAGCGAGCTGTTCGGCCACGAGAAGGGCGCGTTCACCGGCGCCCTGACCGCGCGCAAGGGCCGCTTCGAAATGGCCGAGGGCGGCACCCTGCTGCTGGACGAGATCGGCGACATGAGCCTGCCGATGCAGGTCAAGCTGCTGCGCGTGCTGCAGGAACGCAGCTTCGAGCGCGTCGGTGGCAACCAGACCATCCGTTGCAACGTGCGCGTGATCGCCGCGACCCATCGTGACCTGGAGTCGCGCATCACCGACGGCAAGTTCCGCGAGGACCTGTTCTACCGCCTCAACGTGTTCCCGATCGATGTGCCGGCGCTGCGCGAACGCACCGCCGATATCCCGGCGCTGGTGGAAACCATCGCCGGCCAGCTGGCACGCACCGGTCGCGGCGAAGTCCGCTTCACCGTCGAAGCGCTGGAAGCCCTGGCCCGCCACCCGTGGCCGGGCAATGTGCGCGAACTGACCAATCTGGTCGAACGGCTGGCGGTGCTGCATCCCGGCGGCATGGTGCGGGTGCAGGACCTGCCTGCACGCTACCGTGGCGATCATCCGCCGGCACCAGCGGCCACGCTGGATGAGGAGCGGCCGCTGATCGGCCTGGGCGCACCGGCCGAAGCCACTCCGGCGGCGCCGGTGGCAACCGGGGCCGGCACTCCCGCCGCGACCCACCTTCCCAATACCGGGATCGATCTGCGCGATCACATGGCCACCATCGAACTGTCGCTGATCAACGAAGCGCTGGAACGCACCAGCGGGGTCGTCGCCCATGCCGCGCAGCTGCTGGGCCTGCGCCGCACCACGCTGGTGGAGAAGCTGCGCAAGTACGGCATCGAGCGCGAATCCGCGGAAGCCGCCACCAGCTGAGCGACCGGACATAGTGCGACCACCGACACAGCGCCCTCCGGGGCGCTTTGTTTTTGTGGCCAGCGCCGGCCTGGCGCAGCGCCATAAACCGGACGACGGGAAATCGTCACCCGACACAGCCCATCCCGTCACCGCAGCCATTCCCCGGGCCGCGAATTTAGGCACGCGACTTGCAGTTGAACAGGCAGCAACCCCGTTCCGGAATCCCGCCTGATGTCCCACTCGATCACCTCTGTTCTTTCCCAGATCCGCACCCTGCAGACCCAGGTCAGCCAAGCCGCACCGACCGGGGACATCGCCCGCAGCAATGCCATCCAGGGACTGGGCGAAGGCAATGCAATCAATGCGCCCTCCTTCAGCCAAACCCTGCAAGGCGCGATCAAGGGCGTGAATGATGCCCAGCAGAAATCCGGCGCCCTGGCCGCCGCCTTCGAGCGCGGTGAGCCCGGTGCCGACCTGGCCCAGGTGATGGTCGCTTCGCAACAGTCCCAGATCGCCTTCCGCGCCACCGTGGAAGTCCGCAACCGTCTCGTCCAGGCTTACCAGGACGTGATGAACATGCCGCTGTAAGGATAGATCCGCATGGCACTCGCGCTCTCCAGAGACGCTCTCAATCCGGAAAAAGCCGGCGCATGGTTCGACCGCCTGCAGAGTCTGCAGATCACCCGGCGGCTGGGATTGATGGCAATGATCGCCATCGCCGTGGCGGCGGGCCTGTTTGTGTTCTTCTGGGCGCAGAAGCCGCAGATGATGCCGCTGTACACCGGGCTGGACCAGAAGGCGACGGCAGAGGCCACCGACCTGCTGCGCGCTGCACAGATTCCGTTCGAGCTCAATGCCGCCACCGGCGCCATCAGCGTGCCGGAAAAAAACGTGCATGACGCGCGGTTGAAGCTGGCCGGTTCCGGTCTGACGGAAAGCGGCCGGCTGGGCTTTGAGCTGATGGAGCGCGATCCCGGTTTTGGTGTCAGCCAGTTCGTGGAGAACGCCCGTTACCAGCACGCGCTGGAGACCGAGCTGGTGCGTACCATCACCGCCCTGCGTCCGGTGCGCGATGCGCGCGTGCATCTGGCCATTCCCAAGCCCAGCGCGTTCACCCGCCAGCGTGACGTGGCCAGCGCCTCGGTGGTACTGGAGCTGCGCGGCGGCCAGCAGCTGGAACGCAACCAGGTCGATGCGATCGTGCACATGGTGGCCTCCAGCATTCCGGACCTTGCTCCGGAGCGGGTGACCGTGGTCGACCAGAGCGGGCGCATGCTCACCATCGCCGACCCCAACAGCGACGCCGCGCTCAATGCCGCCCAGTTCGACCAGGTGCGCCGCCTGGAAACCTCGTTCAACCAGCGCATCCGCGAACTGCTCGAGCCGATGACCGGAGCCGGCCGGGTGAATCCGGAAGTCAGCGTGGACATGGATTTTTCGGTCATCGAAGAGGCCCGTGAGCTGTACAACGCCGAGCCGCAGAAGGTCCGCAGCGAGCAGATCAGCGAAAACACCAATGCCGGGGCTGGCCCGCAGGGGATTCCCGGTGCCGCCAGCAACACCCCGCCCGGTCCGGATGCCACGGCGGCGACCGCGGCCACGGCCACGGAAAGCAGCAAGAGCGCGACCCGAAATTACGAGCTGGACCGCACCCTGCAGCACACCCGCCAGCCGGCCGGTCGCGTCAACCGCGTGTCGGTGGCGGTGCTGGTCGATCACGTGCCGCGCGCCGGTGCCAACGGCAAGCTCAGCGATCAGCCGCTCAGCGCCGCCGAACTCACCCGCGTGGAAGCGCTGGTCAAGCAGGCGGTCGGTTTCAACGCCGAGCGCGGCGATACCGTGTCGGTCATGAACGCTCCGTTCGTGCGTGAACCGGTGCCGGTCGAAACGCCGAAGTGGTGGGAGAACCCGCAGATCCGCGATGCACTGCGTCTGGTGCTGGGGGCGATCGTGGTGCTGGCCCTGCTGTTTGGTGTGCTGCGCCCGGCCATGCGACAGATGTCCAGCCCGCCCAAGGCCTTGCCGGGTGCCGAGGACGACCCGCTCAGCGCCGATGTGCAGATCCTGGACGACGATTCCGAGATGCCGGCACTGGCTGCCGACCGTGTACAGCTGGATGCCCCCTCGCCGCTGGCATTGCCGGTGGATGCCTACGAAGAACGCCTGCGGATGGCGCGCGAAGCGGTACAGGCCGATTCCAAGCGCGTGGCGCAGGTTGTGAAGGGTTGGGTTGCCAATGACTGACGTTATTCCGATGACCGGCGTGCAGCGCGCCGCCGTGCTGCTGCTCTCACTGGGCGAGCAGGATGCCGCCGAGGTGCTCAAGCACATGGAGCCCAAGGAGGTGCAGAAGATCGGCATCGCCATGGCCACGCTCAACGATGTCACCCGCGAGCAGGTGCAGCAGGTGATGGACGAGTTCGGCGCCGCGCTGGGCAACAAGACCTCGCTGTCGGTCGGCTCGGACGACTACATCCGCAACATGCTGGTGCAGGCGCTGGGTACCGAGAAGGCCGGCAACCTGATCGACCGCATCCTGCTGGGTCGCAACACCACCGGTCTGGACGCGCTCAAGTGGATGGATCCGCGCGCGGTGGCCGACCTGGTACGCAACGAGCATCCGCAGATCATCGCCATCGTCATGGCGCACCTGGAAACCGACCAGGCCGCCGAGGCGCTCAAGCTGCTGCCCGAACGCACCCGGGTCGACGTGCTGCTGCGTATCGCCACGCTCGATGGCATCCCGCCCAACGCGCTGAACGAGTTGAACGAGATCATGGAGCGCCAGTTCGCCGGCAACCAGAACCTGAAGTCCTCCAACATCGGCGGCGTGCAGTGCGCAGCCAACATCCTGAACTTCATGGACGGTGGCCAGGACCAGGTCATTCTCACCGAGATCGGCCGCATCGATGCCCCGCTCGGCGGCCGCATCCAGGACCTGATGTTCGTGTTCGACGATCTGGTGGACCTGGACGATCGTGAAATGCAGCTGGTACTGCGCGAAGTCAGCGGCGAGCGCCTGGGTCTGGCCCTGCGTGGCGCCGACATCAAGGTGCGCGACAAGATAACCCGCAACATGTCCCAGCGTGCCGCCGAGATCCTTCTTGAAGACATGGAGGCCCGCGGTCCGGTGCGTCTGTCCGATGTGGAGACGGCGCAACGCGAGATCCTGGCTATCGTCAAACGCATGGCCGATGAGGGCACGGTCACCCTGGGCGGCAGCGCCGAGGCGATGCTGTGAGTCCGGCCGTTCGCTGGCATGCACCGGACCTGATGGCCGCTCCGGCCGTCATTGAAGCCGTGTCCGAGGAGTTTCCGGAGCAGCCGCTGCCCGAGGAGCCGGCGCCGCCGGCGCTGCACCTGCCGACACTGGAGGAGATCGAGGCGATCCAGGATGCGGCGCGTCGCGACGGCCGCGAGGAAGGTCACGCCGAAGGCTACGCACAAGGCCAGGCCGAGGTGCGCCGGCTGATCGCGCAGATCGAAGGCATCCTCGACAACTTCACCCGGCCGCTGTCGCGTCTGGAGGATGAAGTGGTCGGCGCACTGGGCGACCTTTCGGTCCGCATCGCCGGCAACCTGGTCGGCCGCGCCTATGAAACCGATCCATCACTGCTTTCGGCGCTGGTGCACGAGGCCTTGAGCACCGTCGGCAGCAACCACCGCGATGTCGAGGTGCGCCTGCATCCGGACGATATCGCCGCGCTGGCACCGCTGCTGTCGCTGCCGGAGGGGCAACGGCTGGTGCCGGACCTGGGCCTGAGCCGTGGCGATCTGCGCGTGCATGCCGAAGCGGTCCGTATCGATGGCACCCTCGATGCGCGTCTACGCTCGGCACTGGGCACCGTCATGCGCCGCGCCGGAGCCGGCCAGTGAGCGCCGCGCCCTCCCCGCCCGAGTGGGCCGCCGCGCGCAATCTGCGCCTGGCCGCACGTCTGGAAGGCATCGCACTGGAGGCCGGCAACGGCCGTGGTCTGATCCGCGAAGGAGTCCTGCGCCGCGCCGTCGGCCTCACCCTCGAAGCGGTCGGCTGCGAAGCGCCGATGGGCGCCAGCTGCAAAGTGGAAATCATCGACGGTGGCTGGGTCGATGCCGAAGTGGTGGGGTTCTCCGGTGACCGCACCTATCTGATGCCCAGCGCCGAGCTGCATGGCCTGCTGCCCAACGCCCGTGTGGTGCCCTCGTTCCGCCGCGGCGGCGTGGAAGTCGGCGAAGGCCTGCTCGGCCGCGTCATCGATTCGGACGGCATCCCGCTGGACGGCAAGGGCCCGATCCGCGCCGAGGGCACCGTCGGCATGGCCGGCGTGTCGATCAACCCGCTGGCGCGCGAGCCCATCACCCAGCCGCTGGACGTGGGCGTGCGTGCGATCAACGCGCTGCTGCCGATCGGCCGCGGCCAGCGCGTGGGCCTGTTCGCCGGCTCGGGCGTGGGCAAATCCACACTACTGGGCATGATGACCCGCTACACCGCGGCCGATGTCATCGTGGTCGGCCTGATCGGTGAGCGTGGTCGCGAAGTACGCGATTTCGTCGAATCCACCCTCGGCGAGGAGGGTCTGCGCCGCGCGGTGGTGGTGGCCAGCCCGGCCGACCGGCCACCGCTGGCGCGCCTGCATGGCGCCTACCGTGCCACCGCGATTGCCGAATGGTTCCGTGACCAGGGTTTGAATGTATTGCTGCTGATGGATTCGCTGACCCGCTTCGCCCAGGCCCAGCGCGAGATCGGCCTGTCCGTGGGCGAGCCGCCGACCACCCGCGGCTATCCGCCGTCGGTATTCGCCAAGCTGCCGGCGCTGGTCGAGCGCGCCGGCAATGGCGCCAAGGGCCGCGGTTCGATCACCGCGTTCTACACCGTGCTGACCGAAGGCGACGATCCGCAGGATCCGATCGCCGATGCCGCCCGCGCCATCCTTGACGGCCACATCCTGCTTTCGCGGCGGGTCGCCGACAGCGGCCTGTATCCGGCCATCGATGTCGAATCCTCGGTCAGCCGTGTGGTCCAGGACATCGCCGATGACACCTGGCGGGCGCGCATCCGCAAGCTCAAGCGGCTGGTGGCGGCCTATTCGGCCAACCGCGACCTGATCGCCATCGGTGCCTACCAGCGCGGCAACGATCCGGTCACCGACGAGGCGCTGGCACGCTGGCCGGAGATCATGGAATTCCTCGGCCAGGACGTGCACAACGCCGCCGATCTGGGCCACAGCCTGGATGCATTGCAACAGTTGGTAGATAGCGAGAAATCCGCATGAGTCCGTCCCGTCGTCTCGACCCGCTGCTGCGCCATGCGCAGGACCGCGAAGATGAAGTGGCCAAGGCACTGGCCGAGCGCCAGAAAACCCTGGAAATGCACCAGTCGCGCCTGTCCGAACTGCGCCAGTACGCCGATGAATATGCCAATGCGCAGATGGCCGCGACCAGCGCCTCGCAACTGATGAACCGGCGCGCGTTCCTGGACCGGCTGGACAACGCGGTACAGACACAGAGCAAGACCGTGGACAGCAACCGCGAGCATGTCGATGCCGAACGCGCACGCCTGCTGCTGGCCTCGCGCGACAAGCAGGTGCTCGAACAGCTGGCCGCCAGCTACCGCGCGCAGGAAAAGCAGGTCGCCGAACGGCGCGACCAGCGCGAGATGGACGATCTGGGCGCACGCCGCGCGCGCCTGGCAAAGCGTACCGACGACGGAGAACCGGCATGAGCATGCTGTCGATCAGCAGCGCACCGGCCCCGTCCTCCGCCAGGGACACGACCGGCGCCCTCTCCGGCAGTCGCGCGGACAGCAAACCGGCGAGCGGTTTCGACGCACTGCTGACGGCCGCGCCCGCGCCGGCCGGTGCCGACAACGCCAGCGCCGCCGACACCCCTGCAGCGCGTCAGGATTCCGGCACCGGCACCGAATCCGAGCCCGAAATCCAGGAAGAAGACGCGCCAGGCAGTGCCAATGTCGAGAAACCGGCACCGGCGGCGCCTGATGACAGCCTGGACGCCCCCTGGCCACCGCTGGGGCTGTCCGGCCTGATCCCGGTGCCGCTGGAACCGGTACCGCCGCCAGCGGCATCCGCTGCGCCGGCAGCGGCCGCGACGCCTGCCGCGACCGCCATGGCCGCTCCCGCCACCGGACCGCTGCCGGGGCAGGCACTGCAGGCCATCGCGCCTGCGGCCGCCCCCCCCGCCAGCGAAGCCGTCATCGACACCGTGCCCGGACAGATCGCATTGCCGGCCAATGCCCCGCCCATGCAGGTGGAAGAGCGGCAGGAAACGCCCACGCCAGTGGCATTCCAGCAGATGCTGCAGAGCGTGGCGACCGCGGAAGCACGCACAACGGCCGCACCGGTGGTCCTCGCCACAAGCGTCACCCCGGATGTGAACAGTCCGGAGTTTGAAGACGCCTTCGGTGCCCGCATCGGCTGGCTGGCCGACCAGAAGATCGGCCATGCCCATATCCGCGTCACTCCGCACGAGATGGGGCCGATCGAGGTGAAGCTGCAGCTTGATGGCGACCGTCTGCATGCCAGCTTCAGCAGCGCCAACGCCGACGTGCGCCAGGCGCTGGAAAGCAGCCTGCCAAGGTTGCGCGACATGCTTGGCGAACAGGGGCTGCAGCTGGCCCAGGCCGATGTCGGCCAGCAACAGAGTGCGCCGGAACGCGATGCGGCGGGCCCGGACGCCAGCGGCAGCGGTGATGTGCGCGACGGCGCCAGCGACGACGCCTTGCCGGCCATGAGCGGTCATTCGCTGCGGCTGCGCGGGCTGCTTGACGCCTACGCCTGAGCGCTGCGCATTCCGGCCGCCTCCGCGCTGGCGCCACGCAAGGCGCCGGCGCCCGTCATTGACGCGCGGCAACGCCGCCCACTTTTCCCCGTCACACCCGCGGTTCGGCACATGACTTGCATCTGACTGGAGAGCATTCCTGAGGAGCACATCGTGGCCGTAGCTGCCGACAAATCCCGCAAATCCGCCGACACCAAGGACGCCCCGGGCAAGCCCAAGCGCACGGTACTGGTCACCGCCCTGATCGCACTGCTGGCCGCTGGCGCTGCCGGTGGCGCGGTGTGGTACTTCACCCAGGCCAAGGAGGGGGCCCCCGCCAAATCCGCGGCACCGGCCAAGCCGGCGCCGGCCCAGTACTACGCCCTGGACCCGGCGTTCGTGGTCAACATGAACAGTCCGATCGATGGCCCGCGCTACCTGCAGGTCGAAGTCCAGCTGATGACCCGCGACCCGATCGCGCTGCAGGCGCTGGAAACCCACGCCCCGGCGATCCGCGCCAAATTGCTGATGCTGTTTTCCCAGGTCAGCCCGGAGCAGATCGCCGACCGTCCCGGCAAGGAGAAACTGCAAGCGTCGGCGCTGGCCGAAGTACAGAAACTGATGACCGCTGAAACCGGCAAGAAAAGCGCCGATGACCTGCTGTTCACCAGTTTCGTGACCCAGTAAGGCGCTGCGATGAGCATCAATGACCTGCTGTCACAGGACGAGATCGACGCGCTGCTGCATGGCGTGGATTCGGGCAAAGTGGAGACCGACGAGCCGGAACCGGCGCCCGGCGAGGCCCGCACCTACGACTTCGCTAGCCAGGACCGGATCATCCGCGGGCGCATGCCCACCCTGGAAATGGTCAACGAACGCTTCGTGCGCCTGTGGCGTATCGGTCTGTTCAACCTGATCCGGCGTTCGGCCGAAATCTCGGTGCGCGGCATCGAGCTGATCAAGTTCGGCGACTACCTGCACTCGCTGTATGTGCCCACCAACCTCAACCTGGTCCGCTTCAAGCCGCTGCGTGGCACCGGCCTGATCGTGTTTGAACCGACCCTCGTGTTCGCGGTGGTGGACAACTTCTTCGGTGGTGACGGGCGTTACCACACCCGTATCGAGGGCCGCGAGTTCACCGCCACCGAGATGCGGGTGATCCAGCTGATGCTCAAGCAGGCCTTCGCCGACCTCAAGGAAGCCTGGGGTCCGGTGATGAACACCGACTTCGAGTACATCAACTCCGAGATCAACCCCCACTTCGCCAACATCGTCAGTCCGCGCGAATACGTGGTGGTGTGCCGTTTCCACGTCGAGCTGGAGAGCGGCGGTGGCGACATCCACATCACCTTGCCGTACTCGATGCTGGAGCCGATCCGCGAGCTGCTCGATGCGGGCATCCAGAGCGACCGCAACGACCGCGACGAAAGCTGGGCGGTGATGCTGCGCGAGCAGCTCAATTCGGCCGAAGTCGAGCTTTCCAGCGTGCTGGCCAAGCGCCGCATGAGCCTGCGCGAACTCACCCAGCTGAAGATCGGCGACATCCTGCCCATCGACCTGCCCCAGGAAGTCCCGCTGTGTGTGGAAGGCATCCCTGTCTTCACTGGCGAGTTCGGTGTGGCCAACGAACGCAACGCCATCAAGATCACTGCAACCCAACCGCCCGGCACCCGCAAAACGCTGCCGGCGATCCAGGAAAAATCCCATGACTGACATCGAAACCCCCGCAACCCCGCAGGCTACCCCGGCCCAGTTCGCCGATCTGCGGGCAGATGGCGTCGCCACCACCGATCTGGATCTGGATGTGATCCTGGATGTGCCGGTGACCCTGTCACTGGAAGTGGGACGCGCGCGCGTGCCGATCCGCAATCTGCTGCAGCTCAACCAGGGCTCGGTGGTGGAGCTGGAGCGCGGCGCCGGTGAATCGCTGGACGTCCTGGTCAACGGCACCCTGATCGCCCATGGCGAAGTGGTGGTGATCAACGACCGCTTCGGCGTGCGCCTGACCGACGTGGTCAGCCCCAGCGAGCGCATCCGGAGACTGCGTTGATCGCACTGCTTGCCACTGCCGCACCGGCCGCCATGGCCCAAGGCCAGCCGGCGACGGTCGGCCAGCATGCGAGCACCGCTCCGGGCATGTTCGGTGCGGTGCTGGCGCTGCTGATGGTGCTGGCGCTGATCGTCGGCCTGGGCTGGCTGCTCAAGCGCCTGCCCGGTGGCGGTTTCCGTCCGGCCGAAGGCCTGAAGGTGGTGGCCAGCCTCAACGTGGGCGCCAAGGAGCGCGTGGTGGTGGTGGACGTCAACGGCCAGCAGCTGCTGCTGGGCGTGACCGCCGGCGGTATCAGCACCCTGCACCAGCTGCCCGGACCGTTGCCGCAGGCGCCGCCTCCGGCGCTGCCCAATTTCAAACAACTACCGAATTTCGCCCAGCTGCTTGCCCAGAAGCTGCGCAAGGAACCCTGAATCATGTCGGGTCATCGTCTTTCCCGCCTTTCCTGCTGGCAGTGGCTGTTGCTGCTGGCGCTGGTCGCCTTTCCGGTGCTGGCCCTGGCCACCCCGGCCGCCCCGCAGATGCCGGTGCTGCCGGATGTGAACGTCGGCAAGATCGGCAGCCAGCCGGTCAGCCTGCCGCTGCAGACCCTGCTGCTGATGACAGCCATCACCCTGCTGCCATCAATGCTGCTGGTGCTGACCGCCTTCACCCGCATCATCATCGTGCTGGGTCTGCTGCGCCAGGCGCTGGGCACCGGGCAGACGCCCTCCAACCAGATCCTGCTGGGGCTGGCGCTGTTCCTGACCGCGATGGTGATGATGCCGGTCTGGGAAAAATCCTGGAGCACCGGCATGGCGCCCTATCTGGACGGTCAGATCGACTTCCAGACCGCGTGGACCCTGACCACCCAGCCGCTGCGGGCGTTCATGCTGGCGCAGGTGCGCGATACCGACCTGATGACCTTCGCCGGCCTGGCCGGTCACGGTACCTACGCCAGCCCGGATGCGATCCCGTTCCCGGTACTGGTGGCCTCCTTTGTCACCAGCGAGTTGAAAACCGCCTTCGAGATCGGCTTCCTGATCTTCATTCCGTTCCTGATCATCGATCTGGTCGTGGCCAGCGTGCTGATGTCGATGGGCATGATGATGCTTTCGCCGATGATCATTTCCGCCCCCTTCAAGATCCTGCTGTTCGTACTGGTCGATGGCTGGGTACTGGTGGTCGGCACTCTTGCCGCCAGCTTCAACGCCGTCTGAGGAGCGATGTCTTGAGTCCTGAACTTGCCCTCACCGAACTGCGCGGCGGCCTTGTCGCCACGCTCTGGGTCGCCGGCCCGTTGCTGCTCACCGTGCTGGTGATCGGCGTGGTGGTCGGTGTGATCCAGGCGGCGACCCAGCTCAATGAACCCACCATCGCCTTCGTCGCCAAGGCCGCCGGCCTGACCGTGGCACTGTTTGCGCTGGGCAGCCTACTGATCGGCCATCTGGTGGAATTCACCACCTTGCTGTTCCAGCGCATTCCCCATCTGATCGGATAGGCCGCCACGTGGACAGCGCAACCCAGATGGCCATCGACGGGCAGCAGGCATTCGCCCTGATCGGCAACGTGCTGTGGATGATGCTGCGCGTCGGCGCCATGCTGATGGCGATGCCGATGGTCGGCACCCGCGCGGTGCCGGCACGGGTACGGGCGATGCTGGCGGTCGCCTTGTCGGTGGCGCTGGCCCCGATCCTGCCGCCGGTACCGGTGTGGAACGGCTTCGACGCCGCCACCGTGCTGACCATCGCCCGCGAGCTGGCGGTCGGGGTGTCGATCGGCTTCCTGCTGCGGCTGATCTTCGAAGCCGGCGCGATGGCCGGCGAAATGGTCGCGCAGGGCACCGGGCTGGCGTTTGCGCAGATGAACGATCCGATGCGCGGCGGCAGCTCCGGCGTGATCGGGCAATGGTTCTACCTGCTGTTCGGCCTGTTGTTCTTCACCGCCAACGGCCACCTGGCGCTGATTTCCCTGTTGATGGACAGCTACAAGGCCCTGCCCATCGGCACCGCCCTGCCCGATCCGCACGCCATGGCGGCGCTGGCGCCCACCCTCGCATTGCAGATCTTCCGCGGCGCACTGACGCTGGCGTTGCCGCTGACCGTGGCCATGCTGGCGGTCAATCTGGCCTTCGGCGTGCTGGCCCGCGCGGCCCCGGCGTTGAACCCGATCCAGTTGGGCCTGCCGGTATCCCTGCTGCTGGGCATGCTGCTGCTGGCGCTGCTGGCCGGTGAAATGGGACCGCCGGTGCAACGCCTGCTCGACACCGCCTTCGATACCGCCCGCCAGGTCACCGGCTGATCCGGACCGGCCGAGGCCCTTTTTGCCGCGCCGATACGCCCGCCTCTTGCTTCCCCCCCCCATGGTGTAGGTAGTCTGGGAGCTGCGCGGGTACTGCCGTGACAGCGGAGCTGCCTGCCACCTCGCACCGGGACGGTGCGGTGCGCCATCTCCGGAGGGGTCCTGATGCTCGTCGGCAGCTATAACCCGTTGTTCGTCGTGCTTTCAGTTCTGGTCGCCATTCTGGCGTCATACACGGCGCTGGACATGGCCGCCCGCGTGTCCGTCGCCGATTCACGCCGCAGCGCCGCGCTGTGGCTGCTGGCCGGCAGCGGCGCGATGGGTGCGGGTATCTGGTCGATGCACTTCATCGGCATGCTCGCCTTCCGGCTGCCGATCCCGGTGGGCTATGACCTGTGGCTGACGCTGCAATCGCTGCTGGTGGCCATCGCCAGCGCGCTGTTCGCGCTGTGGCTGGTCTCGCGCCCGACCCTGCCGCATCTGCGGCTGGCGTTGGGGGCGCTGCTGATGGGAATCGGCATCGCCTGCATGCATTACCTCGGCATGACCGCCCTGCGCATGCATCCGCAGATCGAGTACGACCGTTTCTGGTTCGCGCTGTCCATCGTGATCGCCGTTGCCGCCTCCTGGAGCGCGTTGTTCATCGCCTTCCGCCTGCGCGCCAGCGATCACCCGCTGCCGGCGCGTCTGGCCGCCGCTGTCGTGCTGGGGCTGGCGATCGTCGGCATGCACTACACCGGGATGGCCGCGGCGCATTTCGCCGAGGGCAGTGTCTGCGCCGTCGCCGGCACCGGCGGGCTGCCCACCGAATGGCTGGCCGCCTTCGTGGTGGTGGTGTCGGTCGCGGTGATCGGCGTGACGCTGCTGGTCTCGCTGCTGGAACAACGTACCCGGAGCCGGCTGCTGCACCTGCGCAACTCGATGCTGGCCGCCTCGCTGGACGACGCGCGCAAGGAGCTGTTCCACGCCAACCTGCACGACCCGCTGACCGGCCTGCCCAACCGCCAGCGGGCGCTTGAACGGATCGACCAGCAGATCGCCAGCGCCCGCGACGCCGGCCACAGCCTGGCCGTGCTCTCGCTGGATCTGGACGAGTTGCGCCAGATCAACGGCGCCTTCGGCCATCATGTCGGAGACACCGTCCTGGTCGGCGTGTCCGAACGCCTCAGGCAGCTGATGTGCGCCGGGGATCTGGTCGCCCGGCTCGGGGGCGACCAGTTCGTGATCGCCACGCCGATCGAGGACGAGCCGGCGGCCAGACGACTGGCCGAGCGCGTCATCACCGCGATCAACACCCTGCGCGTGGGCGGCCGCGACATGCGCGTGACCTGCAGTATCGGCGTGGCCCTGCTCAGCGCCGACACCGAGGCCGGCCAGTCGCTGGTATCGCTGTCGGAGATCGCGATGCGGCACGCGCAGCAGGCCGGGCGCAACATCCACGCGGTCTATGCCGAGTGGATGAAGGGCAGCGTCGAGCAGGATATCCGCCTGCTCGCGGACCTGCGCTCGGCCATCGGCACGCCGCAACTGCTGCTGCATTACCAGCCTCGCATCCATGCCAACAGCGGCCGTGTCGGCGGGGCCGAAGCGCTGCTGCGCTGGCGCCATCCCGAACATGGCCTGATCCCGTGCGAACGGGTGATCCGGCTGGCCGAACAGCACGACCTGATGGAGCCGCTGGGCCAGTGGGTGTTGAACGAGGCCTGCCGGCAGATGCGCAGCTGGCAGGATGCCGGTCACCAGGACTGGCGGATATCGGTCAACCTGTCCAGCCGCCAGCTCGGTTCGGGCCAGCTGCTGGGCCAGGTCCGCCAGATCCTGGAGCACAACGGACTGCACCCCTCGCGCCTGATCCTTGAAATCAGCGAAAGCGTGGTGATGCACGATGCCGACACCACCTCCACCTCGTTGCGCGCGCTGGCGGCACTGGGCATCGGCATTTCCATCGACGACTTCGGCACCGGCTACTCCAGCCTGCTGCAGCTCAAGCGCCTGCCCGCCACCGAGTTGAAGATCGACCGGGCCTTCATCCTGGCGGTGGAGGAGAGCGACGAGGATGTGGTGATCATCTCGGCCATCATCGCGCTGGGCCATGCGCTGAACATGGACGTCGTCGCCGAGGGCATAGAAACGCAGGGCCAGCGTACCTATATCGAGCGTCTGGGCTGCGACTACCTGCAAGGCAACCAGCTCGGCCAGCCGGTCAGTGCCGAAAGCTTCATGCGGCTGCATGGCGGCGTGGCGCTTCCGGCGGTGGACCACAGCGAACCCTGAGCGCCGCGGCCAGCGGAACGCTTCTTGCACGGAGACAGTGAGCTCCCCTTCCGTGCCGCGTGATGTCCGAGAACGACCAGTCCGGCGAAAAGACCGAACTTCCCACCGAAAAACGCCTGCGCGACGCCCGCGAACAGGGCAATATCCCGCGTTCGCGCGAGCTGGCCACCGCCGCGGTGTTCAGCGCGGGCGTGCTGGCCATCTACGCGATGGCCGGCACCATCGGCAGTGGCACCCGCAGCTGGTTGCGTGGTGCCCTGACCCCGGAGGCGGCGCTGCTCCGCAACCCTGACGCGCTGTTCGGGCACGCCGGCTGGCTGCTGTTGAAGTTGATGGTGGCCATTTCACCGCTGATCTTGGTGTGCGTGCTGGCCAGCTTTGTGGCCCCGGTGGTGATGGGTGGCCTGCGCTTCTCGCAGAAGGCGCTGATGCCGGATTTCAGCCGGCTCAATCCGATGAGCGGGCTCAAGCGGCAGTACGGCCCGGAAGCCCTGGCCGAACTGGCCAAATCCCTGTTGCGGATCGTATTCGTCGGCACCGCCGCCGGGCTGTGCATGTGGCATGGCATGGACCGCTTGCGCGGGCTGCTGCGCATGCCGCTGGAGAGCGCGGCCAGCAGCGGGTTCGGCTTCACCTTGCAGCTGCTGCTGGCCACCGCCGGGGCGATGTGCCTGCTGGCGGCCATCGACGCGCCGTACCAGAAGTGGAACTGGCTGCGGAAGCTGAAGATGACGCGCGAGGAGCTCAAGCGCGAGCTCAAGGAAAGCGAAGGCAGCCCCGAGATCAAGGGCCGCATCCGCCAGATGCAGATGCAGCTGTCGCAGCGGCGGATGATGGAAGCGGTGCCCGGCGCCGACGTCGTCGTGGTCAACCCGACCCATTACGCGGTGGCGCTGAAGTACGAAGGCGGCCGCATGAACGCGCCGACGGTGGTGGCCCGCGGCGTCGATGAGCTGGCCCTGCGCATCCGCCAGGTGGCCGACGGCAACAAGGTCGCCATCGTCTCCGCTCCGCCTTTGGCACGCGCCTTGTATAGGGAAGGGCAACTCGGCAAGGAAATTCCCGTGAGACTGTATTCGGCTGTTGCCCAGGTCCTGTCCTACGTCTACCAGCTGCGCCAGTGGCGCACCGGACCCATGCCCGCGCAACCGCCGTTCGAGGTGGATGAGTTCGGCAAGGCAGGCACGCCATGAGCATGCAATCGATGCCATTTGGCGTGCGCCGGGTGCTGGAGATGATGCGCAACGGGCTGGGAACGCCATTGATCGTGCTGGCACTGCTGGCGATGGTGGTGATGCCACTGGCCGCGCCGGTGCTGGATGCACTGTTCACCTTCAACATCGCCATTTCGCTGATGGTGCTGCTGGCGGTGGTCTATGTGCAGCGGCCGCTGGATTTCACCATCTTCCCGATCGTGCTGCTGATCACCACGATGCTGCGGCTGGCACTGAACGTGGCCTCCACCCGGGTGATCCTGCTCAACGGCCAGAATGGCCACGAGGCGGCCGGCAAGGTGATCGCCTCGTTCGGCGAATTCGTGATCGGCGGCAACTATGCCGTCGGCATCGTGGTGTTCGCGATCCTGACCATCATCAACTTCGTGGTCATCACCAAGGGCGCCGGACGCGTGTCCGAAGTGGCCGCACGCTTCACCCTGGATGCCATGCCCGGCAAGCAGATGGCCATCGATGCCGACCTCAACGCCGGTTTGCTGACGCGCGAGGAAGCCAAGATCCGTCGCGAGGAAGTCCGCGAGGAAGCCGATTTCTACGGTGCGATGGATGGCGCCAACAAGTTCATCCGCGGCGATGCGATCGCCGGCATCCTGATCCTGTTCATCAATCTGCTCGGCGGCCTGGCCGTTGGCGTGCTGCAGCACGGCATGCCGTTCGGCGACGCGGCCGCCACCTACACCCTGCTGTCCATCGGTGACGGCCTGGTCGCGCAGTTGCCGGCGCTGCTGGTGTCCAGCGCGGTCGCACTGCTGGTCACCCGCGCCTCGCGCAAGCAGGACATGAGCCAGGCGATGATGGGCCAGGTGTTCGGCCAGTACCGTGCCCTGGCCATCGCCGCCGGCATCATCGGCCTGGTCGGTCTGGTGCCGGGCATGCCCAACGTCGCCTTCCTGACGCTGGCGGCGATTCTCGGCTTCCTGGCCTGGAAGTTCTGGAAACGTGACGGCGCCGCGGCCGCCAGCGGCGCCGATCCGGCCACCGCGCCCGGTGACATCCCGGGCCTGTCCCCGCCGCAGCCGGCCCCTACCGCCGAGCTGACCTGGGACGAACTGCGCCCGATCGATCCGCTGGGTCTGGAAGTCGGCTACCGGTTGATTCCGCTGGTGGACAAGGCCCAGGGCGGCGAGTTGATGGCGCGCATCAAGGGCGTACGCCGCAAGCTCACCCAGGATGTCGGTTTCCTGATTCCCTCGGTGCATATCCGCGACAACCTGGAGCTGCCGGCGACCGGCTACCGGCTGCTGATCCACGGCGTGCCGGTGGCCAGCGCCGAGATCCATCCCGACCGCGAACTGGCGCTGGATCCGGGCAGCGCACTGGGCCAGCTGGACGGTATTCCCGGCAAGGACCCGGCGTTCGGCCTGGACGCGACCTGGATCCAGCCACACCAGCGCGCCCATGCCGAGTCGATGGGCTACACCGTGGTCGACCCGGCCACCGTGGTCGCCACGCACCTGTCGCACCTGATCCGCGAACACGCGCCCGAGCTGCTCGGCCACGAGGAAGTGCAGCAGCTGCTGGCCACGCTGGCCAAGAGCGCGCCCAAGCTGGTGGAAGATCTCACCCCCAAGGCGCTGCCGATTTCCGTGGTCGCCCGTGTGCTGCAGAACCTGCTCACCGAGCGCATCCCGGTACGGCAGCTGCGCAAGATCGCCGAGGCCCTGGTGGAGAACGCCCCGCAGACCCAGGACCCGGCCATCCTTACCGCCGCCGTGCGCAACGCGCTGGGCCGTTTCATCGTGCAGGAGATCGCCGGAATGTCGGCCGAGCTGCCGGTGTTCACCCTCAACCCGCAATTGGAACGGGTCTTGCAGGAATCCACGCAAGGCAATGGTGCCGCACTGGAACCGGGTCTCGCCGAACGCCTCCATCAGAGTCTTGCCGAATGTGTGGGCAAGCAGGAGGCGCGCAACGAGCCGGCGGTGGTGCTGGTACCAGGCCCGGTCCGCGCCGCACTCGCCCGGATGGTCCGCCACAGCGTGCCCTCGCTGTCGGTGCTGGCCTACAGCGAAGTGCCGGAAGACAAGCGCCTGAAACTGGTCGGCACGATCAGTTGAGGCACTGGAAACCGGCACCCGCGACGGAAAACAGACATCTGAACCCTATCCGCAGCAATGAAGGACGAAGGAGCACCTCCCGCCATGCATGACATTGCCAACGCCCCCTCGCCTTCCTTGCAACCGCACTCCAATTCCCGGTACCACAGCATGAAAATCAAACGTTTCGTCGCCGCCGATATGCGTACGGCCATGAACCTGGTGCGCAAGGAGCACGGCCCGGATGCCGTGATCCTGTCCAACCGGCGGATCGAGGAAGGTGTCGAGATCGTGGCGGCCGCCAGCTACGACGAAGCCGTGGTGCAGCGCGCACTGGAAGCGGCCCGCCCGGCCCCGCCGGCGCCGCCCAAGCCGCGCAGTGCCGCCGAAGCGATCATGGCCGCCGTGACCCGCCGCAAGGCGCCGGAGCCGGAAGCCGTCATTCCCACCACCTCGGCGGTGGCCGCGCTGGCCCGCTCGGCCGTGGGCGCCACCGGCCGCTCCATCGAGAGCAGCACCGACGTGCCCGCCCGCGGCCGTTTCGCCGCGATGCTGCAGCCGCGCCCGGAACCAGCTCCCGCAGCGACATCGCTGCCGCCGCAGACGTTCGCCACGCTGCCGCCGTGTGATGACGAACCGGTGGTGCCGGCCTTCCTCGCGCCGGGCAGCGCCAGGCAGCCGGTTGCCGTTGCCGCCTCGCAGCCGCTGCAGGCCGCGCCGGTGCCCTCGCTCAACCGCGCCAATTTCCTGATCGATCCAACGCTGGAACCCGCGGCGGAGCCCACCTTTGAAGTGGCGCCCGCTGCGGAAGCTGCCAGCACGCCGGCGACCCCGCCACAGCTGCCGGCCTTGCCGGAACCGGCCGCGGCACCTGCCATCTCCACGGCGGCGGCCG
This sequence comes from Stenotrophomonas sp. STEN013, assembly GCF_056760355.1. Lineage (NCBI taxonomy): Bacteria > Pseudomonadati > Pseudomonadota > Gammaproteobacteria > Lysobacterales > Lysobacteraceae > Stenotrophomonas > Stenotrophomonas sp. STEN013. Next base: position 67,473 of record NZ_JBRREO010000003.1, on the reverse strand, counting down.
CCCCGGCACTGGTCGCCGTGGCCAGCCCGGTCCCGCACGACGATGCGCAGATGCGCGAGTTGCGCCAGGAAGTGGCCGGCATGCGCCAGCTGATCGAGCGCGAGATGAACCGCTTCACCGATGAGCGCCTGCGCGGCAGCGCCGTGCGGGCCAGCGCGCTGGACCTGATGGACGAATACGGCTTCGACGCCGGTCTGGCCCGGGACGTGGTCATGCAGATTCCGCTGGAGACCGATCCGGCCCGCGCCCGTGGCCTGATGCTGGGGCTGGTCTCGAAGAAGCTGCCGATCGCGCCGATCGACCCGATCGAAAGCGGCGGCGTCATCGCCCTGGTCGGCCCCACCGGCGCCGGCAAGACCACCACCATCGCCAAGCTGGCCTCGCGTTTTGCCGAAGCCCACGCCGCCCGCGACGTGGCCCTGGTCACCACCGACACCCAGCGCATCGGCGCCCGCGAGCAGCTCTACGGCTTCGGCCGCCAGCTCGGCGTGGCCGTGCACGAGGCCAACAGCGGCACCAATCTCAACCAGCTGCTGGAGCGCCTGGCCGACTACAAGCTGGTGCTGATCGACACCGCCGGCCTGGGCCAGCGCGACCGCGCCCTGGCCGCCCAGCTGCAGTGGCTGCGCGCCGCCGGCCAGATCCGCACCTTGCTGGTACTGCCTGCCAATACCAGTTTCCAGGACATGGACGAGGTGGTACGCCGCTTCGGCGCCGCCAATCCGCAGGGGCTGGTGCTGACCAAGCTCGATGAGACCGGCCGGTTCGGTTCGGCGCTGTCGGTGGCGGTGGACCACAACCTGCCGATCACCTGGGTGACCGACGGCCAGGACGTGCCGGAGGACCTGCATCGCGCCTCGGCGGCGAATCTTGTACTTCGCCTTGAAGATTTGCGCCGCGCGGCCGATATGCCCTGCAACCTGGAGTCCAACAATGCCGTCGCGTGAGTACGCCCAACTGACCAACACCTTCCCGCTTTCGGCCACGCGTCGCGAGCCGGCCGGTCCGGTACGCACGATTGCGATCACCGGCGGCAAGGGCGGCGTGGGTAAAACCAACGTCTCGGCCAATATGGCCGTCGCCCTGGCCGGCATGGGCAAACGCACCCTGCTGCTGGACGCCGACCTGGGCCTGGCCAACATCGACGTGATCCTGGGCCTGCAGCCCAAGCACACCCTGGCCGACCTGGTCGCCGGGCGCTGCACGCTGGACGAGGTGATCATCGAAGGCCCCAACGGCGTGCTGGTGGTGCCGGCCGCATCCGGTCGCCGGCACATGGCCGAGCTGCAGCCGGCCGAGCATGTCGGTCTGGTCAACGTGTTCTCCGAGCTTGAGCGCGAGCTGGACGTGATGATCATCGACACGGCTGCCGGCATCACCGACAGCGTGCTGACCTTCTGCCAGGCCGCGCAGGACACGGTGGTGGTGGTCTGCGACGAACCGGCCTCGATCACCGACGCCTATGCGCTGATCAAGGTGCTCTCGCGCGAACGCGGTGTGGACCGCATGCAGGTCGTGGCCAACATGGTGCGCGACCCCAACGAAGGCCGCGTGCTGTACGAGAAGCTGGTGCGCGTGTGCGACAAGTTCCTGGCGGATGTATCGCTGAATTACCTGGGCTGCGTGCCGCAGGACGACTGGCTGCGCCTCTCGGTGCAGCGCCAGCAGCCGGTGGTGAAGGCGTATCCGTCTTCGCCGGCCGCGCTGGCCCTCCAGGAAATCGCGCTGCGAACCTCGCGCTGGGAAGCCCCGACCGAAGCCCGCGGCGGCGTCGAGTTCTTCCTGGAACGCATCATCCAGCGCGGGGTGCCTGCATGAATCCCGCCGCCCAGTACCGTGAAGTGCAACGCGCCAGCAGCAATGACTGCATCGCCCAGCACGCGGACCTGGTACGCCGCATCGCCCATCACATGGCCGCGCGCCTGCCGGCCAGCGTGGAGATCGACGATCTGATCCAGGCCGGGATGATGGGTCTGCTGGAAGCATCGCGCAGCTACGATGCCGACCAAGGAGCATCGTTCGAGACCTATGCCTCGATCCGCATCCGCGGCTCGATGATCGACGAGATCCGGCGCGGCGACTGGGTGCCACGCTCGGTGCACCGGCGTGCCCGTGAAGCGGCCGGCACCATCCGCCGGCTGGAGCAGGCCAGCGGCCGTGCCGCCAGCGCCACCGAGGTGGCCGAGGCCATGGACATCCCGCTGCCCGAGTACATGCGGCTGATCGAAGACGCCTCGCGTGGCCAGGTGCTGAGCCTGGAATCGCGGATCGAGGACCAGGGCGAGCTGGACACGCCGGCCAGCGGCGGCCCGACCCCGCAGCAGATGCTCGAACGCAGCCAGTTCGGCGCCGAACTGGGCAAGGCCATCGCCCAATTGCCCGAGCGCGAACAGCTGGTGCTCTCGCTCTACTACGAGCAGGAATTGAACCTGAAGGAAATCGGCGCGGTACTGGGTGTCAGCGAATCGCGTGTCTGCCAGATCCACGGCCAGGCCACGCTGCGCCTGCGCGGCCGATTGAAGATATTCGAGGCGGCAGACGCCGGTCTCGAGGAACCATGAAGAGGAAAGCCCTTTGAACAAGAACATGCGCATCCTGATCGTCGATGACTTCTCGACCATGCGCCGCATCGTCAAGAACCTGCTCGGCGACCTGGGCTTCACCAATACCGCGGAAGCCGAGGACGGGCATGCGGCGCTGTCACTGCTGCAGAGCCAGCCGTTCGATTTCGTTGTCACCGACTGGAACATGCCGGTGATGACCGGCATCGAGCTGCTCAAGGCGATCCGTGCCGACGCCAGGCTCAAGACCCTGCCGGTGCTGATGGTCACCGCCGAGGCCAAGCGCGAACAGATCATCGAAGCGGCCCAGGCCGGCGTGAACGGCTACATCATCAAGCCGTTCACCGCGCAGACCCTGGAAGAAAAGCTCGGCAAGATCTTCGAGCGTCTGGCGGCGAGCGCCTGATGGCCGGTCACAGCGAAACCCTGGGCGACAAGAGCGCCCTGATCCAGCGCCTGCAGGATGCACTGGCCGCACTGGAGAGCGGTGACGAAGCCGGCTGGCGTCGGGAAATCGACGCGCTGGCCGCGCTGCGCACCCAGCCGATGATGGCCGGCCTGGGCCGGCTGGCCCGCGAACTGGGCCAGGCGCTGGGCGAACTGCCCAGCATTTCCACCGATGCCGGCGAGCTGGACGATGCCTGCGCGCGGCTGGACCACGTGGTCGAGATGACCGAAAAAGCGACCCATCGCACGCTGGACCTGGCCGAGGAATGCCGCACGCTGACCGAACAGCTGCGCGCCGAAGGCCTGAATCCCGGCCAGGACGTGATCCTGGACCGCATCCGCCACAACCTCACCGAGGTGGCACTGACCCAGAGCTACCAGGATCTGACCGGGCAGATCATCCGTCGCGTGGTCGGCATCGTCCGCCGCGTACACGAAGGTTTCGGTGCGCTGGGGCTGCCGCCGCCGGAGGAAGACACGCGCAATGCCGGGCTGGCTGGCCCGGCGGTCAGCGGCCTGGACCGCCACGCCGTCTCCCAGCATGACGCTGACGACCTGCTCTCGGATCTGGGGCTGTAAACACATGAGTGCTTTTGCCGACGACATCGCCGCCGACTTCATCCTTGAAGCGCAGGAAATCCTCGATCGCCTCGGCGAGCAACTGGTGGCGCTGGAACAGGCCCCGCAGGATGCCGACCAGCTCAATGTGGTGTTCCGCGGTTTCCACACGCTCAAGGGCGGCGCCGGCTTCCTGTCGATCACGCCGATGGTCGAGCTGTGCCATGCGGCAGAAGAAACCCTGGGCATGGCCCGGTCCGGCAAGGCCCAATTGCTGGCCCATCATTTCGATGCCGCCCAGCAATCGCTGGACTGGCTGCAGTCGATGCTCGATGCGGTCTCCGCCGGCACCGACCCGGCCCACGCCCCGGCCAGCCTGATCGCCCAGTTCGACATCGGCGCGGCGCCCGTCGCTGCGCCGGTGAAGACCGCGCCGGCCGCCGCCGACAGCGACCTGATCAGCGAGGACGAGTTCGAAGCGCTGCTGGACGCCCTGCACGGCCCCACCGCGCCCGGCGCGGCCCCCGCAGCCAAAGCGGGCGATGACCTGATCAGCGAAGATGAGTTTGAAGCGTTGCTCGACCAGCTGCATGGAGGCGCCGCCCCGGGCGCGCAACCTGCTGCCGCTGCGCCGCCAGCGCCCGCCGCAACGGCAACGCCTCCTGCCCCGGCCTCCCGGCCGGCACCGCCGCCCAAAGCCACAGGCAAGGCGACCGAAGCCGAGCAGACGGTACGCGTGGACACCAAGCGGCTGGATGCCATCGTCAACCTGATCGGTGAGCTGGTACTGGCCCGCAACCGTCTCAAGACCCTGCGTACGCGATTGAAGGACGAAGAACTGGATCGGGCCGTGTCCACCCTGGATATCGCCACCGCGCGCCTGCAATCGGCAGTCATGCGCACGCGCATGCAGCCGGTCGGCAAGGTGTTCTCGCGCTTCCCCAAGGTCGCCCGTGACGTGGCCCGCTCGTTGAACAAGGAAGTGGACCTGGAGCTGATCGGCGCCGACACCGAGCTGGACCGCAATCTGGTCGAAGCCTTGGCCGATCCGCTGGTGCACCTGGTGCGCAACGCCATCGACCACGGCGTGGAAGCGCCCGACTTGCGTGAAGCGCAGGGCAAACCGCGCGTGGGCCAGGTCCGCCTGACCGCGCAGCAGGAAGGCGACTACGTCTCCATCGAGATCCAGGATGACGGGGCCGGCATCGATCCCGAGCGCCTGCGCGCCAAGGCCCGCGAGAAGGGCCTGATCGATCCGGAAGCCGCCGCCCGCCTGAGCAGCGAGGAATGCCTGCACCTGGTGTTCCTGCCCGGCTTTTCGACCAAACAGCAGGTCACCGATATCTCCGGCCGCGGCGTGGGCATGGACGTGGTGCAGTCGCGCATCCGCGAACTCAGCGGCCAGATCCAGATCCAGTCCGAACTCGGTCGCGGCAGCCGCTTCCTGATCCGTGTGCCGTTGACCCTGGCAATCCTGCCGACGCTGCTGGTGCAGGCCGGGCAGGATGTCTACGCGCTGCCGCTGGCGCGCGTGATGGAAGTGCTGCACGCCCCGGCCACCGCGCTGGGCTGGTTCGACGGCCGCGCGGTACTGGACCGCAAGTCGCACACGCTAGCGCTGGTGGACCTGCGCCGCTGGCTGGACGTGACCCCGGCGGCCTCGCAGCTGCTGACCATTGTCGTGCTGCAGGTCGGCGAAGCGCGCTTCGGCCTGGTGGTGGATCAGGTGCGTGGCCGCGAAGAAGTGGTGATCAAACCCCTGCCCAAGGCGCTGCGCGGTCTGCCGGGCTACGCCGGCGCGACCCTGATCGGTGATGGCCGCATGGCGCTGATCCTCGACGTCGATGGCCTGCGCAACCCGCAGGACTGACGCTTCCCGTTCAAGTAGCCCCACTCAAGGCCGATATCTTTCAAATGGACAGACTCAGCATCATCGGACTTTTTCTCGCGCTGGCCTCGCTGGTCGGCGGCAGCATCCTGAAAGGTGCCGGGCTGTCGTCGCTGTGGTCGCCGGCGGCGTTTGTGATCGTCATCGTCGGCACGGCGGCGGCGATCCTGCTGCACACCTCGCCGGCCGTCTTCAAGCACGCCTTCAAGATCGTGCGCTGGGTGGTGCGGCCACCGGAAAGTGACCGTCAGGCATTGATCCAGCAGATCGTGGACTGGAGCAACATCGCCCGCCGCCAGGGTCTGCTCGGGCTGGAACCCCAGGTGGAGCTGCAGGACGACCCGTTCGTACGCAAAGGCCTGCAACTGGTGGTCGATGGCGTGGAGCCGGAAACCATCCGCCACATCATGGAGATCGAACTGGGCAGCCAGGAACACCGTGACCTGGCCGCGACCAAGGTGTTCGAGGGCATGGGCATCTACGCCCCGACCCTGGGCATCATCGGCGCGGTGCTGGGCCTGATCGCGGTCATGAAGAACCTGGCCGATCCGAGCAAGCTTGGTCACGGCATCGCCGCGGCGTTCACCGCCACCATCTACGGCATCGCCTCGGCCAACCTGCTGTTCCTGCCCGTGGCCGCCAAGCTCAAGGGCGTGATCGCCCACAACAGCCGCGAGCACGAGATGATCATCGAAGGGCTGATCGCCATTGCCCAGGGCGAGAACCCGCGCAATATCGAAACCAGCCTGGCCGGCTTCGTGAACTGAGCCATGGCCCGTCGCAAACCACACGAAGAACACGGCAACCACGAGGCATGGGCGATCCCGTATGCCGACCTGATGACGCTGCTGCTCGCCTTTTTCGTGGTGATGTATGCCATTTCCTCGGTCAACGAGGGCAAATACCGGGTGATGGCCGATGCGTTGACCACCGCCTTCGGCGGCGCGCCGCGTACCGTCAGCCAGGTGCAGGTGGGCAACCAGCAGCTGCAGGGGGGCGGTTTTGACAGCCCCTCGGTGATCCGCGCCCCAAGCATGACCGGCGGCGCGATGAATGACCCTACCCGCTTGCCGGCGATGGCCTCGCAGATGCGCATGCCCGTATCGATGCGCGACCACGCGCAGCTGCAACGGGCCGAGCGCCAGCTCAACCAGATCGCCGACCAGCTCAGCGAAGCCCTGGCTCCGCTGGTCAAACAAGGTGTGATCACCGTGCGCCGCACCGAGCTGTGGATCGAGGTCGAGATCAACAGCGACATCCTGTTCGGCACCGGCTCGGCGGCACTGGACCGCGACGCCCGGCAAACCCTGGCCAAACTGGCCGAAGTGCTGCAGGCCGCGCCCAATGGCGTGCGCGTGGAGGGCCATACCGACAACCTGCCGATCGCCACCGCGCAGTTCCCGTCCAACTGGGAACTGTCGGCCGCGCGCGCGGCCAGCGTGGTGCACCTGTTCGCCGACCATGGGGTGCAGCCGGACCGGCTGGCGATGGTGGGCTACGGCGAATTCCGCCCGCGCGACAGCAACACGCTGGCCGAAGGCCGCAACCGCAACCGCCGGGTGATGGTGATCATCCTGGCCGATTCCGCCGCCAGCGTGGACGCGCTGTCCGACGGCATCACCACCGCGGCTGCCGACGCCCCTGCGCCGGCCAGCGCCGGCGACGGCGCCCCCCCGCCAGCCCGGGCCGCCAGCCCGGTCCTGACGGATGCTATTGAAGGAGTGCATTGATGCGTATCTGGGCCGTTGCCAACCAGAAAGGTGGCGTTGGAAAAACCACAACCACGCTGGCGCTGGGCCGCGGCCTGGCCGCGCTGGGCCACAAGGTCCTGCTGATCGACCTGGATCCGCACTCCTCGCTGACCCGCGCGTTCGGCGTCCCGCTCGAACCGGCACCGACCGGCGTGCTGGAGCTGTTCGCCACGCCGCCGGCCGACATCGGCACGCTCAGCCATGCCAGCCGCATTCCCGGCCTGGATTACCTGTGCGCCCAGGCGGCTCTGGCCACGCTGGAGCGCCGCAGCGCCAACCAGCCCGGGCTGGGGCTCGCCCTGCAACAGGCGTTCACCCGCCATGGCGGGCAGCACGACTACATCCTGCTGGACTGCGCGCCCACGCTGGGCCTGCTGATGATCAACGCGCTGGCCGCCGCCGATCGTCTGATCATTCCCACCCAGGCCGAGCCGCTGGCGCTGCACGGGCTCGACGGCATGGTCCGCACGGGCGAGATGGTCGAGCGCTCGCGCCAGCGTCCGCTGCCGATCTCGATCCTGCCGACCTTGTTCGACCGCCGCACCCGCACCGGCAACGAAACCCTCAAGCAGATGCAGGACCGGCACGGCGCGCGTGTCTGGGACGAGGCGATCCCGGTAGACACCAGCATCTCCAACCCGAACGCGCTGACGGTACCGGCGATCGGCGACGCCTATCCCGGTCGTGCGCTGCTGGCCTACCGGCGGGCGCTGGAATGGCTGCGCGGCGCCGATGCCAGCCAGCTGGAGCAGGCGGCATGAGCAACACCGACGTGCTGGATGACTACCTGGGCGAACTGCTGCAAACCGTAGTACCGGCCGCGCCTGCGGCAGCGGTCGAGGCCATCGCCATGGCGCTGCCGGCTGTACCCGAGCCCGAACCGGAACCCGAACCGCTGTCTGAACCACTGCCAGAACCCGCAGCGGCAGGGCCGACAACGGTGTCCGAATCCGAGCCGGCTCCCATCGTCGATGCGGCGCCGGTCGCCGTCGCGGCAGCCGTCGCCGCTCCGGCGCCTGCGACAGCCCCCCCGCCGCGCATGGCGGCGGCGATGCCGCCCGCCCCGGCGACTGGCAATGCCTGGGCCACCTTGCAGGCGCAGGCCCGCGAGGCCTACCAGCCACGCCAGCGCCGAGCCAGCGAGCGCACCTCGCGCTGGCTGCGGTTGCGCTGCGGCGGCCAGACCTATGCGCTGGAACTGCTCAAGGTCCAGGAAGTGGTCCTGCCGGTGCCGCTGCTCGGTCTGCGCGGCACCGCGCCCTCGATGCTGGGCATCATGAACCTGCGCGGCCAGGTGGTTCCGGTGATTGATCTGGGCCTGCACCTGGGCTTTGCACCGATCATCGAGGACAGCCAGACCCGCATCGTGGTGCTGGAAGAGAACGGCGACACCCTGGGACTGCGTGTGTCGGCGGTGGAGGACGTGGCCAACCTGACCGACTCCCAGATCGAGCCACCCGATACCGCGCGCATCTGCCAGATTTCCAACGCGCTGTTCCGTGGCGTGGCCCGCCTTGGCCGGCAACCGATGATCCTGCTGGATGCCGCGCAGCTGCTGCACTGACCCCGGCGCCGCTGCCCTGCCGGCCATCCGGCGCGGCGACAGCGCTAAAGATGCGCCAGAAGCGGCCGCTAATTGCCCTAGTAACGTTCGTCCGGAGCAATGATGAGCACAGTGGCACTGGCGCAGGATCTCGGCATCGAGACCAGCAGCGATTTGAAACAACAGCTTGCCCCCTATCTGGAACAGACCGGCGAGCTGCGCGTGGATGCCAGCCAGGTCGGCCGCATCCACACCGCCGCCGTGCAGGTGCTGTGCGCCTTTGTGATCGCCCGCCGCCAGGCAGGCCATAGCACCGTCTTCGACAACGGCACCAACACCTTCCTCGACGCCGCGCGACTGCTCGGCGTCCTCCAGACCTTCGGGCTGGAAGCAACCTCTGATCAACTGAAATCTGTGGAGAACGCCGCATGAGCGCACGTATCTTGGTGGTGGACGATTCGGCGTCGATGCGCCAGATGGTCTCTTTCGCCCTTACTTCGGCCGGCTATTCCGTCGAGGAGGCCGAAGACGGCGCCGTGGCCCTGGGCCGCGCCAAAGGCCAGCGCTTCAACGCGGTGGTGACCGACGTGAACATGCCCAACATGGACGGCATCTCGCTGATCCGCGAGTTGCGCCAGCTGGCCGACTACAAGTTCACCCCGATGCTGATGCTTACCACCGAATCGGCGGCCGACAAGAAGTCCGAAGGCAAGGCCGCCGGTGCCACCGGCTGGCTGGTGAAGCCGTTCAACCCCGAACAGCTCGTCGCCACCGTCCAGAAAGTCCTGGGCTGATCGCCCTCCCCGCCCCCACCACGGAACCCGCTGATGAGCATGGACCTGCAACGTTTCCACGCCACTTTCTTCGAAGAAAGCCGCGAAGGACTGGACGCAATGGAAGCTGGCCTGCTGGCGCTGGAAGGCGGGCAACTGGATCCGGAGATCATCAACTCGGTGTTCCGCGCCGCCCACTCGATCAAAGGGGGCGCCGGGACGTTCGGCTTCGACGCCATGGCCAATCTGACCCATGTGCTGGAAACGCTGCTGGACGAGCTGCGTGCCGGCAAGCGGGCACTGGAACCGGCCGCCATCGATGCGATGTTGACCTCGGTGGATGTGCTGCGCGCGCTGCTGCGGGAAGTGGAGCATGGCCAGCCGGCCGATCCGCAGGCCGTGCAGGCCGTGACCGCCCGTCTGCAGGCCGTGCTTTCCGGCCAGGCCGCCCCGGTGGCCGCCGCCAAAACCGAAGACGAAACCCCGGACGGCTGGCAGATCGGCTTCACCCCGGCGCCGTCACTGTTCATGAGCGGCAACGACCCGCTGCGCATCATCCGCGAACTGGAGACCCTGGGCTCGTTGCAGGTGGCCGCGCGCGTGGAGCGCCTGCCCGGCTTCAACCAGCTCGATCCGCTGGAAGCCTACCTGGCCTGGGATCTGGGCCTGATCGGCAAGGTGCCACGCAGCAAGATCGAAGACACCTTCGCCTGGGTGGTGGACGACTGCGAGCTGGATATCCGTCCGTCCGCACCGCCGAGTCTGGCGATGCCGGCTATCGAGAACGGCGCCGTCGCCGAACCGGCGCGCTCACCGGCCGCCGCTGCCACCCCCAGCGGCAACAGCCACGAAGCCGAAAGCTCGATCCGTGTCAGCGTGGACAAGGTCGATGCGCTGATCAACCTGGTCGGCGAGCTGGTCATCACCCAGGCCATGCTCAAGCAGGTGTCCGGCGGCCTGGATCCGGTCCACGCCGAACAGCTGTTCGCCGGGCTGGACCTGCTCGAACGCAACACCCGCGACCTGCAGGAAGCCGTCATCAGCGTGCGTATGCTGCCGGTGGACGCCGTGTTCCGCCGCTTCCCGCGGCTGGTCCGTGACCTGTCCTCGCGACTGGGCAAGCAGGTCCGCCTGCGCACGATCGGCGAAGGCACCGAACTGGACAAGGGACTGATCGAGAAGATCGCCGATCCACTGGTCCATCTGGTGCGCAACTCGATCGACCATGGCCTGGAAATGCCCGACGTACGTCGCGCCGCCGGCAAGGACGAGACCGGCACGATCACCCTGGCGGCCTCGCATCAGGGCGGCCATATCGTGATCGAAGTCAGCGACGACGGCCGCGGCCTGAACCGCGCCAAGATTCTGGAAAAAGCCTACGAGCGCGGCCTCAACGTGCCCGACAACCCGACCGATTCGCAGGTCTGGGATCTGATCTTCCAGCCCGGCTTCTCCACCGCCGATGCGGTGACCGAGCTATCCGGACGCGGCGTGGGCATGGACGTGGTCCGCCGCAATATCCAGGCGCTGGGCGGCGAAGTGCAGCTGGAAAGCAATACCGGCGCCGGCACCCGTGTGCTGATCCGGCTGCCGCTGACCCTGGCCATCCTCGACGGCATGACCGTGTCGGTAGCCGGTGAAACCCTGATCCTGCCGCTGGCCTACGTGCTCGAAGCGCTGCAGCCCCAGGCCGATGACATCCGCACCATGGCCGGCGAAGGCCGTGTGCTGCGCGTGCGGGGCGAGTACCTGCCGATCCTGTCGCTGAGTGAGCACTATGGCTACAGCGGCCGGACCAATGCCGATCCGCTGGTGGTCGTGGTCGAGGGCGATGGCCAGAAGATCGCACTGGAAGTGGATGAACTGGTCGGCCAGCAACAGGTGGTGGTCAAGAACATCGAGAACAACTATCGCCGCATCGCCGGCGTCTCCGGCGCCACCATCCTCGGCGATGGACGCGTGGCGTTGATTGTCGATATCGGCGGACTGGTCCGCTCGCTGCGCATGCAGCAAGCCGCCTGAGCCACGGCTGATCATCCCCGTTCCATCCGCAGCGCCATGATCTTCCGGTCATGGCGCTTCTTCTTGTGCATTTTCCCTGCCGTGGATCCGCATGAAACGTATCGCCCTGCCCTGCCTGCTGTTGTGCGTGACCCTGCCCGCCGCGGCCCAGACCCAGACATGGCCCCCCCGGCTGAAAACCGCCAGCGGCGACGAGCTGACGCTGACCGGCAACGTCGCCTACGACGCCGCCGATTTCTCGGGAAGCGGACATGCCGGTGCCGTGCTGCATGACGAAACCGGTTGGCGCCGAAAGGAGTTCGGCATCGGCTACAAGCGCGCCGGCCGCTATGACGTCACTGTCGGCTACGACTTCCAGTCAAAGACCTGGCTGGATGTGGCGCTGCGCCTGGAGACCAAGGCACTGTTCGGTCGGGACCTGGGCAAACTGCGTCTGGGCCAGAGCAAGATGGCAGTGGGATTCGAGGGGGCGACCGCATCACGTGCCGGCAGCTACATCGAAGCCTCGCTGCCGACCCAGGCGTTCTATGAAAGCCGCCGCACCGGTGTGGACTGGGCATACGAGCAGCCTCTGTACATCCTCAACGCCGGGTACTACTTCGGCTCCGATCTGCAGGGCAACAACCGGGGCGACACCGCTGCGGCGCGGTTGGCATGGACACCCTGGAAGGCATCGGGAAACGTTCTCCACCTGGGCGTGTCCGCCTCGAAGGAATCCCCGGAAGGCGAAGTCGACGGACGCGACCAGTACCGCGCACCCACCGCCCGTTGGCGGGCGCGTGCCGGTTCAGCGCTGACCACCGACCGGCTGGTCGACTCGGGCACCCTGCGGGACATCCAGCAATTGCAGCGTCGGGGGATTGAAGCGCTGTGGATCAACGGGCCGTGGTCGCTGCAGGGCGAATACCAGCAACAGACGGCCCGGCGCGGCAGCGGCCTTCCGGACTACCGCGGGTATGGCAGCTATGCCAGCGCCAGCTGGCTGGTGACCGGCGAATCCCGTCCGTACTCCGCCGGCAATGTCGGCAACCCCAAACCGGGCCATCGCCATGGCGCAGTCGAACTGCTGCTGCGCCGCGATCACCTTGATCTGGACGACGCCGGCATCGCCGGCGGTCGCGCCAGAAGCTGGACGCTGGGTGCCAACTGGTACCTGGGGCCGAACCTGAAGTTCCAGGGCAACTACGTCCGTGCCGACGCCCGGCGGGCTGGGTCCCACGTCGACCCGCATCTGCTGAGCCTGCGCGCACAGCTGCATTTCTGACCACCGCAAAAACCCTGACCGCCGCGCCACCGCGCGGTCCTGGGCGGCAGACGGCGCCTTCGCAACGCCCTTTCGCGGCCGCACTTCAGGAAATTCCGCGCGCGCCGCTACCCGTATCAGCCCGGCTGCCACCGGGCAAAGAACGCGCTTTCGAACACCTTTTCTCTCCCCCGTTGTGCCCGATCTGGCGCTTCTGGCGGGCATGCCCTACCTGTAGTCGATTCGGAGAGTCTGTAATGGAGTTCTTTCGCAACCTCACGATCGCACGGAAACTTGCGATCGCATTCACGCTGACAACACTGACCACCATTGTGCTGGGCGGTTTTGCCCTGTTGCGACTGGATGCCGCCAACAACCAGCTGCAAGCCGTCAGCAACCGCGACATGCCGTCGGTGCAATACATCGGCGAAATCCGCTCCCAGCTGGGCGAGTACCGCACCTTCGAGATCGCCCAGCTCACCCGTCTGAACGAGCCCGAGGCGGTCGCCGACTACGACCGCCGCATGGCCGAGATCGAAGATGCTGTCGCCAAACTCAAGACCCGCTATGAAGCGCTCCACAGCGACAGCCAGGAAAAAGCCCTGTACGCCAAGGTCGCTTCCGCGCTGGAAGACTATTTCGCCGCGCACCGCCTGATCGAACAGGCCCTGGCCAGCGGTGATCCGGTCAGCGCGCAGGCGGTCTCCGACGAGCAGTCCCGCCCCAAACGCCGGGTGCTGTTCGATGCCTTGAAGGCCTTGAACGAGTACAGCGTCGCCACCCTCGACAGCCAGATCGCCAACGCCAACCGCAGCCACAGCCGTAGCAGCATGGCCATCGTGCTGTCGATCATTGCACTGGCACTGTTGTCAGCCGGATTGGGCATGCTGATTGTGCGTGCCATCGTACGGCCCCTGGGTGATGCCGTCCGCGTCGCCAACGATGTGGCCGCCGGCAAACTCGAAGGAAGCATCGACAGTTCGCGGCAGGACGAAGTGGGCAAGCTGCTCAGCGCGATGCAGCGCATGCAGGCCCAGCTGCGGGCGGTGATCGATGCACAGGTTGAAATGTCACGCCAGCACGATGGCGGCAGCATCAGCTACCGCATCGACGCCGATGCCTTCCCCGGCGACTACAGGGTGATGGTGGCCGAGACCAACAATCTGGTCACCAACCATATCAACGTGAAAATGCAGGCCATCGGGATCGTCCAGCGCTATGCCATCGGCGACCTGACGCCGGATATGCCGGTGTTGCCGGGCGAGAAGCGTGTCATCACCGACACCATGGCGACGATCAAGCAGAACCTGGCCGCCATCAACAGCGAGATCAAGCGCCTGGCCTCGGCCGCAGCCGTCGGCGACTTCAAACAGCGCGGCGATCTGGACGCCTACCAGCACGATTTCCGTGACATGGTGGCCGGCCTGAACAGCCTGATGGAAACCACCGATGACAACCTGCTGGAAGTCTCCCGACTGCTGCAGGCCATCGCAAGTGGCGACCTGAGCGCGCGGATGCACGGCCAATTCCATGGCGTGTTCGCCACCATGCGCGACGACGCCAATGCCACTGTCTCGCAGTTGACCGGCATTGTCGGCCGCATCCAGCACGCGGCATCGAGCATCAACCAGGCCGCCGGCGAGATCGCCACCGGCAACCAGGATCTGTCGCAGCGGACCGAGCAACAGGCCGCCAACCTGGAGGAAACCGCCGCCTCGATGGAGGAGCTGACCTCCACCGTGCGCCAGAACGCCGAATCGGCCCGCCAGGCCAACCAGCTGGCCATCGGCGCGCACACCGTCGCCTCACAGGGCGGTGAAGTGGTCGGCCAGGTGGTGGCCACGATGGATGCCATCGAGGGTTCATCGAAGAAGATCGCCGACATCATCTCGGTGATCGATGGCATCGCCTTCCAGACCAACATCCTGGCGCTCAACGCGGCGGTGGAAGCGGCGCGCGCCGGCGAACAGGGCCGTGGTTTCGCCGTGGTCGCCAGTGAAGTGCGTACCCTGGCCCAGCGCTCGGCCGCGGCTGCCAAGGAGATCAAGGAGCTGATCGATGCATCTGTGCAGAATGTCACCGGCGGCAGCAAGCTGGTCCGCCAGGCCGGCTCCACCATGGGCGAGATCGTCTCTTCGGTGCAGCGCGTGACCGACATCATGGCCGAGATTTCCGCCGCCTCGCAGGAGCAAAGCGCAGGCATCGAGCAGGTCAACCAGACGGTGATGCAGATGGACGAAACCACCCAGCAGAACGCCGCGCTGGTGGAGGAAGCCACCGCCGCCGCGCGCGCGATGGAAGAACAGGCCCGGTTGCTGGCCGCTGCTGTGGCGGTATTCCGTTTGGATGCCACCGCTGCCCCCGCGGCGATGGCACACGTGCACCGTGCCCCGGCGATTCCCGCACTGAAACCGGCACGGCAGCCGCGCGCGATGACCGCCAATACACGTCCACTCCCGCTTCCCTCCAGCAACGAGGACAGCTGGCAGGAGTTCTGAAACCCGCCGCAGCCATGTTCGTCGCGCTTGCAGCCCTCGCCCCTTCGGGCGGGGGCTTTTTACTTCACAAACAGGCCCCTCATGTCGCCGCGCATTCACGCAAGTGATTATTTTGCATAGACATTTCAGACCATCCAAAAGCGTCTTTTACTCAAGCGACACCGTCCCAAGCCGCTATCAGTCCAGGCAACGACGAAGCCGCCTCCCCAGCAGCCTCGGCCCCCTCCCCTGTTCCGATACGAGCACCTGATTCCCATGAAGTGGTTCCTTGACCTTCCCATTGCCCGAAAGCTGGCAGTGGCATTCACCGTAACGACGCTGATGACCATCGCCTTGGGCGTGTTGTCTTTGATGCGCCTGTCCGCACTGAACACGCAGCTGGAGGCGATCCGCGACAACTGGATGCCGGCGGTGGAACATCTGGGCGAAATGCGCGCCTCGCTGGGCGAGTTCCGCACCTTCGAGCTGGCCCGCATCGCCCGCAGGAACGATCCGCAGGAGGCCGACCGTTTCATCGCGCAACTGGCCAGCGCCCGCAGCGTCATCGAGAACGCCGAGAAGGCCTACGACGCGATTCCCAGCGAATCCAGTACCAACGAGCGTGCGATCTACGACCGCGTCATCGCCGCACGGGTGGCCTATTTCGCCGCCCATGAACGTCTGGCTGCGGCCCTGGATGAGCGCGACCATGATGCGGCGGAACTGATCTCGACCACGGAGTCGAATCCGGCGCGCTACGCCCTGTTCGGTGCGGTCAAGGAGCTGTCGGACTACAACATCAAGCATCTCAACCAGCAGATCGATGAGACCAGCGCCATCTATCGCAACACCGTGATCGTCACGCTGGTCGTGATGACGGCACTGGTGCTGCTGGCCGTACTGCTGGGTTGGGCAATCGCCCGCTCCATCGTCAGTCCACTGCGCAATGCCAGCCAGGTCGCACACGCCATCGCCCGCGGCCAGCTCGACAACCGGATCCTGATTGAGGCCCGCGATGAATCCGGCCAGCTGCTGCAGAGCATGGACGAGATGCAGAACCAGTTGCGCGCGGTCATCACCGCCCAGCGGGAGATGGCCACACTTCACGACGAGGGCCAGATCAGCTTCCGCATCGACCACAACCGTTTCCCCGGCGACTACGGGCTGATGGTGGCCGAACTCAACGCCCTGGTCGGCAGTCATATCGATGCGGCCAACGCGGTCAGCGCGCTGATGGGGCGCTATGCCATTGGCGACCTGAGTGAAAACTTCCTGCGCTTGCCCGGCGAGAAGGCGGTGCTCACCCAGACCATGGATACGGTCAAAGCCAACCTGTTGGCCATCAGCAACGAGATCGGCACCTTGAGCCAGGCGGCGGTGCGCGGCGATTTCTCCGCACGCGGCGACGAATCGCGCTTCCAGTTCGGCTTCCGCGACATGGTGTCGGACCTGAACCAGCTGATGGCCCGCTCCGATGCCAACCTGCACTCCCTGTCGGTGCTGCTGCAGGCCATTGCCGAAGGCGACCTGACCCAGCGCATGCAGGGGGATTTCCAAGGGGTATTCGCGCAGATGCGCGACGACGCCAATATCACAGTGGAAAAACTGACCGATATCGTCAGCCGTATCCAGGGAGCCGCAGGCAGCATCAACCTCGCCGCCAGCGAGATCGCCACCGGCAACCAGGACCTGTCGCAGCGTACCGAGCAGCAGGCCGCCAATCTGGAGGAAACCGCCGCATCGATGGAGGAACTGACCTCCACCGTCCGCCAGAACGCCGAGCATGCCCGTCAGGCCAACCAGCTGGCGATCGGCGCGCATACCATCGCGTCCCAGGGGGGCGAAGTCGCCCTGCAGATGGTCACCACGATGACCGCGATCGAGCAGTCGTCGAAGAAGATCGCCGACATCATCACGGTGATCGACGGCATCGCCTTCCAGACCAACATCCTGGCGCTCAACGCCGCGGTGGAAGCGGCGCGTGCCGGCGAACAGGGCCGCGGCTTCGCCGTGGTCGCCTCGGAAGTGCGCACCTTGGCACAGCGTTCGGCCGCAGCCGCCAAGGAGATCAAGACCCTGATCGATGACTCGGTGGAGAAAGTGTCAGAAGGCTCCGCGCTGGTGCACCAGGCCGGCACCACGATGGGCGAAATCGTCGGCAGCGTACAACGCGTGACCGACATCATGGCCGAGATCTCCGCCGCCTCGCAGGAGCAGTCGGCCGGCATCGAGCAGGTCAGCCAGACCGTGATGCAGATGGATGAAAGCACCCAGCAGAACGCCGCGCTGGTGGAAGAAGCCACCGCCGCCGCCCGCGCGATGGAAGAACAGGCCAGCGCCCTGAGCCAGACGGTCGCCCTGTTCCGGCTCGACAGCCGTCACGCCACGAATGGAATAGCGCCAGCACGTAGCAAGCTGACGGCAAAAGCATCCCGCGCGACAACCACAGCTCCGATCAAGCCAGCACTTCGCAAGACCGTGCGCGCAGAGCAGGCAATGATCGACGCCGGCAACTGGCAGGAGTTCTGAACGACACCGCAGCCCCGCCAGACGGGGGCTTGGGGCCTGGGTCTTTGCTGAGCTTGATGGTCCTCGTTGCAACCGATATCGGGAAACCAACAACGAACTGACACCGCAACAGCCAACCCTGCTCCAACCGGATCAGCCAGGACAGGAACCTCGCGTAAGAAAGTGGCTGAGAACCGCGCACAGAATGCCTGCACGGTGGATATCACTGCAGAAACCCGGCGCCCTGCCGATATCAGGGCGCTGGGGAGCGTTTCGCGAGGAACCCACGGTCCCAGCCACCCCTTCTTTCGACTCAAGTGCATCCGCCATGAAGTCAAGTCTGTTGCTCCGTGCGTTCCGCGATCTACCTTTGAAAAAGAAGTTCATGCTGATGCTCGCGGTACTGGCTGTCGGCATCGTCACGCTGTGCGTGGTCACCGCACAGCGCAACCACTCCGAGCTGATCCAGAATGAGCGCAACACGCTGCATACCCGGGTGGAAGCGGCGCTGGCGTTGGCAAACAGTTACGCTGACCGCGCCGAAGCAGGCGAGCTGAGTCAAGACCAAGCGCAGCAGCTGGCCCTGTCCGCACTTGAATCGCTGCGCAGCGCCAACGGCAGCGATTACGTCTGGGTCAATGACCTGCACCCCACCATGCTGATGCACCCCCACCAGAAGGCACTGAACGGCACAGACCTCAGCAACTCGACAAGTGCCGATGGCAAAAAGATCTTCGTTGAGATGGCCCGTCTGGGCCGCGTCAGCGGCGGTGGCTTCCTCGATTACACCTGGCCCAAGCCCGGCACCGATGCCGCTGTGCAGAAAATCTCCTATGTCGGCCTGCACAAACGCTGGGGCTGGATCATCGGCAGCGGTGAATATACCGATGATATTGAAGCCCGCGCCTGGAGCTTCACCCGTGCACTGATTATTGCCTGCACGCTGGTCATGCTTTCCGCCCTGCTGCCGTGCCTGTATATCGCCCGCTCGATACTTGGCCCGCTGTCCGCCGCATCCAGGGCAGTTCGCGCAGTTGCCGAAGGCGATCTTTCAGTGCGCCCCCTGCCTGAAGCGTGTGACGAGATTGGGCGGATCCATGCCGACATCGGCCACATGGTTGTGCAGCTGCGCTCGCGCAATGAGCGCGACCAGGCGTTGGCGACCGAGAACCTGCGCATCCGTACCGCACTGGATGATGTCACCACCAACATCATGATTTCCGATGCGGACCTCAACATCCTCTATGCCAACCGGTCACTGTTCCAGATGCTGGAAAAGGCCGAACACGATATCCGCCGCGACTTGCCTGCGTTCAACACCACAACACTCATCGGCGCCAATATCGACAGCTTCCACAAGAAGCCAGCACATCAACGGCACGTACTGAGTGAGTTGCGCGGCACCCATCGTGGACAGATCTCGCTCGGCGACCACGTGCTGCGGCAGATCATCAACCCGGTCCGCGACGACGAAGGCACCCTGCTCGGCTTTGTCGTGGAGTGGGCCGACCGGACCGAGGAGGTTCGGGTCGAACGGGAAGTCAGCCACATCGTGGAAGCCGCCGCGCGCGGCGACCTGTCAAAACGCATCGGACTGGAAGGCAAGGAAGGGTTCCTGCTCCAGCTTTCAGATCAGCTCAATGGCTTGCTGGAAACCTTCAATGGCAGCATCGGCCAGGTCTCGAGGGTACTGACAGCGTTGTCCAGCGGCGATCTGACCCAGCGCATGCACGGCGACTTCCATGGCGTGTTCGCGCAGATCCGTGACGATGCCAACACCACCATCGCGCAGCTGACCACGATCATCGGCGACATCCAGGGCGCAGCATCGGGCATCAATCTTGCCGCCCATGAAATCGCCAGCGGCAACCAGGATCTGTCGCAGCGCACCGAGCAGCAGGCCGCCAATCTGGAAGAAACCGCCGCCTCGATGGAGGAGCTGACCTCCACCGTCCGCCAGAATGCCGAACACGCACGTCAGGCCAACCAGTTGGCCATCGGCGCCCATGGTGTCGCCTCGCAAGGAGGCAAGGTGGTTACCCAGGTAGTCACCACCATGACGGCGATCGAACAGTCGTCGAAGAGAATCGCCGACATCATCTCGGTGATCGACGGCATCGCCTTCCAGACCAATATCCTGGCACTGAACGCCGCGGTCGAAGCCGCTCGCGCGGGCGAACAGGGTCGCGGCTTTGCCGTGGTGGCCTCAGAAGTACGTGGGTTGGCCCAGCGCTCGGCCGCAGCGGCCAAGGAGATCAAAAGCCTGATCGACGACTCCGTGGAAAATGTGTCCGAAGGCTCCGCACTGGTGCGTCAGGCCGGCGCCACCATGGACGAGATCGTCGGCAGCGTGCAGCGTGTGACCGACATCATGGCCGAGATCTCGTCCGCCTCGCAGGAGCAGTCGGCCGGCATCGAGCAGGTCAACCAGACCGTGGTACAGATGGACGAGACCACCCAGCAGAACGCCGCGCTGGTGGAAGAAGCCACCGCCGCCGCGCGCGCGATGGAAGATCAGGCCAACGCACTCAGCAAGGCCGTTGCGCTGTTCCAGCTGTCAACGACCGTGCCAGCTCCCGTGGCAAAGGTCGCCAAGGTTGCGAGCAAAATACCGAGCGATGCGGCACACGCACGGCCGGTGCTGCGCGCAAAAGCCCCATCAGCGCCTCGTTCTGCGATCACAAGCGGCCAGGACTGGAGCGAGTTCTGATGCACCGTCGTGGAGGCGCCCCGGCACCTCCACGGCCGCAGATCGGCCCGGGACGCGTTACGGACCGGGCTAAAGCAATGGGAAAAGTGGCCGATATCACAGTTTGGCGCTATAGATAGCGTTTCCTGCAGCCCTTGGCCTACTTGCTTACCGATCATGTCCGAGCTTGTACAGACCACCGCCAGCATTCCCTCCTTCGACGGCAATCTCTATGCCGACGACAAATACATCGTCCGCAATCCGCGCCAGATCCAGCTCCTGCTGCAGGCCCTGATCGACCAGCGCGCCACGGTGACGGCCCACCCGGAGGGACGCGAGAACGGATTCCCGACCGCGGTGCTGGAGCTGGACGGCGACACCCTGCTGCTCGACGGCAGCCCGCTGGCGGCAGTCAACCGCGATGCCGCCAATGCGGACTACCTGCTGTGCTTCGCCCTGGTGGACAAGGTCACCGTGCGCTTCCGTCTGCCACAGCTCGAACGCATCGAGGAGCACGGCCGGACCGCGTTCCGCGTCGAGGTACCGGACGAGATCCACCACCTGCAGCGCCGCGACTTCTATCGGCTGGAAACGCCAATTGGCGATTCCCCACACTGCACCCTGCCCATCACCGGCGATGAGGAACCACGCGCCTGGCGGGTGGTCGATATCAGCGCCGGCGGCATCGCCCTGCTATTCCCCGCGGACACCGTGCCACTGCAACTGCAGCAGCGCTATCGCGGCTGCGAACTCCGGCTGCCCGACACGCCGCCCATTCCCGTCACACTGATCGTCTGCAACCAGCGGCTGCAGAAACAGCCCAACGGCAGCGAGCAGCTACGCGTCGGACTGCGCTTTGATGACCTGCCGCGCGGCGCCGACGCGATGATCCAGCGCTACATCTTCCGCGTGGACCGCGAGCGCAAGGCCCGCCTGAACGGCGACTTCTGAGGCGCGGGACCTAAAGTCCTGGCGGCAAACGCCGATACCGGAGCTGTACCCAGCTCCGCACCGGCTCGACGCCAAGACCAGGAACCGCCATGAACGACACCCGCACGCTCGCCGCCAGCACTGGCGGTGAATACCTCAGCTTCACTCTCGGCAACGAGCACTACGGCGTGGATATCCTGAAAGTGCAGGAAATCCGCGGCTACGATTCGGTCACGCGCGTGCCCGATGCCCCCGACTACATTAAAGGCGTGATCAATCTGCGCGGCACCATCGTCCCGGTGATCGACCTGCGCCTGAAACTGCGCCTGGACGAGGCCCGCTACGACGCCTTCACCGTGATGATCGTGCTCAACGTCGAAGACCGGGTGGTCGGCATCGTGGTGGACAGCGTCTCGGACGTGATTCCGCTGACCGGCGACCAGATCCGCCCGACCCCCGAGTTCGGCGCTGCCGTCGACACACGGGTCATTTCCGGCATCGGTACGCACGACGACAAGATGCTGATCCTGCTGGATATCGAGACCCTGCTGGACATCACCGACCTCGGCCAGACCACCGCCCTGGAAGAAGCGTCCGCCTGAAACTGCGAATTGCATCGCATTTCCAAGCACACCCCTCAAGCACCGGCTCTCGCGGCCGATAGCGACATCATGTCCGCCTCCCCGCGGAACCCCAACACGCCATCCCGGAGATACCGATGTACAAGCATCTGACCCCGCTGCTCACGGCTGCTGTTCTGGCCACCGCCTCGTTCAATGCCGCTGCCGACACCGCGGAGATGATTCCGCCGGAGAACGCCGCGCGCTTTGCCGGCAAGGACGGCATGGTCTGCGGGAAGGTGGAGAAGGCCCGCTATGCCGAAGGTTCCGAAGGCCAGCCGACCTTCCTGCACATGGGCGGCGCGTTCCCGCGCCACACGTTCTCCGCACGGATCGCGGGCGCCAACCGCGGCAAGTTCGGTTTTCCGCTGGAGTCACTGGAAGGCAAGACGGTCTGCGTGATCGGCAAGATCCAGCGTGATTCCTCGCGCGCCGAAATCGAAGTCACCGCTCCGGCGGGTCTGAAGCTGGCGAACATCAAGTAAGCAGCAACCTGCCCGTCACCATGCCGGCGGCTGCCGGCATGGTTCTCCTGCCGCGCTGGCGGGGTTTGCCATCGGAGATCTTGCACAAATGCAGTGGATCCACTCCCTGAAACTCAAGCCGAAGCTGCTGCTGACCTTCGGCGTCGTTCTGTTTTTCATGTTGCTGCAGGGCATCGTTGCCTACCGCGGCCTGCACTCGCTGAACAACGTCACCAGCGACCTGACCGAAAAGCGCACCCCCAGCCTGCGCACCACCGGCGAGCTGGGCGGACTGGTCAGCGAATATCGCAATACCGAGTATCAGGGCCTGATCCGTGCCAGTGCCGAGGTCAAGGCGGACGCCAAGGCGCGCTCCGTCGCGCTGCGCAAACAGATCGACACCATCATTGCCGACTATCCGAAGCTGATCGACGATGCCGGGCAGAAGAAACTGTTCGACGCGTTTGCAAGCGACTGGACTGCCGCACTGGCCTCCTATGACGCCGTCAACGAGATGCTGGAGCTGGACCTGCCGGATGACGCCATCGACACCTTCGTCGGCGAAACCCGCACCCTGCACCGCAAGGCCTACGCCTCGTTGCAGGAACTGGCGGCCAACGACAATGCGCGGGCCCAGGCCGCAGGCGAGCGCGCGCAAGAAACCTATTCCGCTTCGGCCGTGCTCACCGTCATCGCGGTCCTGATCGGCGCGGCCGCCGGCCTGCTGCTGGTGTGGCTGTTCGCCCGCTCGCTGGTCAGCTCGATGCGCGGTGCCGTAGCGGTGGCCAATGATGTGGCCAGCGGCCGCCTGGATGGCACGATCGATGTTTCGCGCGCCGATGAAGTCGGCGACCTGCTGCGCGCGATGCAGCGCATGCAGCGCGATCTGCGTGAGCGGATCGAACGCGATGCGGCCGTCGCCGCGGAGAACCTGCGCATCCGTACCGCGCTGGACTACTCTTCCACGGGCGTATACCTGACCAACACCGACCTGGAAATCGTCTACGCCAACCGTGCGCTGCGCGATACGCTGGTGGAGTACAGCGACGACATCGCCGGCGAACTGAGCCACTACGATGCCGGCAAGCCGCTGGTCGGGCAGCCGGTCACCGCACTGGAACACAACGGCGAAGTGGACGGCCACGTGATCGACGTGCTGGAGAAGACCGGTGTATTCAAGCGGGACATGCGCTTCGGCCAGGCCGAGTTCGCCCAGACCATCTCGGTGATCCGCGATGAGAGCGGCACGCCGGTTGGCCATGTCGTGGAATGGCGCGACCGCACCACCGAAGCACTGGTGGAGCGCGAAGTGGCAGGTGTGATCGAAGCCGCCGCGGCGGGCGATCTGAGCGGCCGCATCGACACCCAGGGCAAGGAGGGCTTCTTCCTGTCGCTGGCCAGCCAGCTCAACAGCCTGCTCGACGCCAACGCGACGAGCCTGGCGCAGATCTCCGATCTGCTGTCGGCGCTGTCGCGTGGCGATCTCACCGTGCGCATGCAGGGTGATTTCCAGGGCGTGTTCGCGACCATGCGCGACGACGCCAACGCCACGGCTGAGCAGCTGACCGGCATCGTCAGCCGCATCAAGCAGTCCTCGGTGTCGATCAATGCGGCTGCAACCGAGATCGCCAGCGGCAACAGCGATCTGTCGCGCCGCACCGAGCAGCAGGCGGCCAACCTGGAGGAGACCGCGGCCTCGATGGAGGAACTGACCTCCACCGTGCGCCAGAACGCCGAGTCGGCCCGCCAGGCCAACCAGCTCGCCATCGGCGCCGCTTCGGTGGCTTCGCAAGGGGGCGATGTGGTCAGCCAGGTCGTCACCACGATGACTGGCATCGAAGCCTCGTCGAAGAAGATCGCCGAGATCATCTCGGTCATCGATGGCATCGCCTTCCAGACCAACATCCTGGCACTCAACGCCGCCGTCGAGGCTGCTCGCGCCGGTGAACAGGGCCGTGGCTTTGCCGTGGTGGCCTCGGAAGTGCGCACCCTGGCACAGCGCTCGGCAGGCGCCGCCAAGGAGATCAAGGGCCTGATCGATGATTCGGTCAGCAAGGTGGCCGATGGCTCGGCCCTGGTGCGCAAGGCCGGCTCCACGATGGGCGAGATCGTGGCCTCGGTACAGCGCGTGACCGATATCATGGCCGAGATCTCCGCCGCTTCGCAGGAGCAGTCGGCCGGCATCGAACAGGTCAACCAGACCGTGGTGCAGATGGACGAGACCACCCAGCAGAACGCCGCCCTGGTGGAGGAAGCCACCGCCGCCGCACGCTCGATGGAAGAACAGGCCGGCCACCTGGCCGACGTGGTGTCGGTGTTCCAGCTGGAGGAAAGCCAGCTGGAGACCCGCGCGCCGTCCACCATCGCCGCTGCCCAACCTGTGCCGCGCAAGCCGGCCCCTGCCCCGGAACCCACGCCACGGCGCCGCAGCGCCAGCCCCAGAACCGCAGTGGCCGAACTGGCCGACTCGGACTGGCAGGAGTTCTGATCCACCCAAAACCCCGGCAAACGCCGGGGTTTTGCTTTGATGACGCTCAACTTTTCCTTGACAGCGCCGATACACAGGTATCCCGCTTACGCCCTGCTGCCCACAACCTCCTGTCAATGAATATCTATCGTCTCTGGTCGAGTTACATCAGCAACATCTCCGTACGCGGCAAGCTGAACCTGCTCACCGTACTGATCGTACTGGGCGTCATTGCCCTGTCGGTGATCGCCGCACGCATGCAGTACGTGGACCTGTATGAAACACGCAAGGACACGCTGCGCACGCAGGTGGAGCTGAGCTACGGCGTGCTGGACCACTATGCCCAGCTCGCCGAGAACGGCAGCGTGCCACTGGCCGACGCGCAGGAGCAGGCCATCGCCGCAGTGCAGGCCATGCGCTCGGATGGCGACGTCAACTACTTCAACATCTATTCCACCGATTACACGGTCCTGATGCATCCTTTCCGCAAGGATCTGCTCGGCAAGCCGATGAAGGACTTCCGCAGCGAGGACGGGGTGGCCGTCTACTTCGAACAGGTGGAGGCGGCCAAACGCGGCGGTGGCTATGTCGGCTACACATGGGCCAAACCCGGTCACGAAGAGCCGGTGGAAAAACTCGCCTACGCCGGCATGTACAAGCCGTGGAACTGGATCGTTTCCAGCGGTGTGTACATGGACGATGTGCAGTCGCAGGCACTGAGGTTCACCGCGATCATGACCGTGGCGGGTGGTTTTCTGGTGCTGCTGGTCGTGGCGCTGAGCTGGATCATCGGCAACCGTATCGTGCTGCCCCTGCGCAACGCCACCGCTGTTGCCAACGCCATCGCCCAGGGCCGCATGGACAACACCATTGCCGCAGCCACCCGCGATGAGACTGGCCAGCTGCTAGACAGCATGCGGCGCATGCAGGACCAGTTGCGCGCGGTGATCGATGCCCAGAATGAAATGGCCCGCCAGCACGATGCCGGCGCCATCGGCCACCGCATCGACGCCAGTGCCTTCCCGGGCAGCTACGGGGTGATGGTCGCCGAGACCAACACGCTGGTCGCAAGCCATATCGACGTGAACATGCAGGTCATCGCCATCGCCCAGCGCTACGCCATTGGCGACCTGAGTCCGGACATGCCGCTGCTGCCGGGCCAGAAGCGTGTCATCACCGAAACCATGGCGACGATCAAGCAGAACCTGGCCGCCATCAATGGCGAGATCAAGCGCCTGGGTAGCGCGGCCGCCGCCGGCGACTTCAGCCAGCGTGGCGACGAAAGCCGCTTCGAACATGACTTCCGCGAAATGGTGGAAAGCCTCAACGCCATGATGCAGGTCAGCGACCACAATCTGACCCGGATATCGGATCTGCTGCGCGCCATCGCCCAGGGCGACCTGACCGTACGCATGGACGGCAAGTTCAATGGCGTGTTCGCCCGGATACGTGACGATGCCAATGCCACCGTCGACCAGCTCGCAGGCATTGTCGGCCGCATCCAGAACGCCGCGTCCAGCATCAACCTGGCCGCCTCGGAGATCGCCACCGGCAACCAGGACCTGTCGCAGCGCACCGAGCAGCAGGCCGCCAATCTGGAAGAAACCGCCGCTTCGATGGAGGAACTGACCTCCACGGTGCGCCAGAACGCCGAGCACGCCCGCCAGGCCAACCAGCTCGCCATCGGCGCCGCGTCGGTCGCCTCGCAGGGGGGCCAGGTGGTTCATCAGGTGGTGACCACGATGAGCGGGATCGAGGCCTCCTCCAGGCGCATCGCCGACATCATCTCGGTGATCGACGGCATCGCCTTCCAGACCAACATCCTGGCGCTCAACGCCGCGGTGGAGGCGGCGCGGGCCGGCGAGCAGGGCCGCGGTTTCGCCGTGGTCGCCAGTGAAGTGCGCACCCTGGCACAACGCTCGGCCGGTGCCGCCAAGGAGATCAAGGGGCTGATCGATGATTCCGTCGAGAAGGTGTCCGAAGGCTCGACGCTGGTGCACCAGGCCGGCGCCACCATGGGCGAGATTGTCAGCAGCGTGCAGCGCGTGACCGACATCATGGCCGAGATCTCCGCCGCCTCGCAGGAACAGTCCGCCGGTATCGAGCAGGTCAACCAGACCGTGGTGCAGATGGATGAAACCACCCAGCAGAACGCCGCCCTGGTGGAGGAAGCCACCGCCGCCGCGCGCTCGATGGAGGAACAGGCGCTGCTGCTGGACGAGGCGGTTTCCGCATTCCGCTTGACGGCCGAGGGCGGCCCCTCCGCGCGGATGAATGCCACCCACACCCTCGCACTGGCCAGCTGACGCCGGATCATGACGACACTTCACTCCCCCAGCGCCGGCCGGGATTTCGAGTTCGACGACCGGGATTTCCGTCGCGTGTGCGAACTGATCCACCAGCGGGCCGGCATCGCGCTGGCACCGGCAAAGCGCGACATGGTGTACGGACGCCTGTCCCGCCGCCTGCGCGCATTGGGCCTGCGGGACTTCAAGGACTATCTGGACAAGCTCGAACAGGACGGTGGCGACGAGTGGCAGGCGTTCACCAACGCACTGACCACCAACCTCACCTCGTTCTTCCGCGAACCGCATCACTTCGAGCGTTTGCACGACGAGCTGCGCGAACGCGCCGCTCACGCACCCTTGAATATCTGGTCCTGTGCGGCGTCCACCGGTGAGGAACCCTATTCGATCGCCATCACCGCCTGCGAGGCGTTCGGCAGCCTGACGCCGCCGGTGCGCATCCTCGCAACGGATGTGGACACGCAGGTGCTGGCGACCGCCGCGCAGGGCGTGTATCCGATCGAGCGTATCGCCGCGCTGGAGCCTGCAGTGAAGAAGCGCTACTTCCAGCGCGGCACCGGTCCCAATGAAGGCAAGTGCCGGGTGGTGCCGGCGCTGCGCGCACTGATCGATTTCCGCCCCCTGAATCTGCTGACCCCGCGCTATGACGTGGGCGGACCGTTCGAGGCGCTGTTCTGTCGCAACGTGATGATCTATTTCGACAAGCCGACGCAGCGGGCGATCCTGTCGCGACTGGTACCGCATCTTGCCGAAGATGGATTGCTGTACACCGGCCACTCGGAGAACTACCTGCACGCCGCGGATCTGATCCAGCCGTGCGGTCGCACCCTGTACCGGCGCGCGAAAGGAACCCGTGCATGAAGTCCAGCACCCGCCACGACGACGGCGTGATGCGCTACCGCGACAGTCGTTTCCAGACGATTGCCGCCAAACTGCTGCCTACCCAATACCTGGTGGTCGATGACGACACCGCACTGACCACGACGCTGGGTTCGTGCGTGGCCGCCTGCATCCGCGATCCCATTCTCGGTATTGGGGGCATGAACCACTTCCTGCTGCCCGACGGCACCGTAAGCGACGGTGCTCCTGCGCGCTACGGCAGCTATGCGATGGAACTGCTGATCAACGATCTGCTCAAGCGCGGCGCCAACCGCAAGCGGCTGGAAGCCAAGGTCTTTGGCGGCGCCAACGTGCTCAAGGGATTCACCAGCAACCCGGTGGGCACCCGCAATGCCGAGTTCGTCCGCCAGTACCTGCTGGCCGAGAAGATTCCGGTCATCGCCGAGGATCTGTGCGGCATCCATCCGCGCAAGATCTGGTTCTTTCCCATCACCGGCCGGGTGGTGGTGCAACGTCTGCCACATGCCCATGATGATGCCGCCGCCGTGGCCGCAACCGAATCGGCCGTCCGCGCGCAGCTCTCGCGCACGCCGGTCAGTGGTGGTGTGGAGTTGTTCGAATGACGCTGCAGCCTCCCTGCCGCGTGTTGATCGTCGACGACTCGGCGCTGGTGCGCCAGCTCCTGTCGGAAATCCTCGCACGCGATCCTGGCATTGAAGTGGTCGGCACCGCCGCCGACCCGCTGCTCGCCCGCGAGAAGATCAAGCGCCTGAATCCGGACGTGTTGACCCTGGATGTGGAAATGCCGCGCATGGATGGACTGGCATTTCTGGAAAACCTGATGCGGCTGCATCCACTGCCGGTGGTGATGGTTTCCTCGCTGACCGAGCGTGGTGCCGACACCACCCTGCAGGCGCTGGCGCTGGGTGCCGTGGATTTCATCGCCAAGCCCAAACTCGACGTCGCGCGCGGACTGGAAAGCTACGCGGACGAGCTGTGCGAAAAGGTAAGAGCGGCGGCGCGTTCGCGCGTGCGGGCAATCGGTGCACACCCCGGAAACCGCCGCCTGTCGGCGCACAGCGCTGTCCCGGCGCCCACCCGTTTTCGCACCACCGACCGGCTGATCGCAATCGGCGCCTCGGCTGGTGGAACCGAAGCGCTGCGGGTGGTGCTTGAAGGCATGCCTGCCGATGCACCGGCGGTAGTGATAACACAGCATATTCCCGCCAGTTTCAGCAGGGCCTTCGCCGAACGCCTGGACCGGCATTCGGCCATGTCGGTGCGCGAAGCGACCGACGGCGAAGCCATCCTGCCCGGCCACGCCTATCTTCCACCGGGCGGACGGCATCTGCGCATCATCCGCGACGGTGCGCGCTGGCGCTGCCGGATCGATGATTCCGCTCCGGTCAACCGGCATAAACCGGCAGTCGATGTCCTGTTCCGCTCCGTCGCGCTGGCCGCTGGTGCCAATGCCATCGGCGCGATTCTTACGGGAATGGGCGACGATGGCGCGCGGGGGCTGCTGGAGCTGAAACAGGCCGGCGCACCCACACTTGTGCAGGATGAGGCCACCAGCGTTGTCTGGGGGATGCCCGGCAGCGCGGTACGTCTGGGCGCAGCGGAGGAGATGCTGCCGCTGGAGCAGATCGCCAGCCGCCTGGTCACGCTTTCCCAGTCCTGACAGTCCCCACCCTACGCCATGGTCGGCAACGCAGCAGCTCCACTCAACCTACGGAAGAACGCATGGCAGCAATGCGGGAAGTGACGCCTGCTTCAAACGCTCCATCCACGCCCACCGTGGATGCACGCCAGCTGGCATTGGCGCTGGACCACAGCGCCAATGCGATCCTGCTGTGTGACCGCAATGCCGTCATCCAGTACAGCAACGACGGTTTCTTCCGCATGTTCGGCTATACCCGCGAAGAGGCTTGCGGCCGCCAGCCGCAGCATCTGCTGTTGGGCACACACACCGATGCGGAGACGATCCGCCAGCTGGGGGCACATCACCTTGCCGGAAAGCCGCATCGTGCCGATGTGCTGGGCTATCGCCGTGATGGCAGCCCGCTGTGGGTGTCGGTGGTCGCCACACCGGTACCGGCTGCCGATGGAACGGTCGATTGCTTCATCAATGTCCTGACCGACATCACCGCGGCCAAGACCCACGAAGTGCTGCAGAACAAAGTGCTCGATGCGCTGGTACGCGAAGTCTCGCTGGCCGAGACGATGAGCCTGATCTGCCGCGAGATAGAACGTGTGGCCCCCGATCTGCGGGCCTCGGTCAGCCAGATCGATGCAAACCACATGTTGCGGATCATCGCCGCACCCAGCCTCCCCACGGCGCTGGTCGACTATCTCAATGGGCAACCGGTCGGCGTCGGCGGCGGCATCTGCGGTGTCGCGGCGTGGCGCAACCGTCCGGTCATCGTCGCCGATATCGCCACCGATCCCCTGTGCGCCGCACATGCCGGCGAACTGCTGTCCTCCGGTTTGCGCGCCTGTTGGGCCAACCCGATCCGTTCCAGCAGCGGGCAGGTGCTGGGCACGCTGGCTTTCCACTACCTTGAAGCGCGCGAGCCTGCTCCCTGGCACCGCGCGCTGGTCGAACTGAGCCTGCATCTGTGCGCGCTCGCGCTGGAACGCGAACACACCCGCGCGCGGGTACACCAGCTGGCGTTCTACGATGCGCTGACCGGCCTGCCCAACCGGATGATGTTCACCGCCCGCGCCGAGCAATTGCTCGCCAGTTGCGAACAGAACGGGCAACAGGTCGCAGCGCTGTTCATCGGTCTGGACCGGTTCAAGCGCATCAACGAAAGCCAGGGCCATTCCGCAGGCGATGGTCTGCTGCGGGACGTGGCCCAGCGCATGGCCGGCGTCGTCGGCCCCTCCGCCCTGTTCGGCCGGCAGGTCGGTGATGAATTTCTGCTCCTGGTACCCGGCTGCAGTGCGGTGCAGACCGCGGCCATCTGCGAGCGCCTGCTCGGCGCCATCGCCGCGCCACTGAACGTGGGCCAGATCACCGTCAACGCCAGTGCCAGCATCGGCGTGGCGATGTATCCGGTGGATGGTCGCGACATCGACACCCTGCTCCGCCACGCCGATCTGGCGATGTATCGCGCCAAGGACGAGGGCGGCTCGGGCTTCCGTTTCTTCAGCCTGGACATGAACCGCGTCGCACAGGAACGGGTGGTGATGGAGGCCGCCCTGCGCGAGGCCCTGCGCGGTGACCAGCTCACGCTCCATTACCAGCCGCAACTGTGCAGCCGCACCCGCCAGCTCGCCGGCGTGGAAGCCCTGCTGCGCTGGGAACATCCGCATATGGGCAGTGTCTCGCCGGCCCGGTTCATTCCGATGGCCGAGGAATGCGGGCTGATGGACGAGCTCAGCCTGTGGGTGCTGCGACAGGCCTGCGATGACCTGGGCCACTGGCGACAACGTGGCGTACCGGTTCCACGGATCTCGGTGAACCTGTCGGCGAGCAATTTCGACAACGCCACGCTGCCGGACCAGCTGCGCGGACTGCTGCAGGAATACCACTTGGGGGCGGGCGACCTGGTGCTGGAAATGACCGAAAGCGTGATGCTCTCGGCGCATGCGCGCGTCCTGCGCAACCTGGATGCGCTGCACGCATTGGGTTTCTGCCTGTCTCTGGACGATTTCGGTACCGGCTATTCCAGTCTCAGCCACCTGCACCGCCTGCCAATCAGCGAGCTCAAGCTCGATCGCAGCTTCGTGCAGGACATCGAACACAGTGAAACCGCCCGCTCGCTGATCGTGTCGATCCTGCGCATCGGCGAGAACCTGAACAAACTGGTGGTCGCCGAAGGGGTGGAGACCGAGTGCCAGCGCCAGTTCCTGGCCGCGCACGGTTGCGACCTGCTGCAGGGCTTCCTGTTCTCACCCGCCCTGCCGGCACCGGCACTGGAGTCGTGGCTGGAACATCACCGAGGCACCCTGCCAGCGGCCTGACACCGCCTCTTTCGGCGCAGCCACAACAAAGAAAGCCCGGCGATCGCCGGGCTTTCTTCTGTTGCTCAACCGTCAGTGTCAGGCGGTGACGGTGTCGGCCACGTCCTGGTATTCCTGGATCTGGTCGAAGTTCATGTAGCGGTAGATCGAATCGCCGGCACCGGCCAGCACACCGGCCGCTTCCATGTACTCCTCACGGGTCGGGATGCGACCCAGACGCGAGCAGATCGCGGCCAGCTCGGCCGAACCCAGGTACACGTTGGTGTTGCGGCCCAGGCGGTTCGGGAAGTTGCGGGTCGAGGTCGACATCGCGGTGGAGCCTTCACGGATCTGCGCCTGGTTGCCCATGCACAGCGAGCAGCCCGGCATTTCCATGCGGGCACCGGCGGCGCCGAAGGTGCCGTAGTGGCCTTCCTTGGTCAGCTCGGCGGCATCCATCTTGGTCGGCGGAGCGATCCACAGACGGGTCGGGATGTCGCGCTTGCCTTCCAGCAGCTTGGCCGCGGCACGGAAGTGGCCGATGTTGGTCATGCACGAACCGATGAACACTTCGTCGATCTGCGCGCCGGCCACGTCCGACAGGGTCTTGGCATCGTCCGGATCGTTCGGGCAGCAGACGATCGGCTCGACGATTTCGGCCAGGTCGATCTCGATGACCGCGGCGTACTCGGCATCGGCATCGGCTTCCAGCAGCTGCGGGTCGGCCAGCCAGGCTTCCATCTTCTCAATGCGGCGCGCCAGGGTGCGGGCATCGGCATAACCTTCGGCAATCATCCACTTCAACAGGGTGATGTTGCTGGTCAGGTATTCGATGATCGGGGCCTTGTCCAGCTTGACCGCGCAACCGGCGGCCGAACGCTCGGCCGAGGCGTCAGCCAGCTCGAACGCCTGCTCGATCTTCAGATCCGACAGGCCTTCGATTTCCAGGATGCGGCCGGAGAAGATGTTCTTCTTGCCCTGCTTGGCAACGGTCAGCAGGCCCTGCTTGATCGCATACAGCGGGATCGCGTGGACCAGATCACGCAAGGTCACGCCCGGCTGCATCTTGCCCTTGAAGCGGACCAGCACCGACTCGGGCATGTCCAGCGGCATCACGCCGGTGGCTGCGGCGAACGCGACCAGGCCGGAACCGGCCGGGAACGAGATGCCGATCGGGAAGCGGGTGTGCGAGTCGCCACCGGTGCCGACGGTGTCGGGCAGCAGCATGCGGTTCAACCACGAGTGGATGATGCCGTCGCCCGGACGCAGCGAGACGCCGCCACGGGTGGAGATGAACTCCGGCAGGGTGTGGTGGGTCTTCACGTCCACCGGCTTCGGATAGGCGGCGGTGTGGCAGAACGACTGCATCACCAGGTCGGCCGAGAAGCCCAGGCAGGCCAGGTCCTTCAGTTCGTCACGGGTCATCGGGCCGGTGGTGTCCTGCGAGCCGACGGTGGTCATCTTCGGTTCGCAGTAGGCACCCGGACGCACGCCCTGGCCTTCCGGCAGACCGCAGGCGCGGCCGACCATCTTCTGCGCCAGGCTGAAGCCCTTGCCGGTATCGACCGGTGCGGTCGGCTGGCGGAACAGGTCGGTGACCGGCAGGCCCAGCGCTTCACGCGCCTTGGCGGTCAGGCCGCGGCCGATGATCAGCGGAATACGGCCACCGGCGCGCACTTCGTCGAACAGCACGTCGCTCTTGACCTGGAACTCGGCGATGACTTCGCCGTTCTTCAGCGCCTTGCCGTCGTACGGACGCAGCTCGACCACATCGCCGTGGTTCATCTGCGACACGTCCAGCTCGATCGGCAGCGCGCCGGCGTCTTCCATGGTGTTGTAGAAGATCGGGGCGATCTTCGAACCCAGGCACACGCCGCCGAAGCGCTTGTTCGGGATGAAGGGGATGTCTTCGCCGGTGAACCACAGCACCGAGTTGGTGGCGGACTTGCGGCTGGAGCCGGTACCGACCACGTCACCGACGTAGGCGACCAGGTTGCCCTTTTCCTTCAGCGACAGGATTTCCTGGATCGGGCCGCGCTTGCCGTCTTCCTCGGGCACGAACGGCGCGTCGGGACGCTTGTTCTTCAGCATCGCCAGCGCGTGCAGCGGGATGTCCGGGCGGGTGGTGGCGTCCGGTGCCGGCGACAGGTCGTCGGTGTTGGTTTCGCCCGGCACCTTGAACACGGTGATGGTCAGGCTCTGCGGCACTTCCGGCTTGGAAGTGAACCACTCGGCATCGGCCCAGCTCTGCAGCACGGACTGGGCGTTGGCGTTGCCTGCCTTGGCCTTTTCCTGCACGTCATGGAACGCATCGAACACCAGCAGGGTGTGCTTGAGCGCATTGGCGGCAATGGCGCCGACTTCGGCATCGTCCAGCAGCTGGATCAACGGGGCGACGTTGTAACCGCCAAGCATGGTGCCCAGCAGTTCGGTGGCGCGCGCACGGCTGATCAGCGCATTGGTCTCGGTGCCGAAGGCAACGGCGGCCAGGTACGAGGCCTTGACCTTGGCGGCATCATCGACGCCGGCCGGCACGCGGTGGGTGATCAGGTCCAGCAGGAACTCGGCCTCGCCGGCGGGCGGGTTCTTCAGCAGCTCGATGACGTCGGCCGTCTGCTGTGCGGTCAGCGGCAGCGGCGGGATGCCAAGCGCGGCGCGCTCGGCTACGTGGTGGCGGTAGGCTTCCAACATGACAACTCCCGGGGGTACGGTTTGAGAATGGATGGGATCAGGCTTGCGGCACGATCAGCTTCAAGCCCTTGAAGTAATCGCGGTAAAACGTGTCGTTCCAGGTGATCAGCCCGTCGCACTGCAACAGGGCATGGGCACCGACCATGAAATCGTCGATGCGGCGGGTATCGCCGCTGCGCTGCCGGTGGCGGCGGTGCATCTCGCCGGCGCGCAGCGCGGATTTGGCTTCCAGCGCGTTGAAATGGACGCCCATTTCCTCCAGCGCTTCCTGCACCTCGGCACCGCCACGCAACGAGGCGCAGATCTCGGCGAGGGTTGTCCCGCAGATGACCACCCGGCCACCGACCAGCGCCTGCCGCAGGCAGGCCTCCACCGCGTCGGCACGCGGGCCGTCGCTGAGCAGTTCGATCAGGACCGGGGAGTCGACGGCGATCATGCGCCGTCCGTCTCGTCGCGGACGGTGCGCACCGCCTGCTCGGCCGATTCAAATCCGTCCAGCGCGAACTTGCCACGCGCGCGGGAAATGGCGTCGTCCACGCTTTTGCGCAGGATGATGCGGCTGCCGTCCAGCTCGACCTTCAACTGGGTGCCCTTGGTCAGGCCCAGTGCATCGCGTACCGCCTTGGGCAGGGTGATCTGCCCGCGTTCAGCTACGGTGGCTTCCATGGGACCTCCAGCAAAGTATGCATGAATTATACATACTTTGACCGGCATACCCCAATCGACCCGCTACCGTCCCGGTCCGTTGCGGCCGGATGTCGCGCTGGGCGCCGTTACATGGCCGCAACATGGCCCTGCCTAGACTGCGGCGGCTGGCAGCGCCCGCCCAATCCGGCTTCGGCCATACTCGGGTACGCATTCACATCACCGGGCGCCGGCCCGGAACGCCCGCGCGGCCCTGCCGCGGCAAGCCATCTGCATGCAACAAGGAGCAAGCCCAATGAACGACTCATTCTCCACCCGCAGCGAGCTGGAGGTTGGCGGTCAGCGTTACACCTACTGCAGCCTGCCCACGCTCGGCCGGAAGTTCGACATCTCCCACCTGCCCTATTCGATGAAGATCCTGCTGGAGAACCTGCTCAGGCACGAGGACGGCGGCCAGACCGTAGGGCCGGAGCACATCGAAGCGGTGGCGAAATGGAAGCCGACGGCGGAACCGGACACCGAAATCGCCTTCATGCCGGCTCGTGTGGTGCTGCAGGACTTCACCGGCGTGCCATGCGTGGTCGACCTTGCCGCCATGCGCGATGCGGTGACCCGGCTGGGCGGCAACGCCGAGCAGATCAACCCGCTGATCCCCTCCGAGCTGGTCATCGACCATTCGGTACAGGTGGACGTGTTCGGCCGTCCGGATGCGCTGGACCTCAACGGCAAGATCGAATTCGAGCGCAACCGCGAGCGCTACAGCTTCCTGCGCTGGGGCCAGAAGGCCTTCGAGAACTTCAAGGTGGTGCCCCCCAACACCGGCATCGTCCACCAGGTGAATCTGGAGAACCTGGCCCGCGTGGTGATGGAGCGCGAGATCGACGGCACCCGCTGGGCATTCCCGGACACCGTGTTCGGCACCGATTCGCACACCACCATGATCAACGGCATCGGCGTGCTGGGCTGGGGCGTGGGCGGCATCGAAGCCGAGGCGGCGATGCTCGGCCAGCCCTCCTCGATGCTGATCCCGCAGGTGGTGGGCTTCAAACTGACCGGCAAACTGCCCGAAGGCGCCACCGCCACCGACCTGGTGCTGACCGTTACCCAGATGCTGCGCAAGTTTGGCGTGGTCGGCAAGTTCGTCGAGTTCTACGGCGACGGCCTGCAGCACCTGCCGCTGGCCGATCGCGCCACCATCGCCAACATGGCCCCGGAGTACGGCGCCACCTGCGGCATTTTCCCGATCGATGCCGAATCGTTGAATTACCTGCGCCTGTCCGGCCGCAGCGAGGCACAGATCGCCCTGGTGGAGACCTACGCCAAAGCGCAGGGGCTGTGGCATGACGCCGGCAGCGCGCCTGCGCAGTACAGCGCCACCTTGGAACTGGACATGGCCGAGGTGAAGCCGTCGCTGGCCGGGCCCAAGCGTCCGCAGGATCGCGTACTGCTGGAGGACGTGCACAGCAATTTCGCCGAAGCGCTGAAGGGCCTGATCGCCCACCGCAAACCCCGGGTCGGTTGCGCGGTGGAAGACTTCAAGGAGGAAGGCGGCGCCCAGCCGCAGGCCACCCACCTGGCTGCCAAACCCATCTCGAAGATCCGCATCAACGATGAGGACGCCGAGCTGTGCGACGGCTCGGTGGTGATCGCCGCGATCACCTCGTGCACCAACACCTCCAATCCGGCGGTGATGCTCGGTGCCGGGCTGCTGGCCCGCAATGCCGCGCGCCTGGGCCTGAAGGCCAAGCCATGGGTGAAGACCTCGCTCGGACCCGGCTCGCGGGTGGTCACCGACTATCTTGAAAAGGCGGGCGTCCTGGCCGATCTGGAGAAACTCGGCTTCTACGTGGTCGGCTATGGCTGCACCACCTGCATCGGCAACTCCGGCCCACTGCCCGAAGCGGTATCCGTGGGCATCGGCCAGAACGAGCTGGTGGTGGCCTCGGTGCTGTCGGGCAACCGCAACTTTGAAGGCCGCGTGCATCCGGAAGTGAAGGCCAACTATCTGGCCTCGCCGCCGCTGGTGGTCGCCTATGCCATCGCCGGCACGGTCAACATCGACCTGACCACCCAGCCACTGGGCAAGGGCAGCGATGGCAAGGATGTGTACCTGCGTGACATCTGGCCCAGCAACAAGGAAATCGGCGACACCATCGCCGCCACCGTCGGCCCGGAGATGTTCAAGCAGAACTACGCCAACGTGTTCAAGGGCGACAGCCGCTGGGCGCAGATCGCCTCGCCGGAAGGCCAGGCCTATCAGTGGAATTCGGACTCCACCTATATCAAGAACCCGCCCTACTTCGATGGCATGACCATGCAGGTCGGCAACATCGCCGACATCCACGGCGCGCGCGTACTGGGCCTGTTTGGCGATTCGATCACCACCGACCACATCTCCCCGGCCGGCAACATCAAGAAGGACTCGCCAGCCGGCCGCTTCCTGCAGTCGCGCGGCGTGCAGCCGGTGGACTTCAACAGCTACGGCAGCCGCCGCGGCAACGACGATGTGATGGTCCGCGGCACCTTCGCCAACATCCGCATCAAGAACCTGATGTTTGGCGGCGAGGAAGGCGGCAACACCCTGTATTACGCCCCGGGCAGCCAGAGCGGCGAGAAACTGGCGATCTACGATGCGGCGATGAAGTACAAAGCCGATGGCGTGCCGCTGGTGGTGCTGGCCGGCAAGGAATACGGCACCGGCTCCTCGCGCGACTGGGCGGCCAAGGGCACCAACCTGCTGGGTGTCAAGGCGGTGATCGCCGAGAGCTTCGAGCGCATCCACCGCTCCAACCTGGTCGGCATGGGCGTGCTGCCGCTGCAGTTCCGTGACGGCCAGAACGCACAGAGTCTGGGCCTGGAGGGCTCGGAGGTGTTCGATGTGACCGGGCTGGACGACGGCAAGGCCAAGACCGCGACGGTCACCGCGACCAGGGCCGACGGCAGTACCAGCACGTTCACTGCCAACGTGCTGCTGTTGACGCCCAAGGAGGTGGAGTACTTCCGCAACGGCGGTCTGCTGCAATACG
Source organism: Stenotrophomonas sp. STEN013 (assembly GCF_056760355.1). Taxonomy (NCBI): domain Bacteria; kingdom Pseudomonadati; phylum Pseudomonadota; class Gammaproteobacteria; order Lysobacterales; family Lysobacteraceae; genus Stenotrophomonas; species Stenotrophomonas sp. STEN013. The sequence continues at coordinate 29,076 of NZ_JBRREO010000003.1, read as the reverse complement.
TGCTACGCCAGCTGGCCGCGAAGAAAGCGGCCTGATCTTGGCAGGAAGCGCCCGGACAAGGGCGCTTCCTGCCCAGGCGCGGAGGAGGCCTGGGGCGACACGGTGCTGCCCGGCTTAAAGCTCCGGCTCACCTGCCCTCTTCCACGAAGCGCTATACACCTGCCAGCGGCCATCCTCATCGCGCCAGCCGCTGACCACCTCCTGCATTTCGCCGCGCTCGGGCAGGAAGCGCCCGCTGCCACCGACCATCAGCACCGTGAAACGCACCGTGGCAGTGCGCATGTCTTCGCCCATCGCCACCGTGACCGGGCCGGTCTGCACCGTCACCCGGTGGTTCAGCAGCAGCTGCGCCTTGAGCAGCCGCTCCAGCCCTGCGCGGTCCAGACCCTCGTTGCCGACGAAGTCGGCCGAAACGGACGCCATGAAGTCCGCAGGCGCCCCCTGCTCCACCGCTTCCTGCATCGCGGCAACCGTCTGGCGCAGCCGCTGCTCGGGAGGCGCCGCCTTGCAGGCGGCCAGTAAAAGCAAAATCAAGACACAAAGCAGGTAATTCGGGGCCGTTCGGGCCATATCTCCCTTCGCCTTTTCCATTCTGGACGGTATGCTGCCGACAACGGCCTGTATCGCTGACGGCCGGTCGATGTCCAACTAGACCACATCCATTTCCTGGAGGGGAAGATGAATCAGGAACGTCCCTGGCTGCAAAGTTACCCGGCTGGTGTACCGGCCGAGATCGACGTCAACGAGTTCCGCTCCGTTGCGGCAGTATTCGATACGTCTGTGGCCAAGTTCCGTGATCGCCCCGCCTACTCCAACTTCGGCAAGACGCTGACCTACGGCGAAACCGATGCGCTGGTCAGCCAGTTCGCGGCCTATCTGCTGGGCGAGCTGCAGCTCAAGAAAGGTGATCGCGTCGCGGTGATGATGCCCAACTGCCTGCAGTATCCGATTGCCACTTTCGGCATCCTGCGCGCCGGCCTTACCGTGGTGAACGTCAATCCGCTCTACACCCCCCGCGAACTGAAGCACCAGCTGGTCGACGCCGGTGTGGTGGCGCTGGTGGTGGTGGACAATTTTGGCGACACCGTGCAGCAGGTGATCGCCGATACACCGGTCAAGCAGGTGATCACCACCGGGCTGGGCGACCTGCTCGGCTTCCCGAAGGGCGCGATAGTCAACTTCGTGCTGAAGTACGTGAAGAAGATGGTCCCGGATTACCGCCTGCACGGCGCGATCCGCTTCAAGGAGGCACTGGCGCTGGGCAAACGCCACCGGCTGCCGGCCGTGGACATCGACCACGACGACATCGCGTTCCTGCAGTACACCGGCGGCACCACGGGCGTGGCCAAGGGCGCCATGCTCACCCACCGCAATCTGGTGGCGAACATGCAGCAGGCCTCGGCATGGATCAGCGGCTCCGGCGTGGAGCCGGGCAAGGAAGTGATCATCACCGCGCTGCCCCTCTACCATATCTTCGCATTGACGGCGAACGGCCTGGTTTTCATGAAGATCGGCGCGCTGAACTACCTGATCACCAACCCGCGCGACATGAAGGGCTTCGTCAAAGAGCTCAAGAACAACCGCTTCACCGCCATCACCGGCGTCAACACGCTGTTCAACGGCCTGCTCAACACCCCCGGGTTTGACGAGGTCGACTTCTCCGGCCTCAAGGTCACGCTCGGCGGCGGCATGGCCGTGCAGCGTTCGGTCGCCGAACGCTGGAAGAAGACCACCGGGGTGACGCTGATCGAGGCCTACGGCCTGACCGAGACCTCGCCGGCCGCCTGTATCAACCCGCTGGATCTGAAGGAATACAACGGCTCGATCGGCCTGCCGATCCCCTCCACCGACGCCTGCGTGAAGAACGACGACGGCCAGCAGGTTCAGGTCGGCGAAGTGGGCGAACTGTGCATTCGCGGCCCGCAGGTGATGAAGGGCTACTGGCATCGCCAGGATGAAACCGACCAGGCCATCGATGCCGATGGCTGGCTGCATACCGGTGACATGGCTCGCATGGACGAGAAGGGCTTCTTCTATATCGTCGATCGCAAGAAGGACATGATCCTGGTCTCCGGCTTCAACGTGTATCCGAACGAGATCGAGGACGTGATCGCCATGATGCCCGGGGTGCTGGAGGTTGCTGCAGTCGGCGTGCCCAACGAGAAGTCCGGCGAAGCGGTGAAAGTGGTCATCGTCAAGAAGGATCCGAACCTGACCGAGGAACAGGTCAAGGAATTCGCCCGCGCCAACCTGACCGGCTACAAGCATCCGCGCATCGTCGAGTTCCGCAAGGAGCTGCCCAAGACCAACGTCGGCAAGATCCTGCGCCGCGAATTGCGGGATGCGCCAGCGAGCACCTGAACCAGGCGAAATCGAGCGAACAGGACAGGGCCTCTCCGGAAACGGAGGGGCCCTTCGCATTTACGGTTGTCAAAGCCCGTGTAGCATCGCCACGTGCCAGCGTTTCGCCCGCCGCCCACGTCCCCTTCAGCGGGCCTTTGCAAAGGACCAAGCCATGAGCCTGATCGAACTGCTGCCTGCAACCCCCTCCTACGCCACCGTCCGCACCCGCAGCGATGCCACCCGCAGCGTGCATTGGCTGCACATGCACGCCGATGCCGCACCGGGCGTACGCCCGTGTTTCCGCAAGCCCCTGATGACGGACATGCACGCCTTCCTGGACAGCATCAGCACCAAGCAGCCGGGGGAGCCGCGCCGGCTGCAGCACCTGGTACTGGCTTCCGATGCCGATGCCTTCAACCTCGGCGGCGATCTGGATGTGTTCTCAGCCTTGATCCGGGCCCGTGATGCCGAGGGCCTGCTGCGCTACGCCCGCAGCTGCATCGATGGCGTCCACCGTTTCGACCGTGGCCTCAATGGCGACTTCCGCACCATCGCCCTGCTGCAGGGTGACGCGCTTGGTGGCGGGCTGGAGATGGCCCTGTCGTGCCACACCATCGTGGCCGAGGAAGGTGTCGGCATGGGCCTGCCGGAAGTGCTGTTCGGGCTGTTCCCGGGCATGGGCGCCTACAACTTCCTCAGCCGCCGGGTATCGCCGCAACTGGCCGAGCGCATCATTCTGGAAGGCCGCGTCTATACGGCCGAAGATATGCACGCCATGGGCGTGGTCGACATCCTGGTACCGCGCGGACAAGGCGAGCAAGCGGTCAACGACCTGATCCGCCAGCAGCAGCGCATCCCCCATTCCTGTCTGGCAATGAATGCCGTGCGCGGCATTTCCCACGCGGTCAGCTACCAGGAATTGCTGGACATCACCAAGGTCTGGGTCGAGGCCGCGCTGGCGCTGGACGAGAAGTCGCTGCGCACCATGGACCGCCTGGTCAAGGCACAGACCCGCCGCAGCGGGCAGACCGCACGCTGATCAGCCTGCGGTTTCATCACCCTGGGGGTGCGTGCGCCGTGCCGCGCGCGCATCCAATGCCTGCCGCCCCTCCAGCAGCGCCGCCTGGAGACGGGGCAGGCACTGTGCGCCTTCACTGCGCAACTGCCAGTCGGCCATCGCCATCAGCTCGCCGCCCAGCGCTGCCACCCGGGTCAGGCCCAGATTGCCGGCCACGCCCTTCACCGCATGGGCCTGCTCGCGCATACGCTCCCAGTCACCTTGCTCGCTGGCTGCCCCCACCGCATCGCTGCAGGTGACAAGATCGGTCATGCACTGGCGTATGAACTCGCGCTCGAAGCCTTCGCCCAGGCCCAGCGCCGCCAGCTCATCCAGCACATCCGGGTTCAACACGTCATCGCCGGTCACCGGCGCTTCGATGACGGTGCGGGTCGCCGGGCTGCGCGTGTCACCTTCGCCTGCGATGATTGCCAGGGTTTCCAGCAGTTTGGCCGCTACCACCGGCTTGGCCATGAACGTGTGCGCACCAGCCTGCGTACAGCGCTGGATCGCATCCGGGGTCACATCGGCACTGAGGATCACGACCGGGGTGCGCGGTCCACCACCGGCCTGCATCACACGCAGCTGCCTGAGCATGTCCAGACCACTCATGCCGGGCATGTGCAGATCGACAATCACCACATCGAACTCACACTCGGTGAGCAGATCAAGGACCGCCTCGGCACCGTTGACGCACTGCACGCGATGACCGGCTTTCTGCAGCATGCGCTGCAGCACCATCCGGTTGGCCTCGTGGTCATCGGCCACCAGCACCTGCAGGCTGGGAACCCGTGCCCGATGGCGCCGGAACGGGTCGGAAAACGAGATGACATTGGGGAACGCCTCGGCGATGGCCTCCGGGCTATCCAACGCGACCGGCGCACGCGCGACGCCCCCGGCCTGCGCCGGGACAAGCGGCACTTCCACCCAGAAGCAGCTGCCGCCGCCCGGGTTGTCCTGGTAGCCGATCTCACCTCCCAACGTCTGCGTCAATCCCTTGGCGATGGCCGTTCCCAGCCCGGTCCCTTCATAGCGCCGGGCCAGGGACACGTCCGCCTGCTCGAACGGCTCGAACAGGCGCGGGCGCAATGACGGGGCCACGCCAATGCCCGTATCCAGAACATCGAAACGGATCCGCAGTGCATGATCGCCCGCTGCCGCCCGCATCGACACCCGGATTTCAACCCTGCCGCTGTCGGTGAACTTCACCGCATTGCCAGCAAGATTGAGTAGGATCTGGCGCAGGTGCGCAGCGTCGCCGTGCAGGCCATCGGGTACGCCGGTTTCCACGAACACCCGGTAGTCCAGCTGCTTGGCACGCGCTTGAGGCTGGAGAATCAGGCCGATGGACTGGATCAGCTCGGCCAAAGAGAAATCGCGCGCGTCCACGCGCAGTTTTCCGGCCTCGATCGCCGAGATATCCAGTACCTCCTCCACCAGCGCCAGCAGGCTGCTGGCCGATGCCTGGATCGTGTTCAGACACTCGCGCTGCTCATCATCCAGCCGCGTGGTGGCCAGCAGTTCGGTCATGCCCGACAGACCATTGAGCGGCGTGCGGAACTCATGGCTCATGTTGGCCAGGAACCGGCTTTTGGCATCACTGGCGCGGCGGGCCTCTGCCATCGCCTCGGTCAGCTGCTTCAACAGACTGGCGAAATACAGTGGGATTGCCGCCAATCCCACCAGCAGCCCCACACCCAGCCCCAGATTGCGCTGCCAGTAGTCGCTCAGCGTGAGCGTCACCCCGAAACTGAGTGTCGCCATGGCCACTGCAAGCCACAGATAGCGGTTGCCATAGCGCATACCGTTGCCAACAGTGACCCACATCACCACGACATAGATGGGGGCCATCGGTTCGCCGATCGCACTCATCGCGATGGACATCAGCGCATAGTCATCGACCATGCCGAGAATGCGGCGCAGATCCGAACGCGCCGGACGCCACAGCAACCAGCCCATCAGCACCAGCGACAGGCCCTGAGCGATCAGGATCAATGTCACCACCAGCCGCAGCTGCCCCGCTGGCAAGCCCCAGCTCGGGGATGACAACAGCACATAAGCCAGGATCAGCGCGATCAGCACGATCCGCACGAACGCCTGTGCGTGCTCGCTGTCGGTGCGCTGCGAAAGCCGCCGCTTCAGCCCGGCGAACACCGCACGCATCTCAGGCTTCCGGTCTCGGGAACGCGGACGAATACTGCGCGCAGACCTGTTCCAGCTCTTCGCGCGCGCGCAGCAACGCATCGACACAGCGCGGGCAGAACAGACGCCCACGCTGGGCGTACAGATACGCCAGGGTTGCATCCATCGTCCACGCCTCCTTGTATGGCCGCGGCGAGATCAGTGCATCGAACACGTCGGCCACCGCCACGATCCGCGCTTCCAGAGGAATCGCCTCTCCGACCAGGCCATCAGGATAGCCGCTGCCATCAAAACGCTCGTGGTGGCGCAGCGCGATCGTGGCTCCCAGCTGGATGAAGCGGCTGTTGCTGCCACTGAGCAGCTCGTAGCCGATGCGGGGATGACGTCGCATGACCGCCATTTCGGCCTCGTCCAACTTACCGGCCTTGAGCAGGATGGCATCGGGAATGGCGATCTTGCCCATGTCATGCAACGGCGCCGCCATCTCGATGGCGCGTGCCTCTTCGGGCGGCAGCCCGAGCTGCTCGGCGATCAGCCCGGCAACATGCGACATCCGCTCCAGATAGGCGCTGGTGCCGGCATCGCGGTATTCGATGGCCCGAGCCAGCCGCGACAGGGTTTCGCGCTCGCGCTCTTCGACCTCGTTCATGCTGGCCAGCAACCGCTGCTCCAGCGACAGCGCCCGCTGCTTCACGCTCTGCCCTTGCTGGCGCAGCTGCAGAAGGTTGTGGCAACGCGCCCTCAGTTCACGAGGGCGGATCGGCTTGACCAGAAAATCGATCACCCCGGCCTCCAGCGCCGCCTGGCGCAGCGGCTCATCACCCACCACCGTAATCAAAACGATGGGAATATCGCGATTGTGCGGGAGCCGCCGCAAGCGCCGGGCGAACTCCAGCCCATCCAGCTCCGGCATGCGGTAGTCCAGCAGCAACAGATCGGCCTCATGGGTGTCACACCAGGCCAGCGCTTTGAGCGGGTCTGCAAAATCATGCACCCGCAGTTCGGATGCGATGTCCTCAATCACATGCCGAAGCATGGTCCGCGCAGATGTCTGGTCATCGACGATGACGATATCCAAGCCCATGTGGTTGTAGTGTCCGGTGAAACTGCTGTGATCTGGAAGTTGAGCAGCCTCGCAAGCATCGCGGGCTACCTGCTGCATGTCACACGCCATTTTCGCGCTGCCCCTGTGCGGCCTGATCGCTGCAACATATTCGACCGGGCCCGCGCACTGTGCAACATGCCACATCACAGATACGCACCAGCGGCACGGCCAGCGGCTATCGCTGGCCGTCACACTAGACCATATCCATGGACAGGCGCCATGCCTGCCGCGGAATGCCTCAGTTTTCCGGGCGCATGTAGGGGAACAGCAACACGTCGCGGATGGAGCTGCGGCCGGTCAGCAGCATCACCAGTCGGTCGATACCGATGCCCAGGCCGCCGGTCGGCGCCATGCCGTACTCCAGCGCACGGATATAGTCCGAGTCGTAATGCATGGCCTCGTCGTCGCCCCCCTCCTTCGCCTCCACCTGCGCCTGGAAACGCGCCGCCTGGTCTTCGGGATCGTTCAATTCGGAGAAGCCGTTGGCCAGCTCCTTGCCATTGATGAACAACTCGAAGCGGTCGGTATAGCCGGGGCGGGTATCGCTGGCGCGGGCCAGCGGCGAGACTTCGATCGGATGATCGGTGATGAAGGTCGGCTGGACCAGGGTGTGCTCGACGGTCGCCTCGAAGATCTCCAGCAACAGCCGGCCCCAGCCATATGACGGCTTGACCTTGAGCTTGAGGCGTTCGCAATGACGCAGCAGTGCCGCATGGTCGGTGCAATCGGCCAGGCTGATTTCCGGGTTGTGATGACGCACCGCCTCATCCATGCGCCAACGACGGAACGGCGCGCCCAGATCGATGCTCGCTCCGTCCCACTCCACGGTGGTGGTGCCCAGCACCTGCTGAGCGACATCGCGGATCACCCCTTCGGTCAAGTCCATCACTTCGTTGTACGTGGCGTAGGCCTCGTACAGCTCCATCATGGTGAATTCCGGGTTGTGGCGGGTGCTGACGCCTTCGTTGCGGAAGTTGCGGTTGATTTCGTACACGCGCTCCAGGCCACCGACCACCAGCCGCTTCAGGTACAGCTCCGGTGCCACACGCAGGTACAAGTCCAGATCCAGCGCGTTGTGATGGGTGGTGAACGGCTTGGCCGTGGCGCCGCCGGGGATGTAATGCATCATCGGCGTCTCGACTTCCAGGAAGTCGCGGCTGTCCAGCCAGGCACGCATCGCACGGATGATCTTGGAGCGCTTGATGAAGACCTCGCGCGACTCCGGGGTCACGATCAGGTCCACGTAGCGCTGACGGTAGCGCTGCTCCACGTCGGCCAGGCCATGCCACTTGTCCGGCAACGGACGCAGCGATTTTGTCAGCAGGCGGATGCTATTGGCCTTGACCGACAACTCGCCGGTCTTGGTACGGGTCAGGCCGCCTTCCACGGCAATGATGTCGCCCACGTCCCAGCCCTTGAAGGCGGCGTAGGCATCGCCCAGCGCGGTGGACTGCAGGAACAACTGGATGCGACCGCTCTCGTCCTGGATCTGGGCAAAGCTGGCCTTGCCCATCACCCGCTTGGCCATCAGGCGACCGGCCATCTTCACCGTGCGACCGGAGGCTTCCAGCGCCTCGGAGGTCCAGGTCTCGGCGTCGGCAAACTCGGCCTGCAGCGCGCCGGCGAAATCCTCGCGGCGGAAATCATTCGGGTACGCGATGCCCTGCCCGCGCAGCGCCTTGAGTTTCGCGCGACGCTCGGCGATGAGGCTGTTCTCGTCGACGGGAGGCTGCGGCGTTACCGGAGTCTGTTCGTTCATGGCTTTGGTATTCACTTGGGGGAGAGAACAAAGTGCGACGACCAGAGGGTGTCGCCGCACTGTACAGCGATGGAGGGCCCCTGCCGGGCCACTCCGGATTACGCGTCGTTGCGTTTGGCGCCCGCTTCCAGGCCGGACTTCAGGCTGGCCTCGATGAACTCATCCAGGTCGCCATCCAGCACCTTCTGCGTGTCGGTCCGCTCGATACCGGTACGCAGATCCTTGATACGGCTCTGGTCGAGCACGTAATTGCGGATCTGGCTGCCCCAGCCGATGTCGGACTTGGTCGCTTCCAGTGCGTCACGCTCGCTGTTGCGCTTCTGCACTTCCAGCTCATAGAGCTTGGCGGCCAGCATCTTCATCGCGGTGTCGCGGTTCTGGTGCTGGCTGCGACCGGTCTGGCAGGCGACCACCGTATTGGTCGGGATGTGGGTGATACGCACCGCCGACTCGGTCTTGTTGACGTGCTGGCCACCCGCGCCGGAAGAGCGATACACGTCGGTACGCAGATCGGCGGGGTTGATGTCGATTTCGATGTTGTCATCGACTTCGGGCGACACGAACACCGAGGTGAAACTGGTGTGCCGGCGGTTGTCCGAATCGAACGGCGACTTGCGCACCAGCCGGTGCACGCCGATCTCGGTCTTCAACCAGCCGTAGGCGAACTCGCCTTCGACCCGGAACGTGGCCGATTTGATGCCAGCCACGTCGCCGCCGGACACTTCCATCAGCTCGGTCTTCCAACCGCGCGACTCGCACCAGCGCAGGTACATGCGCAGCATGATTTCCGCCCAGTCCTGGGCTTCGGTACCGCCCGCGCCCGCCTGGATGTCGACGAACGCGTTGCAGCTGTCCATCTGCCCGGAGAACATGCGCTGGAACTCCAGCTTCTCGATGTGGGCCTGATGCTTGTCCAGGTCGGCGACCACCGACAGCGCGGTGTCCTCGTCCTGCTCGCTTTCCGCAAGCTCCAGCAACTCGGTGGCATCGGTCATGCCGTCGAGCACCGCGGCGATGCCGCTGACGGTCTTGTCCAGCATCGAACGCTCCCGGCCCAGGGTCTGGGCGTACTCGGGATTGTTCCAGATGTCGGGGTTTTCCAGTTCGCGGGTTACTTCTTCAAGACGCTCTTTCTTGACGTCGTAGTCAAAGATACCCCCTGAGCGAGACCACGCGATCGGTCAGATCGGTGATTCGCTGGCGGATGGGATTCAGTTCGATCATGGGTCGGTCTATCAAACAGGCAGACAAGGCGGGAATTCTACCATCGGCGGGGCCTCGCCAGCGCCGGACACGCCCGCCGTTTCACGCGCTGCGTGGATCCGGCACGCGGTGCCGTTAGAATTCATGAATGGACCCGCCCACGGCGGGAAACGGACACCGCCTGCATGATCAAGGACTCCAGCTTGAAAACCCGCCCCACTCGTATTTTTGCCGCCATCGCCCTGACGCTGGCTCTGGCCGCATGTCAAAAACTCGGTATCGGCGCCGCTGCCGACAGCGCCCCCACCCTGGCGGTAGGCGATGCGACCTCCGGTGAAATCACTTCCTCCAGCCGTTTGAATTACAACGACGGCAGCCGGCACCAGGGCTACAGGATGACTCTGAAAAACGGTGAGGCGGTAGCGCTGGAACTGGGCGGCGCACTCAATGGCCAGCTGGCGGTGTTCGACGGGCAGAACATGATCGCCAGCGCATCCGCCAGCTACGAAGGTGAAGGCGAAGACTCCGCCGACGCGGTCGGCCTGGCCTTCCGCGCGCCCAGGGACGGCACCTATCTGATCGCCGTCAACAGTGCCAGTTCCAGCAGCTTCGGTCCGTTCAAGCTCAAGACCGCCACGGTCGTGCCCTATGACGGCAAACCGCTGGGCGCCGACAGCCGCATCACCGACTGGCTGGTCGGCACCGACAAGCAGGAATACAAACTCACGGTCGCCAAGGCCGGGCTGTACACCGTCACCATGGAGTCCAGCGCGTTCGACTCCTATCTGCGCCTGAACGGGCGCAATGTGGAAGTGGAGGATGACGACAACGGCGGCCAGCTCAATGCCCGCATCCGCGCCTATCTGGAGCCGGGCGACTACACCATCGCCGCCTCCTCGCTGAACGGAAGCACCGGCTCGTTCAAGCTCGGCGTGGCGATGACGGCCACCGACCAGGGCCTGGTCACACGTGACGGCACCGCGCTGACTGTCGGGCAGACCGCGCAGTCGATGATGGATTCGCGCGGCCGCCGCACCTTCATTCTGAATCTGGACAGCGCCAGGCACATCCAGTTCGATGCGATCGCCGATGGCTTCGACTCGGTACTGCATGTCACCGGCCCGGGCGTGGACGCCGAGGACGACGACGGCGGCAACGGCACCAATGCCCGTCTGTCGCTGCCGCTGGGCCCGGGTCGCTACACCGTCGCGGTCACCGGCTTCGGCAACCAGCAAGGTGTTTTCGAACTGGAAACCACCGACTTGGGGTCTGATGTGACCACTCCGGCCAACAGCAACCGCAAGGATGCCGCCACCGAGGCTGCAGCAGCCGCCGCTGATGCTGCTGCCGCAGTAGAAGTGGACTGAGGATTCAATGACCCGCCGGCGCTGCTGCCGGCTGGTTGTCGCCGCCCCACGTCAAAAATTTCCGGCGCCGCCAGGGCTCCTGGGCGATGCCGCTGGAACACCGCTGTTTCCCCAATGTTCCCCATAAGGAAGTCCAAGTGAAGCGATTTGCAGCAGGATTGCTGTCTCTGGCCATTGCCACCGCCATGAGCTCCCCCGTCCACGCGGCCCCCTCCGCCCGTCCGCTCGCCAGCAAGGGCGATGTGTCTGGCGAGATCACTTCCACCAGTCCGATCAACTACAGCGATGGCACCCGCAGCCAGCTGTTTTCGCTGCAGCTGGGCGCCGGCCAGGCGATTTCGCTGAAGCTGCAGGGCGCTCTCAACGGTGCACTGTCGGTGTTCCACCGTGATGTGCTGGTGGCGCGCTCCGAATCCGACGACCGCGGCAATGCAGGGCTGAGCGTGCGCGCCGACAAGGCCGGCCCCTATCTGGTGGCCGTCAGTGGCGCCGACTCGCGCGCATTCGGTCCCTTCCAGCTCTCGGCCGAACCGATCGTGGCCTATGACGGCAAGCCGTTGACCGCCGGCCGCCGCATCACCGACTGGCTGGAGAACGGCAGCAAGACCTACACCCTGGAAGTCGACCAGGCCGGGCTGTACACCCTGGACCTGGAATCCAGCGAGTTCGACAGCCGCATGGAACTGAGTGGCAATGGCGTCAACCTGGAAGATGACGACGGCGGCAACCAGCTCAACTCCCGCCTGGTGGCCCCCCTGCAGCCGGGCCGCTACACGGTGACCGCCAGCGGCTTCTCGCAGGCCTCCGGCGCGCTCTATCTGGGTGTGGAACGGGCCGACTTCCCCGAAGGGCTGGTATTCGCCGACGGCTCGGCGTTGCCGGTCGACGGCATGGCCAGCGGTTTCGTCAGTGCCGACGAAACCCGCAGCTTCACCTTCAACCTTGCCGATCGCCGCCGCGTGCAATTCGATGCCAGCAGCCGCGAGCTGGACACCGTGCTGACCCTGCAGGGTGGCGACATCACCCTGAGCGACGATGACGGCGGTGGCGGCGTGAACTCGCGCCTGTCGCAGGTGCTGGATCCGGGCGAGTACACCGTCTCGGTGCGCTCGGTGAACGGTCGCGGCGGCATTTTCCAGCTCGCCTCTTCCACTGCGCCGGCACCGGACGGTCCGATCCGTCCGCAGCTGGCGATCGGCCGCGAAACCCAGGGGCAGCTGCGTCCGGGCAACCGCGATCTGTACACACTGGAAATTCCGCGCAAGGGCACGTACGTGATCAGCATGACCGGCACTTCAGGCCTGGATGGCCTGATCACCCTGATGCGCGACGGCGAGGAGGTCGCACAGCAGGATGACAGCGACACCAGTCTTGATCCGTCACTGGAGATCGAGCTGGATGCTGGCCGCTATGTACTGCTGGCCCACAGCTTCGACTCCCGCGCCAGCGGCGGATACCGGCTGCTGGTACGGCGCAAGTAACGCGGCCGGGCGGTTCACACAGAAGCCGGCGCAATGCCGGCTTCTTTTCCGCTCCTGCCGGGACGCACGGCACTCATGCCGGCTGGGCGTGCTCGACCATCAACTGGATGGCCTGACTCCCACGGTAGTCATCACTTGCCAGGCGATAGGCGACATGCAGATGCTGGCTTGGCGCATTGCCGGCCCAACCGCCGAACTGGATCGCGTTCAGACGTACCGGGCTACCCGGCTGGCGCAGTACCAGCTTCAGATGGCGCTCCTTCAGCACGCGCCACTCCAGCACCTCGAACACACCATCAAACAGGGGCTCAGGAAAGCCCTGCCCCCAGGGACCGGCCAGTCGCAGCGCTTCGGCATGGGCGAAATCCAGCTCCGCGGTTGACAGCTCGCCATCACTGAGCAGCTGCTGTTGCAGCAAGGCCGGATCCAGCGTGGTTTGCACCTGCTGCGCGAAGGCGCGCTTGAAGGGCTCCAGATGGGCCAGCGGCAAACTCAATCCTGCCGCCATGGCGTGACCGCCAAACTTGTCCATCAAGCCGGGATGACGGGCGTTGATCGCTGCCAGCGCATCGCGGATATGGAAGCCGCTGATCGAGCGCGCCGACCCCCGCAGGGCATCGCTCCCCGGTTCGGCCGGCGCAAAAGCGATCACCGGCCGGTGCAGCCGGTCTTTCATCTTCGAGGCGACCAGCCCCACCACGCCCGGATGCCACTCGGCATCGAACAGGCACGCCGCAACCGGCCGCTGACCATCGTCCGCGAGCAGGGCCCTGGACACTGCACGCTCGGCATCGTCGGTCATCAACTGCTGCACCGCGCGCCGCTCGGCATTGATCTCCTCCAGCATCGCGGCGATCTGTCGGGCCTGCGCCGGGTCTTCGGTGAGCAACAGCTCGATGCCAAGTGCCATGTCTTCCAGACGGCCGGCCGCATTCAGGCGCGGCCCCAGGGCGTAGCCGATGTCGCTGGCGGTCAGCCGCCGCGGATCCCGGCCACTGGCGTCGATCAGTGCACGCAGGCCGACACTTCCCTTGCCGGCGCGCAGGCGACGCAGGCCAGCGGCAACCAGAGCACGATTGTTGTCATCGAGCACCACCAGGTCGGCGACGGTACCCACCGCGACCAGATCCAGTAGGGTCAACAGATCCGGTTCGGGCTGGGCCTCGAACGCACCCGCCTCGCGCAGATGCCGCCGCAGCGCCATCAGCACATAGAAAATCACGCCCACCCCCGCCAATGCCTTGCTCGGGAATGCATCACCGTCCACGTTCGGGTCGACGATGGCATCGGCAGGCGGCAGCTGCTCGCCCGGCAGATGGTGGTCGGTGACCAGCACCTGCCAGCCCAGCGCCTTGGCCGCACGGACACCCGCATGACAGGCGATACCGTGATCGACGGTCACCAGCAGATCTGGCTTGAGCGCGACGAGCTCCTCAACCAGCGATGGCGACAACCCGTAACCGTGCAGCATGCGATTGGGCACGGCGTGTACCACGTCGCGCGCACCGAGCATGCGCAACCCGCGCACACCGACCGCACAGGCAGTCGCGCCGTCACAATCAAAATCGCCGACAACCAGAATGCGCCTGTCGCCACTGATGGCGGCAGCCAGCAACTCGACCGCCTTGTGCATGCCGCCCAGCAGGTCCGGCGCGTGCAGCTGGGCCAGACGCGGCTGCGCCTGCTCGGCAGACAGTGCGCCACGCGCGGCATAGAGCCGCTGCAACAGCGGCAGAGTGCCGTCACCCCAGTGCCCGGCCTGGGCCGGATCACGCCGGACGATCTTCAACACATCACTCATCGGCCAGCGTCGCGACCGGCTTCTTCCAGAAGTGCCAGCGCTGTCCTCGTGTCAGGCGATAGCGGACGCCATCCTCAAAGTCCAGCAGCAGCTCGCCGAGCTCACCGCGCTTCATCGCATCCAGCAAGGGAGTGATCGCATCACGGACCAGCTGCTCCAGGGAGCGCAGCTGGCGCAGATCCACCAGGGCATCCACCGCCTGCTCGCCGCCAAGCCGCACCCCGGCGGCCTTGGCCAGCCCCTGCAACAAGGCGTCGCGACTGCGCACCTGCGCGTGCGACGTACGCACCGAATCGGGCAATCGGCCCGGGCCCCAGAACCACAGCGAGTTGACCGCCCGTTTGCCCTGCGCGATCCGCGCTTCATTCCACGGATGCTGGTGCAGCACCACCTGCGCTTCGGTCAGCAAGGCACGCCAGCGCCGGCCAAGATCGCCGTCGGGCAGGTGCGCGAACAGATCATCCCCCAGCACCGCCTCGGGGGCGGCGAATGCGGGCAATGGCGTGTCCTCGGGCAGACGCAGATACCAGCGTGACGCCGACGGCGCATCCAGCTGGAAACCGAATCCGGCAAACAACGGCTGCAGCGCGGGCAGCAAAGCATCCACGTCGCCTTGTTCCAGTCGCAGCGTCTCGGCCACCGCCATCATCCGCGCGCCGTGCATATCCGGCACGACATTGGCCGGATCGGCGCGCAACCAGAAACCACCGGCCGCATCGCCCGCATCGACCTCCCGGGTCAGCGCCGCTGCCGACCACTCCACCGGGATTGCACTGAAATGCCGGCGCAGCTGCGCCAGCTCACCGGCCGCACCGGGCGAACGCTCGGCACGGCCCAATGCCGCAGCCACCTGTGCCGGCAGCGTACCGGCCGGGAAACGGCTGCGCGCAGGCAGCAGCAACGTGGCTTTGGCCATCGTCAGTCGAGGTATTCGACGTTGACGATTTCGTACTCGCGCTGACCTGCCGGCGCGTCGATGACGATCGAATCGCCTTCGTTCTTGCCGATCATTGCCCGCGCCACCGGCGAGGAAATGGCGATCAGACCCCGTTTGATGTCCGCCTCCAGGTCGCCCACGATCTGGTAACGCTTCTCCTCGTCGGTTTCCACGTCAGCCAGCGTCACCGTCGCCCCGAACACCACCTTGGAGCCCGCATTGAGCTTGGTGATGTCGATGACTTCGGCGTGCGACAGCTCACCTTCCAGCAGCTTGATGCGGCCTTCGATGAAGCTCTGTTCCTCGCGCGCGGCGTGATACTCGGCATTCTCCTTCAGGTCGCCGTGCTCACGGGCTTCGGCAATGGCGGCGATGACCTTGGGGCGCTTCTCCGACTTGAGATGATCGAGCTCATCGCGAAGACGCTGCGCGCCTTTCAGGGTGATCGGGGCTCTCATGCTTCCAACTCCTTGTGCAGTTCCTGCAGCGACCACACCGGGCCGGTACCGCGGAATTCCAGTGATTGCACCAGCGCCTTGGCACCGGCAACCGTCGTCGAATACGTGACACGATGCTGCAGCGCCTCGCGACGGATCGAGAACGAGTCGGTGATCGCCGCGCGGCCTTCGGTGGTGTTGACGATATAGACGATCTCGCCGTTCTTGATGCTGTCCACGATGTGCGGACGGCCTTCCACCACCTTGTTGACCACCTCGCAGGTATAGCCCTGCTGCTGCAGCCATGCCGCGGTACCGCGGGTGGCGACCAGCGTGTAGCCACGCTCGACCAGGCCCTGCACCGCCGGCATCACGCGCGGCTTGTCGGCATCCCGTACCGAGATGAACACCTTGCCGACCGGCGGGGTCTTGATGCTGCCCGCTTCCTGCGCACGCGCGAAGGCGGCGCTGAAGCTGCGGCCGACACCCATGACTTCACCGGTCGAGCGCATTTCCGGCCCGAGGATCGGATCCACGCCCTGGAACTTGGCAAACGGGAAAATGGCTTCCTTGACCGAATAGTAGTCCGGCACGATTTCCTTGATCGCGCCCTGCTCGACCAGCGTCTTGCCGGCCATGCAGCGGGCGGCGATCTTGGCCAGCGGCATGCCGGTGGCCTTGGACACGAATGGCACGGTGCGCGAGGCACGCGGATTGACCTCCAGCAGGTAGATCACATCGTTGCCGTCGGCGTCGGTCTGGATCGCAAACTGGGTGTTCATCAGGCCCACGACCTTCAGCGCCTTGGCCAGCTCGGTGACCTGGCGACGCAGTTCGGCCTGGGTTTGCGCCGACAGCGAGTACGGCGGCAGCGAGCAGGACGAGTCACCGGAGTGCACGCCCGCTTCTTCGATGTGCTCCATCACGCCGCCGATCAGGACGTTGCCGTCCCTGTCGCAGATGATGTCCACATCGGCTTCCACCGCCGCATCAAGGAAGTGGTCCAGCAACACGGGCGAGTCATTGGAGACCTTCACCGCGTCGCGGACATAGCGCGCCAGGTCCGATTCGCCATAGACGATTTCCATCGCCCGGCCGCCCAGCACGTAGCTGGGACGCACCACCAGCGGGTAGCCGATCTCGCGCGCCAGCACCAGCGCATCTTCTGCATTGCGGGCAATGCGGTTCGGCGGCTGCTTCAGCCCCAGCTTGTCGACCAGCTGCTGGAAACGCTCACGGTCTTCGGCCAGATCGATGGAATCCGGCGAGGTGCCGATCACCGGCACGCCATTGGCTTCCAGCGCACGCGCCAGCTTCAGCGGGGTCTGCCCGCCGTACTGCACGATCACGCCCTTGGGCTGTTCCAGCTCGACGATTTCCAGCACGTCTTCCAGCGTCAGCGGCTCGAAGTACAGACGGTCGGAGGTGTCGTAGTCGGTGGAGACGGTTTCCGGGTTGCAGTTGACCATGATGGTTTCATAACCGTCCTCGCGCAGGGCGAGTGCGGCATGCACGCAGCAGTAGTCGAACTCGATGCCCTGGCCGATACGGTTCGGACCACCGCCCAGGATCATGATCTTGTCGCGGTTGCTCGGCGCCGCTTCGCACTCGTCCTCATAGGTCGAATACAGGTACGCGGTGCTGGTGGCGAACTCGGCCGCACAGGAGTCCACGCGCTTGTACACCGGACGTACCTTGTGGGCACGGCGCAGCGCACGGATCGCCGCCTCGTTGGTACCGGTCAGCTCGGCCAGACGCGCATCGGAGAAACCGGCGCGCTTGAGCTTGCGCAGACGCGCAGCGTCGAGCGCATCGATACCTTCGGCATGCACCTGCTTTTCGTCGGCGATGATCTCCTCGATCTGGTCCAGGAACCAGGGATCGATATAGGACAACGCGAACACTTCTTCGACGCTGAAGCCGGCACGGAACGCGTCGCCGACAAAGAACAGGCGTTCCGGACCCGGAGCCTTGAGCTCACGCTTGAGCGTGGTGATGTCCTCTGCGTTGCCCAGATCCAGACCGGCCGGGTCCAGGCCGATCTTGCCGGTTTCCAGGCCGCGCAGGGCCTTCTGCAGCGATTCCTTGAAGGTGCGGCCCATCGCCATCACCTCGCCCACCGACTTCATCTGGGTGGTCAGGCGCGCGTCGGCGGCCGGGAACTTTTCAAACGCAAAGCGCGGAATCTTGGTGACGACATAGTCGATGGATGGCTCGAACGAGGCCGGGGTCAGGCCGCCGGTGATCTCGTTCTTCAATTCATCCAGGGTGTAACCCACCGCCAGCTTGGCCGCGACCTTGGCGATCGGGAAGCCGGTGGCCTTGGAAGCCAGTGCCGAAGAGCGCGACACGCGCGGGTTCATCTCGATCACCACCACGCGGCCGGTAGTCGGGCTGATGCCGAACTGCACGTTGGAGCCGCCGGTATCCACGCCGATCTTGCGCAGCACCGCGATGGAAGCATCGCGCAGGCGCTGGTATTCCTTGTCGGTCAAGGTCTGCGCCGGCGCGACGGTGATCGAGTCACCGGTGTGCACGCCCATCGGATCGAGGTTCTCGATCGAGCAGACGATGATGCAGTTGTCGGCGGTGTCGCGCACCACCTCCATCTCGAATTCCTTCCAGCCCAGCACCGACTCTTCCACCAGCACTTCACTGGTCGGCGACAGCTCCAGACCGCGGCCGACGATCTCGATCAGCTCTTCGCGGTTGTAGGCGATACCGCCACCGCTGCCGCCCAGGGTGAAGGACGGGCGGATGATGGTCGGATAGCCGACCGTGGCCTGGATTTCCAGCGCCTCCTCCAGCGTGTGGGCAACCGCGGCCTTCGGGCATTCCAGTCCGATCTCGCCCATCGCCACGCGGAACAGTTCGCGGTCCTCGGCCATGCGGATGGCTTCGCGCTTGGCGCCGATCAGCTCGACGTTGTACTTCTCCAGCACGCCGTGGTCGGCCAGGTCCAGCGCGCAGTTCAGCGCGGTCTGTCCGCCCATGGTCGGCAGCAGCGCATCGGGGCGCTCCTTCTCGATGATCTTCTCGACGGTCTGCCAGTTGATCGGCTCGATGTAGACGGCGTCAGCCATCTCCGGGTCGGTCATGATCGTGGCCGGGTTCGAGTTGACCAGCACCACGCGGTAGCCCTCGTCGCGCAGCGCCTTGCACGCCTGCGCGCCGGAGTAGTCGAACTCGCAGGCCTGGCCGATGACGATCGGGCCGGCGCCGATGATCAGGATGGTTTTTAGGTCGGTGCGCTTTGGCATTTCAGTACTCGAATTGGGGGCTGCGTGTGACCGCAGTGAGTGAACGTGTGCGCTGGATTGCCGCGTCTGCCGTTACGGCATTGCCGGAACGGCGGACCGGTCCGGCAATGCGATTACTTGGCCTCACCCATCAGGGTGATGAAACGGTCGAACAGCGGGGCGACGTCCTGCGGGCCTGGCGAGGCTTCCGGGTGGCCCTGGAAGGAGAACGCCGGCGCATCGGTCAATGCGATGCCCTGGATGGTCTGGTCGAACAGCGAGCGGTGGGTGACACGGACATTGGCCGGCAGCACGCTCTCATCGATGGCAAAGCCGTGGTTCTGCGAGGTGATCATCACCCTGCCGCTGTCCAGATCCTGCACCGGATGGTTGGCGCCGTGGTGGCCGTGGCCCATCTTCATGGTCTTGGCACCACAGGCCAGACCCAGCAGCTGGTGGCCCAGGCAGATGCCGAACGTCGGAACCTTCCTGGCCACGAACTCCTTGATCGCCGCGATCGCGTAATCGCACGGTTCGGGGTCACCCGGGCCGTTGGACAGGAAAACGCCGTCCGGCTCCATCGCCAGCACGTCGGCCGCAGGCGTCTGCGCCGGCACCACGGTCAGCTCGCAGCCGCGCTCGGCCAGCATGCGCAGGATGTTGGCCTTCACGCCGAAGTCGTACGCCACCACCTTGAACTTCGGTGCCACGCGCTGGAATTCATTGCGGTCCAGATCCAGCTGACCTTCGCTCCAGCTGTACGGCGTGTCGGTGGACACTACCTTGGCCAGATCCATTCCCTTCAGGCCCGGGAACTTGCGGGCGGCTTCCAGCGCCTTCTCCACATCGATATCACCGGCCATCAGCGCGCCATTCTGTGCTCCCCGCTCACGCAGGATGCGGGTCAGCTTGCGGGTATCAATCCCGGCGATGGCGACCACACCGCGCTGGAGCAGCCAGTCCTGCAACGACACCTGGCTGCGCCAGCTGCTCGGACGACGCGGCACATCGCGCACGATCAGACCGGCGGCCCAGACCTTGCTGGCCTCGTCGTCCTGGTCGTTCATGCCGGTGTTGCCGATATGCGGATATGTCAGGGTGACCATCTGCCGTGCATAGGACGGATCGGTCAGCATTTCCTGATAACCGGTCATGGCGGTATTGAACACCACCTCACCCACGGACAGGCCGGGCGCGCCTACGGATTCGCCCTCGAATACGGTGCCGTCTTCGAGCACGAGAATTGCGGCTTGGGTCACGGGAATCTCACTTTGGCTACCGAGGGGGACTCCGAAGCCACGCCTGCGTCCACGGCAAAAACCGGTTGCAAAAAAGCGCGGACGGCGGTCTGGAACCGGTCCGGCTGACGTGTTTCGGCGAGCGGGAATTGTAAAGGCAAGGGGCCCCAAGCACCAGTCTCCCGCCGGTGCCGTGTCATGTTTGATTGACCCTGGACCGCTGGCGCCCGTGCCGCTCGCCCCATTCAGGCGTTTGCCGGCGGCGCCACCAGATCCCGTACCCGGTACTGCCCCGGCGCACGCCGGACCAGCTGCCCGGCCACATGAAGCGCGCCCCGGGCAAAAATGTCGCGATTGGTTGCCCGATGCACCAGCTCCACCCGCTCGCCCAGCCCGGTGAACTGGACGAAATGCTCGCCGATGATGTCGCCGGCGCGCAGGCTGGCATAGCGCGGATCGGCGCCCCCATGCTGTGCCGCCTCCCCCAGGGTCAGCGCGGTACCGGAGGGCGCATCCTTCTTGTGCACATGATGGGACTCGACGATGTCGCAATCCCATCCCGGTAATGCCAATGCCGCACGCTCGACCAGCTCGGCCAACACCGCCACGCCCAGACTGAAATTGGTCGCCCAGACCAGCGGAATGCGGGTGGCAGCAGCGGTCAGCGCGGCCTGCTGCCGCTCACTGATGCCGGTGGTGCCGGATACGAAGCCTGCGCCGCGCTCCGCACACAACGCCAGAACCGGATCAAAGCCCTCCGGCAGGCTGAAATCTATGGCCACATCGAACGCGGGCACCCCGGCCAGCTCACTGGCCGCAAAATGCGGAATGCCGTCCACTACCCGTTGCGCCGGCGGCTTGCGCACCACGGCGGCCACCACCTGCAACAGGGAATCTTCTGCCGCAAGACGCAGCAGGGCCTGACCCATCCGCCCGGAGGCACCATGGATCAGCAAACGAGTCGGAGTGTTGTTCATGGCAGGAAAGCTAACGCCTTGGCGCCGGATCCGACAAGCACCGCCGGTGCATCAGTGATTCATCCCGGCGTGCACCAGCGCCGCACTGTGCGTGTCCAGCACCCTGCTCGCAGACGCCAACCACCACCGCGACCCGCCCGCTCACGGATAACGGACCTTCCTCCACGTCAGTCCGGGAGGGAGGATGGTCTGGCCGGGGACGGATAGGGCAAAAGAAACGCCGGGCTGGCCCGGCGTTTCTTTTCAATGCTGCTTGGGCTCTCCTGGACCGCAACCATCGCAACCGCCGCAGGCACCTGACGTACTGGAGGGCGGTGGGGCCAATTGCCGGCCCCAGGCCTGCAACCGGAGCGAGTGCCGTTTGACCAGCCACAGCGCCAGTGCGCCACGCAGCTTGCGCAGCAGCCCCGGAAACTGCTTCTTCAGCACCACCCACGCGCTGACCAGCACCGCCAGCGCGATGACCAGGTATTGCAACAGCAGGCCGGTGTCCATGCTCAGCCGGCCCCGAGCGCCTTGGCCACCTGGTAGGTCACCAGCGCCGCCAGATAGGCGGCTGCAAACAGGTACACCGTGGCGAAGGCCATCTGCTTCCAGGAATTGGTCTCGCGCTTGATGGTGGCCAGGGTCGAAATGCACATCGGCGCGTAGATGAACCACACCATCAGCGACAGGCCGGTAGCCAGGGTCCAGCCATCGCTGATCACCGGGGTCAGCGCCTGGATCGCCGCGTCATCGTCCGCAGCGGAAAGCGCATAGATGGTCGCCAGCGAGGACACCGCCACTTCACGGGCGCCCATGCCCGGAATCAGCGCGATGCATATCTGCCAGTTGAATCCCAGTGGCGCGAAGATCACCGCCATCGCGTGGCCGAGCTGACCGGCGAAACTGTAATCGATAGCCGGCATCGTCGCGTTCTCGGGCGCACCCGGGAACGACAGCAGGAACCACAGCAGGATGGTCAGCGCCAGGATGATGCCGCCGACGCGCTTGAGGAAGATCATCCCGCGCTCGTACAGCCCGACCAGCAGATCGCGCGGATGCGGCACGCGGTAGGACGGCAGTTCCAGCAGCAGCGGGTGTTCCCCCTTGTCGCGGCGGAACTTCTTCATCGTCCACGACATCGCCAGCGCACTGAGGATGCCAGCAACATAAAGCGCGAACAGCACCAGCCCCTGCTGGTTGAAGATGCCACCCACGGTCTTTTCCGGGATGAAGGCACCAATCAGCAGCGCGTACACCGGCAGCCGTGCTGAACAGGTCATCAGCGGCGCGACCAGAATCGTCGCCAGCCGGTCACGCGGATCCTGGATCGAGCGGGTGGACATGATGCCCGGTACCGCACAGGCGAAGCTGGACAGCAACGGGATGAACGAACGCCCCGACAGCCCGGCCGCCGCCATCATGCGGTCCAGCAGGAAGGCCGCGCGCGGCAGATAGCCGGATTCCTCCAGCGCCAGGATGAAAGCGAACAGGATCAGGATCTGCGGCAGGAACACCACCACGCCACCGACACCGGCGATGATGCCATCCACCAGCAGGCTGCTCAGCGGTCCCTCTGGCAGCGAGGCGGCTACCAGCGGACCGAGCCAGCCGAAAAACGCCTCGATCCCGTCCATCAACGGCGTGGCCCACGCATAGACCGCCTGGAAGATCAGGAACATAACCACGGCCAGGGTCAACAACCCGTACACCGGGTGCAGCAGCCAGCGATCCAGGGTGTCGTCCACCTTGGCGGTGCGCGCAGGCATGCTGACCGCCGCAGCCAGGATGGAACGCACCTGCGCGTGGTAATCCATACCGGCTTCCGTAGGTGGCGGCGGCAACGAGGCCAGCTGCGGCACCAACGTATCGATCCGCTCCACCAGCGCGCGCGCGCCGTTGTGCTTGACCGCCACGGTCTCCACCACGGGCACGCCCAGCGCCTTTTCCAGCGCCGGCACATCGATTCCGATACCACGCCGACGCGCCGCATCGACCATGTTCAGCGCCACGATCATCGGCTTGCCCAGCTCGCGCACTTCCAGCGCAAAACGCAGGTGCAGGCGCAGATTGGTCGCATCGATCACGCATACCAGCGCATCCGGCGCAGCCTCACCCGGATAGAACCCCCGACACAGGTCCCGGGTGATCGCCTCGTCCAGGCTGGCCGGTTGCAGGCTGTAGGCGCCGGGCAGATCCAGCACCGCGTATTCACGTCCAGACGGCCCGCGCATGCGGCCTTCCTTGCGCTCCACGGTCACGCCGGTGTAGTTGGCCACCTTCTGCCGACTGCCGGTGAGCTGGTTGAACAGTGCGGTCTTGCCGCTGTTCGGGTTGCCGACCAGCGCCAGCCTTGCCACCGCTGCCGAGGAACTCATGCGCGCACCTCTTCAGAGGTCTGCGAGGCCGCATCGACGCCGCTGAGCTGGACCCGGCTTGCCTCCGAACGGCGCAGCGCGAAACGGGTGAAACCCACCTGGATCAGCAGCGGCTCGCCACCCACCGGGCCGCGGGCGACCATGCGGACTTCTTCTCCATTGACGAAGCCCAGTTCGCGCAGGCGGCGGGCAATCGCATCATTGGCATGCAGGTCATGCACGCTTTCCACTTGCGCGGAGGCATGCAGTGGCAAATCTGACAACGTCACTGAAGGGCGCCTATGAATGAGTTGATAAGAATGGTTATCAATTCTAGCATCGCCGCGGCGCGTCATGGCGTCCCGCCAGCACACCGCTATGATTCGCAGGATTACCTGTCAGCTATGGATTTCCCGATGAGCGATACCCTGCTCGTGCAGCATGAGCGCGGCGTGGCGACCTTGTGCCTGAACCGCCCGGAACTGCACAACGCCTTCGATGCCGGGCTGATCGCCACCCTGACCGCCGCGCTGGAGCGCGTCGGCGCCGATCCGGAGGTGCGCGCCGTGGTGCTGACCGGCAGCGGCGCGTCGTTTTCCGCCGGCGCCGACCTGCAATGGATGCGCGCCATGGCCAGCGCCAGCCAGGAGGAAAACCGGACCGACTCGCTGGCGCTGGCGCGCCTGATGCGCACCCTCGACGAGCTGCCCAAGCCCACCATCGCCCGCGTCCATGGCGCCAGCTTCGGTGGCGGCGTTGGCCTCGTGGCCTGCTGCGATATCGCCATTGCCGTGGACGGTGTCCGCTTCGGCCTGACTGAAAGCCGTCTCGGACTGCTGCCGGCCGTCATTTCTCCGTATGTGATCGCCGCCATCGGCCCCCGCCAGGCGCGGCGCTGGTTCGCCACCGGCGAGCATTTTGATGCCACCACCGCCCGCGATATCGGCCTGGTGCACCAGGTCGTCCCCGCTGCCGGGCTTGATGCCGCCGTGCAGGCGCAGCTGGACCTGCTCCGCAAGGCCGGCCCGGCAGCCGCGGCGTCGGCAAAGTCACTGGTGCGCGAGGTCTGCGCGGCCGGCGGTGACCGCGATGCACTCGATCGCGCCAATGCCGGCCTGATCGCCGCCCTGCGCGCCTCCGACGAGGGTCGCGAAGGGCTATCGGCATTTCTCGAGAAACGCGCGCCGCGTTGGGCACAGAAGGACTGAACCATGCTTTCCAGCATCTCCCTGCCCGCTACCGTTGCGGGGTGCGTGTGAACGATTTCGTCCGCATTGTCGAAGTCGGCCCGCGCGATGGCCTGCAGAACGAGAAACAGCTCATCGCCACCGCCGACAAGATCGAGTTGATCAACCGCCTGTCGGCCACCGGCCTGCGCAGCATCGAGGCCACCAGCTTCGTCAGCCCCAAGTGGGTGCCGCAGCTGGCTGACGCGGCCGACGTGTTCACCGGTATCCAGCGTCGACCCGGGGTCAGCTATCCGGTGCTGGTGCCCAATGAACAGGGCTACGAACGCGCCCTGACGGTCGGCGTGGAAGAAGTGGCGGTGTTCACCGCCGCCTCCGAGCAGTTCAACCTGAAGAACACCAATGCCGGCATCGACGAGTCCCTGCGCCGTTTCGCGCCGATCCTGACCCGGGCCCAGGCCGATGGGATCAAGGTCCGCGGCTACGTCTCCACCGTGCTGGGCTGCCCCTACCAGGGCGAAGTACCAGTAGCCGAAGTGGTCCGTGTCGCCCGCCAGTTGCACGCGATGGGCTGTTACGAGGTCTCGCTGGGCGACACCATCGGCGTCGGCACCCCGCGCAAGGCCGCGGCGATGCTGCGCGCCGTCGCCGCGGCGGTACCGATGGCCGCGCTGGCCGTGCACTTCCACGACACCTACGGTCAGGCACTGGCCAATATCGCCAGCTGCCTGGAAGAAGGCGTGCGTGTGGTCGACGCGGCGGTGGCCGGCACCGGCGGCTGTCCCTACGCCAGGGGCGCCAGCGGCAATGTCGCCAGCGAGGATGTGGTGTATATGTTGCACGGAATGGGGATGGTGACCGGCGTGGACCTGCCGGCATTGGCCGCCACGGGACGCTGGCTCAGCGAACGGCTGGGCCGGGATACAGGCAGCAAGACAGGAAAAGCATTGGCGGCCATATGAGCAGCTCCGGCCAGCGCGTCGCACCCGAGGACGGCGGTCATCCCGCCGCCCCTGCCGATGCGCTGGCCGATCTGGAGCACGCCCTGCAACAGCCGCTGGCGGCCGGACTGAAGCCGGTACTGGAGGCGGCGCGCGATGCCCTGCTGCAGGCCACCGCCCAGTGCCAGTCTGCGCAGCAGCGCTACCGGGCGCTGTTCGATGCGTTCCCGGACCCGGTCAGCATCCTCAGCGCCAGCGGCACGGTGCTGGACGTCAACGCCGCCGGTGTCCAGGCCTACGGCCGCAGCCGCGAGGAGATCGTCGGCCAACCGATCGAACTGCTGAATCCGGATCTGCCCGAGGATCACCTGCAACCGGTCTGGGACACCCTCAACCGCGGCCAGACCTATGTGATCGAAGTCACCAACATGCGCGGCGATGGCAGCCGTTTCCCGGTGGAGGTGCATTCGGCGTCGTTCCAGAACGATGGTCAGCCCTGCATCGTGGCCGTGGCCCGCGACCTGAGCCGCCGCTGGCAGGCCGAATCGCGCTACCGGCTGCTGCTCGAATCCATCGACAAAGGCGTGATGCTGTTCGATCAGCACTTCCAGGTAATCTCGGCTAATCCGGCGGCCCATCGCATCCTCGGACTCGGCGCCGAACCGCCGACGCAGATTCCGATGGAAGGCGAAGAGTGGATCACCGTTGACGAGCATGGCCGCCGGCTCCGCACGGAGCAATGGCCGGTGTCACGCGCGTTCCGCGATGGCCACACGATCCCCAGCACCATCGTCGGCCTGTACCACCGCCCGCGCGGGCGCATGATCTGGATTTCGATCACCACGGTGCCGGTATTTTCCTGCGGGCGCGACCTGCCCGACCACGTGTTCTCGATGTTCAGCGACGTCACCGAGCTCAAACGCGACCACGTGCTGTTCGATCGTGCCCAGGCGCTGGCGCATATCGGCGGCTGGGAGTGGGATCGCGGCCAGCAGCGGCTGTACCTGACCGGCGAGGCGCAGCGCATTCTCGGCCACACGCCGCCGCCGGCCACACTGGAGCAGCTGCTGCAGTGCCTGGGCAGCGACGACCGGCTGCGCCTGCAACAGACCCTCGATCGGGAGGTCGAACGCAAGCGCGGCTTCGAACTGGATCTGCAGGGACTGCGCGGCGACGGCCACAGTGTTTGGATCCGCATGATCGGCGAGATCGAAGCCGGCGACATGGCCTCCAGCCGCATCGCCGGCACGCTGCAGGACATCACCGAGCGCAAACACGCGGAGGAAACCCTCAAGACCCAGGCCCGCACCGATCCGTTGACCGGCATCATGAATCGCGACGCGGCCCTGGCCGACCTGAAGGCGCGGCTGGGCAACCCTTCCCACGCCCAGGTCGCGGTGCTGTACATCGACCTGGACCGCTTCAAGACGGTCAACGACGTGCTCGGCCACAACGCCGGCGATGAACTGCTGATCGAAGCGACCCGCCGCATTGCAAACGCCATCGGCACCGAAGGATTGCTGGCGCGTTTCGGCGGCGATGAATTCGTGGTGATCTGCGATGCCCGCGAGGTGCCCGAGCATCCGCAACTGCTGGCGCAGGCCATCACCGATGCCTTCGCCCCGCTGTTCCGGCTGGGCAAGGACGAATTCGCGGTCACCACCAGCATCGGCATCGCCCGCGCACCGGAAGATGGGCAAAGCCCGCAGGAGCTCATCCAGAACGCCGACCGGGCCATGTACGAATGCAAGCGCCGCAGCCGCAACGGCTGGCAGGTGTTCACGCCGGAACTGGCGCGCGAGCAGCGTGACCGCCTGCAGATCGAGCGCCGCCTGCGCCGCGCACTGGAGCGCAACGAGTTCCGGCTGGTGTACCAGCCGCAAGTGGATCTGCGTGGCGGCCGCATCGTCGGTGCCGAGGCGCTGATCCGCTGGCGCAACCGTCAACTGGGCGAGCTGCGCCCGGACATCTTCATCAGCCACGCCGAAACCACCGGTGACATCGTGCGCATCGGCGACTGGGTGCTGCGCGAAGCCTGCCGGCAGGTGCGCGAGTGGATGGACGAGGGGCTCGGGCTGGTCCGGATCGCCATCAATGTCTCCTACCGCCAGTTCAATGGCGACAACCTGGCCCGTCGCCTGCGCGAGATACTGGACGAATACCGGCTGCCCGGTGCGGCGCTGGAGCTGGAATTCACCGAACGCGTGCTGATCGAGGACGCACCGGCAACGCTGCATACCTTCGCCGAGCTGCGCGAGATGGGCGTGATGCTGACCATCGACGATTTCGGAGAGGGCTACAGCGCGCTGAACTACCTGCGCCACCTGCCCATCCACGGCCTCAAGCTCAGCCAGCTGTTCATCAATGGCGTGCCCGGCAACCGCTCGGATGTCGCGGTGTGCGAGGCGGTCTGCGGCATCGCCCGCAGCCTCGGCCTGGGCCTGGTCGCCGAAGGGGTGGAATCCGAAGCCCAGCGCCAGTTCCTGCTCGAGCTGGGGGTGCCGATCGGCCAGGGCTTCCTGTTCGCCCCCGGCCTGTCGCCGCGCGAGTTCGCCCGCCGGCTGCGCTGACCGGTTTCGGCGCACGGTCGGCCATCGGCTAGAATCGGCGCTCTTTTCCGCAGGATCGTTCCAATGCAGCTGTCCTCCGTTCGTGCCGTCATCACCGGTGGTGTCTCCGGCCTCGGCCTGGGTGTGGCCCGCTTCCTCGTCGCCCACGGCGGCAAGGTCGCCCTGTTCGACCTCAACGACGAGAAAGGCGCTGCCGCCGTCGCCGAGCTGGGCGCCGACAATGCCCGCTACTTCACCACCAATGTCACCGACGAGGCCGGTGTGGCCGCCAACCTGGGTACCGCCAAAGCGTTCCTCGGCGGACTGAACGTGGTGATGAACTGCGCCGGCATCCTCGGTGCCGGTCGCGTGCTGGGCCGAGAGACCGCCATGCCGCTGGCCAACTTCCAGACCACGGTGATGGTCAACCTGGTTGGCAGCTTCAATGTCGCCAAGGCCGCCGCCGAGCTGATGCAGCACAACGAGGCCAACGCCGACGGCGAGCGCGGGGTGATCATCAATACCGCCTCGGTCGCCGCCTATGAAGGCCAGATCGGCCAGGCCGCCTACTCCGCCTCCAAGGGCGGCGTGGTCGGCATGACCCTGCCGATGGCCCGCGAACTGTCGCGCTTCGGCATCCGCGTGATGACCATCGCACCGGGCGTGTTCTGGACGCCGATGGTCGATGGCATGCCGGCCAATGTGCAGGAGTCGCTGGCCGCCTCCATCCCGTTCCCGTCGCGCCTGGGCCAGCCGGAAGATTTCGCCGGCCTGGTCGGCCACATCATTGGCAATCCCTACCTCAACGGTGAGACCATCCGCCTTGACGGTGCCGTGCGTCTGGCACCGAAATGATCCATCCGCGGGGGCGCCCCCCCCCCCCCCGGGGGGTGGGCCCGGGCGCCACCCCCCCCCCCGTTTCCAGGAAGGCGGCCCACGCCAGCAAGAAATGGAACGGCGGGGCGGGCAAAAAA